>JBBAWV010000008.1:0-17478 GCA_040396995.1 Nodosilinea sp. | reverse complement strand
TTCCAGACTGCCCGTCGTTGGTTCCAGACTGCCCGTCGTTGGTTCCAGACTGCCCGTCGTTGGTTCCAGACTGCCCATCGTTTGTTTCAGGCTGCCCGCCGTTTGTTTCAGGCTGCCCGTCGGTTGTTTGAGACTGCCCATCGGTTGTTTGAGACTGCCCGTCGGTTGTTTGAGACTGCCCGTCTGATCGATGGCTGGGATCATCATCGTCCCCAGCAGCTTCTTCGCCCCCAGCCACCGAGCCAGAATTCGTGGCAGGAAACCACTGTGCCCCTTGCACCCTACCGTGATGTTCTGGGCCACTGCGTTTGTCCCAAAGGGCCACTTGATTATGGGCAATTTTCCCGCCATCATCCAAGCGCCAGTAGCCCACTAAGCTGGGATCTGGCACTGCCAAACGATGGGTCATGTTGTTGAGAATTTGATTTTGAGTGCGGGCCACGTTCCACAGCCGTACCTCTGCCATGGCCCAGCGACGATAGCTCTTTTCTGTGGGGGAAGATCCTAAATAAAGGGGGGCCGTAATCCCGTCTAAGGAAGCATCAAACAAACTAATACTGCGGTATTGACCATCAATCAACAGCGTTTTGTACTTCCCGGCTACGGCAACCGTATCCTGGCGACGACCGTCAACGTAGATATAAATTTCCTGAGACCACTGATCCCAGGTAAAGGCGATGTGGTGAAACGCCTGATCTCTAGGGGCCAATTGCTGAGTTTCAACGATGGTTTGGCTTGCAGGGGTTTGCCCGCGCAGCAGAACCCGAATTTTGTTATTTCGCCAAAACACCGCATAGCCAGCTTCACCCCGCCCCATACGCTGGAGGAGTATTCCATTACCCATGCCATACTGCAGCCAAAATTCTGCTGTCGCTGCATTGGAAATAGCTAGGCTACTATCGTTCCCGCAGTTCACCCAATGGCGAGGTTGGCGGACAACTAAGCTTGAGATCATCCGACTAGATACAGCAGTTTGGGGAAGTGAATCCGCACCAACAATGATCGCATGATCTCCATCTCCAGCCAGGTTTCTAACTCGTTGATTATGAACCTCTTCAAAGCGCCAGCAGCCGACCAAACCATCTTCCTTATCCGCAGAAGAGAGCCGACGATTCTGATTCGCCTGGATTTGCTCTTGGGTGCGGGCCGTTTTCCAAATCCGCACTTCAGCAATCGTTCCAGCAAAACCGGAGGTTTGATTAAAGAGAGCCTGATCAATTGTCCAGGGCATCTCTGGACTCCCCTCATCAATTCCAATGCTACATCCAATTAAAAGCGGTGTCTTAGCCAGTTCTTTCGGCAATGGTGGGCGGTAGGTCTGGTTGTAACTGTAAGCTATAGGCTGGCGCTGGCGTTCAGGAAACAAGACTCCGTTGAGATAAATCTGAGGCTGGTAATTTCCCTCATTGTTTCGTGTAACAACAACGGCAATATGATTTAAAATACCCTTTTGATAAGGCCCACCATCTATAGGAGGTCGATAGCCTATCGTCACCCTAAACCGACCTTCATTGACAGCTATTTCATACTCTCGACCAATTCGAGACGCTTTTGCCAAAATAGTGCCAGAAGAATTTTGAGTGGGATTCACCCATACCTCTAACGTGTAGGCTAACTGGTCGGGATTCGCAAAGGAAAAAGGATTTTCTGATCGTGATAATGATGGCTTTAAAATTGAAAAGGATAGCAAGCCAGAATGATTAACAGATTTCAAAAAATGAAACTCTGAATCAAATGAATATCTTTGACTATATCTATATATATCAGATCTGCCATTCTCCAGCGTTACCAAGAGAAGACTATCATTGTCATCACTAAATTTCCAGTCTTTCAATAATAGTTGCTCTGAAGAGTCAATGGTGTGCATTGAGCCACTCTTGCCAAATCCAGGATTTGAGAATCTTCGCAGGATGTCTCCTTTTATAGAAGAGAAGGCATTGCTAGAATTGATGGCAATTAAATCATGTCGTTGATTGCTGTAAAAAAGTTTTATTTTTAGGAATAAATGGTTTAATGTTTTGGGATTAGAGTTAATTAAAACTGGTGTGCCGTCCGCATTCCAAAAAGTGGCCTGTTCTAATCCACTCCTAGATTGATCTGTATCTGTTGACAATACAACTAACTCCTTTCCATCGGGGCTCCAAGCAAAATCCTTGCAATCCTCAAGTCGTATGGAGGCTACATTCCTACTGATAGTATCCAGAATGAAAATAAATCTTCTGCCACAATAGGCTAAGGTTTTTGTGGCAGAAGATTCTCGTATGGATTGATTCAATAGTATATGAGGCTGTCGATTGCTGTCATTAATTTGCGAATTAAGCCATTCCAGATCAGGCTGTAGGGATATGATTTGCTGGTGAGCCTCCCTAATTTTGGGTTCCAGTTGTCTCTTTTTATCTGTCCATTCAGTATTGCTTCTGAATCCTCCTTCTGCTATCATTTCGCTCTTTTTTTTCTCAAGATCTGCTATTTTCTTAGCTAAACCTTGACTGGCAAGCAAATCAATATCTTGCTTTCGGATATCAATTTCATCGATTAGTTTTCCAGATGGTGACCAAACATGGAGATAGCTGTCGGATCGCAGGGTGATGATGGTGTGAGGGTGATTATAGAGATTTTCTGCGATCAACAAGTTTATGATTGTTGTATCGTCTGATCGGAGATTTCTGCCACAGTTAAAGCGGATCTGTCGCTGGACTGTAATGGTTTTGATGTTCTCGCCCTTAATCTCCCAAATTTCAAGAGGAATTTCTTGGTTAGCCTGCATCGACCACGCAACGGCAGCTAGAGTTCCATCCTTGCTGAAGGCAACTTCTTGAACCGGGCCTTTAAGCGGTGCTGAATCAACGATTAGAGATAAGGTTTTTAACTCTAATCCTCCCTGGCTCCAAATTTTTAGACTGCCATCTCGACTCGCTGAAACAAAACCAATATGGTTATCGGTGCTGACGTAGCTATTTATCCCAGACAAACTTAGGGCACCAGGTAGGGGTGGGTAGCTGAGCTGTTCCTTCGTAACCACAAAGTCTTCTAGGAAGCTTTTGAGCTTGGGCATTTCCCAGCTTTTGGCTTGCAGATCTTCCACAATGCGACAAATGCGCACACCCTGGTAAGCCTCAATAGTCGGCTTTTGGGATTGACTGTCATCGGTAGAGGCCGCTTCATCAGGAGTAGATGGTGGAGGGGTAATAGCGCTAGTGCCTTCCTGGGGGGAGTTCTTTACGCCAGAAGTTGCATTTTCCTCAGGCCGAATTTCCTCCTTGGCGATCGCAGCATGGTGTAGGGCCACCAGTTCCCAGTTGGCATTGAACACGGGGCTACCGGAGGAACCGTAATCTGAGGGGGTAGTATATCGCAGATAGTTTTTCATCAGCCCATCGTGGTTATAGGCCAACACCCGATTATCATTTTGTACCAGTTGCTTTTCTCGGCCCTTGGGGTGTTGCACCATCAGTACGCGATCACCCTCCATAAACTCGTCGGGCTGATTTGGTTGAGGCAAATCTTTAGATCGACGATCAATCTCCTTCACATAGGATTTCAAGCTGTTTCTTGTGAGCATTTGCTCTTTAGAAAGACCAGGAACAATATTCGACTCATCTGCCACTAATTGCAGCCAACCAAAGGTATACCCGGCTGGGCGAGTAAACTGACCTGATTTGAGTTGAACTAAGGTGTAGTCCAAGGCCGGATCAGTGACAAAGAGAAGGTTGGGATCAAACTCATAATCAACAGTTTGCTCTAGGATGCCAGATCGATCTTTTTCATAGTTAAATTGAGCAACGCACTCAACCGCCTCTGATGGATTAGGGATGACATGGTTATTGGTCATCAGGTGACTACCACCGACTAGGAAACCTGTGCCAATGGGGATCGGGTTAATTTGAGCAAGTTGTCGTTCATTGATACTTCTCAGCGCTTTAAGAGGATGCTCCTTTCCCGGTTTGTAGGCATCCCGTTCCTGAAAAATTTCGTCAGCAATCTGTTGGGGAATGGCTAGGACTTCCGTAATTACCTCTTCACTACTGTAGTTATCCCGATTGTAGGGGCTCTCTAATTCGTCAATCAAGTCACCCAGACTTTCCAAGGAAAAGTAGCGGGCAATGCGGCAAATGGCTCGACCTTTCTCAGCCCCAACTTCTAGGGAGGCAAGGGGCAGGAAGTCTGATTCATTTCCCGCGACGCTAAATTGTCTTGTGGATTGGCTGTGAAAACGCTCTTCAATAATATCTAAAACTCGATCTAGATCTTCTTTGTCTATATTTATCCCTGCTTCATCATCCTCAGATAGCCCCGTACCTGTGACCTTAATCCATTTCCATAAGCCAGTCTTTTTATTTTTCTTTTTCTTAAAAAGATTGCCTTGAAAGTGCCAGCGTTCTTGAAATAATTGATAACCAAAATGCTTCACCTGATGGCCAGAGGAAAACCGTCGCATGGCAGCACCCGTATTGGAAGGTATCAAAAATGACTAAGATTTGCTCGGTAATCTAGTCGATATCGTTGAATACTCTAAAGCAGCTAGTCAGCCACTTTCAATCTCGTTCTAGCAGGTTATCAGCCTGGTTTAGAGGAAGCTTGAAAAAACAATATTTCTTAAGATTGAAGATATGGCTTGAATATTTGAGGGTTGCATGATTAATTAAATCAACTCAACCTATTCGGTATGTTTGAGGGTGCATGGCGTGACTAATTTGCCTCCAGCTAAGCTAACCCCAGATATTCGAGGTCAGCGATTTGATCAGGCAGTTCTACCCCAAGATTTGCAGGGGTCAATTGCGGGTCAGAAGTTGTGGCACAAGGGGCTATTGTTAACGGCCATGGCGGTCGCCTGTGGCATTATCAGCGTTTTGGTCGCCGTACTGAGTGCCACCATTGGGCTAGAACTGATCGGCCTAGGCCGCTTTGGCGACTCATTTTTTGAATGCCTCGCCATCACTGTAGTGGTCGTGCCCGGGTTATTGCTAACCACCTACTACCGTTGGGACGCCGCTTTGGGAGCGGGTTTGCTGACCCTGGTGGTGACCATTGTTTTGCAAGTAATTCTGGGGCTGGCTGGGGTTCTGGGTTTAGGAGACAGCCTATTTTTCATCATTACGGCCATTACCGTCTTGGCCATCAGCACCATCTACGCCCTTGCCTTTGGCCTCTCTCGCTGGGCCTTGGCGGTGACGGATATTTTGTTTCTCCGGGCCATGCGGTTCAAGCTGGGCATCTTGGCCATGGTGGTGCTGGGGGCCGTTGCCGGGTCAGCCTTTGGCAGTAGTTCCGATCCCAATGATCTGGGGGGGATTCCCGCCGCTACTGCCACGGAGACAATCTTTGCACGGATATTTGGCATCAGCTTTACCCTGGCGGTGACGCTGCTAGCCTGGGCTACCAACCGCCGCCACCGCACCCCCTGGCGCTATCCCGACCGGGTGCGCGATTGGGCCTTGGCCTGGGGGGCGGTGGGGGGCACGTCGTTCCATAACCTCGACCTCAACCAGGTGAATTTGGCTGGGGCGACCCTAGCGAATACCGATTTACGAGGACGTTCCCTCTACCGCACCTGTTTTCGTCAGGCCCAGCGGCTAGAACGTGCCCGTACCGACAACCGCTATCTGGATTTGGATAATCCCAAGGTGCAAGCCCTACTGACCCAAGGCACCAGCGCCGATAAGGATTTTCGGGGGCTGAACTTGCAGGGCGTTAACCTGCGCCACACCGATGACTGCCCCCCCGCCGATCTGCAAGAGATGGACTTTTCGGGGGCCAATTTGATGGGGGCCGACCTGCGCGGGGCCGACCTGACAGGTAGTAATTTGGCCCAGGCCAACCTGGTCAACGCCGACCTGTCCGGGGCAACGCTCACCGATGTCTGCATTGAAGACTGGCATATTAATCCTAGTACCCGCTTTCAGGGCGTGACTTGCCAGCGGGTGTTTCTGCGCCGCAGTGCCAAGGGGCATTTTCTCGATCCTCAGCCCGAGCGGGGCGAGTTTCAGTCGGGGGAATTTGAAGCCTGGATTGCCGCCATTCAACGCAGCGTCAGCCTCAGTTTCCAGGAGGCGGTGAACCCCCAAGCCCTCGCCTTTGCCCTCACCCAAACGGCCCTGAACTACCACGCACCCGACCTGTTTTCTGTGCAAAAAATTGATCCCCAGGGCCACGGGGCCACGGCGCAAATCGACATCGCCAGCGAAAATTTACTCCAACTTGATAAGGCCGAAGTACAACAAGCGCTAAACACCCAGTACCAAGCGGCGGTGCAGCGGCTAGAGGCGGGGTACGAACTGACGTTACAAGCGAAGGATTCGGAAATTCAGCATGTGCGACAACTGTTTGCCACCCAACAGCAAATGATTGAACGCCTAACGGGCCAACTGGCCGAACGCAGCAGCCCCGTGATGATCCAGGGCGAAGGCAACCAAATTTACATGATTCAAAATGCAGGAGGCATGACCGTGACCAACCAAGAAACCAACATCAACGCCGGGGGCAATGTGGATATGTCGAGCGGCACTCGCATCAGTGTCGGTGGCGACCTGAGCGGCACGGTGGATATGTCCACCGGGGGCCGGGTCAGCGTCGGTGGCGATGTCGTCGGATCTAGCATTCTCAGTACCCTCAGCGGCCAGGTCAGCACTAGCATTCAACAACTGCGCGGGGTTGAGGTATCTGGCTCAGACGAACTGGCGAATATTCTGTCCACCATCCAGCAGGCCATCAACGAAGACACGGCCCTTTCGGAAGACCAGAAAAAAGAAGCCCTCGAAGCGGTGGAAACCATCGCCGAAGAGGGCAAAAAGCCACCAGAAAAACGAACGGCCAAACTCTGTTCGATGGCGATGAATGCCCTAAAAGGCGTCGTGGCTACGGTGTCCGATGTGAGCACGCTGGCCACGGTGCTGCAATCCTCCCTGCCGCCGCTGCTGCTGTTGTTAGGGCTGTAACATTCAAGGCAATCCATCACCCATGAGTTGCTCGTACCTCACCCGTCGAGGATCCGCGCTAACTTCAAACCCTGCGCAGCTCAAGCCTAGAGCCACCACAGGGTCGGAGCTAGGGGAACATTCAGGTCTAAATGGCCAGACCCAACTGTAGGCCTAGGAAGGCATGGATGAACATCACCCCTAGGGCAACGGTGCCCAGGTAGGCGTGAACGGTGCGGAGGATGGGCTGTCCGCCACCAAACTTGGTGATGGAGATGGCTCCATTGGTAGCCAGCAGACCGATGACCAGGGTGCCCGTCCAAAAGTGGGCGCTTTCAAACAGGGGTTGGCCCTGCATGACCAAGGACAACACGCCCCCGGTATAGCCCAGGGTGATAAAGGTGAACATCCACAGGGCGAGGCGTTTGTGAATGGTGCGTTGCTCGGCCATTTTTTCGGCATCGCTGCCCAAACGCCCCTGCCACCCGGCCCAGGCGGTATAGGAACCCATGACAAAAATGACGATGCCCATCATCAGAGGGTGGCCCCAGTGAACGATGGGCTCGGGGGTGCCAAAGCCCGCAAACCAGTCGGCAATGGGCTGCAAAATGCCGCGAATAGTCTCAACCATGGTTTTCTCCTAAGACGCTCTCCGTAACTGCAATTAGCGCCAGTCAGCGCGTTTTTTGCGATGAACTCTCTTACCGTGCCATATTTTTTGCCCCCTAGGGATTATTTTGCCGGGTCGATGAGAATTGCAATTCCCTCTATCGGACGACAGGGTGGAGCAGTGGTTTGATACAGTCGATACAGGCATTCCTCGATAGTTCTATGGCTGGTTCTGATCCGCATTCTTTGGCTCCGGGTGTGTTGTGGAGCAAAATTCAGCACCAGACCCGCCATGCCCTGGCCTGTGGGGCACTCCAGCCGATCCGAACTGAGTATGAGTTTGTGGAACAGGGCGGAATACGGTTTTTGGTGCGGGTATTGGCCAATTTGATGCGGAAGGAGCAGTACAACCGCAGCCAAGTTGTGCAGCACAGGCAAGGTAAGCCCGTGAATCCGTTTTTGCCCTACGACCCGGATTTATTCGTGGCGGATTTATCCGACAGCCACCTGTGTTTGCTGAATAAGTACAACGTGGTCGATCACCATATTTTGATCGTGACACGGGCCTTTGAGGAGCAAGACACCTGGCTGGCCCTCGCCGACTTTGACGCCCTGGCCCCCGGCATGGCAGAGATCGATGGCCTAGCCTTTTACAACGGTGGTCGCCTCGCCGGAGCCAGCCAACGCCACAAGCACCTGCAACTGGTGCCGCCCCCCCTCTGCCCCGATGGCAGTCCGTTACCTGTAGATCAGGCCATTGGCCAACTGTCCTTAGGCCCCTCGGCGGATCAAACCTCAATCTCAATCCACCAACATCCCCAGTTTCTCTTTCGCCACGCCATTGCCGGACTGAGCGGAAAACCACCCACTGTCAAGGAGTTGCTGACCACCTACCACGCCTTGGTTGACTACCTAGGAGCCAACCGCCAAGCCCCCGCCGCCGCCTTTCCCTACAACCTGCTGGCCACTCGCCGCTGGATGATGGTGGTGAGCCGTCGCCAAGAGCATTACCAGTCGATCCCGGTGAATTCCCTGGGGTTTGCCGGATCGCTGCTGGTCAAAAATCATGAGCAATTGGCCCTGCTGAAAACCCTTGGCCCCATGACCATTCTGCAAGGGGTAGCGGCGGGTTCTGCCTAGGTGTTTTGGCTGGCAGCTAGGGCAATGGCGGCGGGGTAAATGCGGTGTTCCTGCACCTGGATGCGGGCTTGCAGGGTGTCGGCGGTATCCCCCGGCAGCACGGGCACCACGGCTTGGATGATGATGGGGCCACTGTCTACCTTCAGTTCCGCATAGTGGACGGTGCAGCCCGACACCTTGACCCCCGCCGCCAGGGCTTGATCTACGGCATGGATGCCCGGAAAGCTGGGCAGCAAACTGGGGTGAATGTTGAGCACTTGGCTAGGGAAGGCGTCGATGAGCACCTGGGTGACACAGCGCATCCAGCCCGCCATAATCACCCAATCGGCCCCGTGGGCTTTCACGGTCTGGAGGATGGCTTGGTCGAGGGCTTCGCGGCTGGGGTAGTGGCGATGGTTAAGTAACACCTTGGGGATGCCCAGTCGATCTGCTCGTTCCGCCACCTTGGCCTTGGGGTTGTTGTAGATCACCACCTGAATGTGGGCGTGCAAATCCCCCTGGTTGATGGCCGTGGCGATAGCCTCTAGGTTGCTGCCGTTGCCAGAGGCGAGTACCGCTAACTTCAGCGGCTCCGAAAACCGGGGCCAAGGAGACGGCGGCGGCGGCGACAAAATAGCCAGGTTGGGGTCAAACATCATCAAGGCCTTTGAACGCAGAGACGTTAAACGTAGGAACGTTAAACGCACACAACAACATAAATTACGGCCATCATCCTAGCGGCAATAGGGTCAGGGTGCTCAATTTCTCAGGATTTTCGTAGGGTGTCATGCACAAAGCCATGCACCATCCCCAAAACCGAATCATCCCAGCGCTTCCTCCTCCTGCATCCTTTGGGCGTTACCGCTACAGTAAAAAGAGCAATCCTAGGAGGCTAAGGCTACCCCATGGCTGACAACCCAACGAACGACAACCCCATGGGGGGCGATCCCCTCGGTCTGCCCCTGCACCGCCTCAGCCAAGGGTTCCGTCAAGGACTAGGCCAAGGTCTGGGTCTGGATAGCCGCAGTTTGGCCCAGTTTATCGAGGCCAGGGACGGCATTTCTAAGCCCTGGCTGCTGGTGCTGCTGCGCCTCACGATGCTGCAAGAACGCAAGGACACCCTAGCCCCCGAAACCTATATGTGCGAACTCAGCCAGCTCCACGAGGAACTCATGGGCCTGGGCGAATGGTGGGTAGGCATTGAGGATGAGGTGTTTAATCCCTGAAGATTGGGTGGCCTCCCCGAAAGCGTCCCTGGCAAGGGACTTAAGCCCCTTATTTTGTCCCGTGTTGATTAACTAGATTTGACCTATCCAGAGATGGGCCAAGGGCTTAAAATCAAGCGATACTTGACCTAGGGGAACGCCCATACGTCCCTTGCCGAGGAGGAACCGATGGCGATTATTGCCCTCAAAGCCTGGTATCTAGAAGCCTACGAACCCCTGCGCGACCTAGAAAAGCGGCCCTACGATCTGCGGCTGAGCAAGAACAGTTTGCTGAAGTCGGCCCTGCGAGCGGATTTTTTGGACGATAGCGACACCGTGCGGCAAAGCGCCTGGTTCCAGCGCTACCTGGATGGCGAAGTGGTGGAGTTTTACATCGAAGGCAGCGGCGGCTATGCCATCGCCAACATCGACCTGATCAGCCACGAAATCTACTTCATCAAGCGGGAGGTGATGGCCCACCTCGACCCAATCATCTACTTCTGCTACCAGGCCGACTACAGCCCCTCGGCGGAACTGTTGCACCAGGGGCTGACCGATGCCATCGTCAAACTCAACGCCAAATCCCGTGTGCCGTTGACCCTGGAAATGGGCCACCGCCTCAGTGAAGGCCCCGCTCGGCTCAACAGCCGCCTCACTCGCAAAATGGCCAAGGCGCTGCTATTTGTGGCCGATGGTACCCCCATTCTGCAATCCGCTGGCGACCCGAAAATCGCCGTGCCCAGCCCCCATGTTTGTGTAGAAATGGGCTATGCCCTGCAAGCCAAACCGCCAGAGCAAATTCTGCTGGCCCAAATGGAGCGGCCCGATATCCCTGGCCAATACCCCTTTGACCTGCCCGCCCAAAATCGCCTCACCTTCAAAACCGCCGAGGATCTGGCGCATCAACTGCCAGATCGACTGAAGCAACAGCTTGCCCGCTTTAACCTGTGGGCCTAAGGGCACTCTAGCCGCCAAGAAGTTTGGCCTGCACAACGCCCTTTGGTCGGCACCGAGGCTTGGTGTCCAAGGCCAATCGGTCTTTTGAGGTCAAGGGTTAAGGCCCAGGGTTGCAAGATCGCTGGGGTGATGGAGCAACTGTTGGCTCCCGGCCTGAACGAGTTCCTGGCGCGAACCATAGCCCCACAGCACCCCCACGGGCCAAACTTGATGGCGCAGGGCACCGATGATGTCGTAGCGGAGATCCCCCACCATGACCGTTTCCGCCGCCGCCAAACCAGATTGCTCTAGGGCGTAGGCAATCAGATCGCCCTTGTCGGATCGGGTGCCGTCGAGTTCGCTGCCGTAGACGGTTTGCAGGTAATCACCGAGGCCAAAATGGGTAACGATGCGCTCGGCAAACACCCGTGGCTTGGAGGTGACCACATACAAGACACCTTGGGTTGCTAGGGCCGAGAGAGCTTCGACAATGCCATCGTAGAGGCGATTTTCAAACAGACCCACGGTGGAAAACCGCTCTCGGTAAGCGGTAATGGCCGCTTCCACCAGGGGATCTTCCGCCGGACAGTGGAGCAGATGGCTGATCCCCTCACGCAACGGTGGGCCAATCAGCAATCGTAGGGTATCGTCGTCGGGAATGGGTTGGCCAACGGTACTTAGGGCGTGGCGCAGACAGGCTAAAATCCCCTCCTGCGGATCCGTTAGGGTGCCATCGAGATCAAACAAAACATTCATCGCCTCGCCTCCTGGTCAATCCACCGAGTGAACGAACAGATGATTCACCCACAGTATGGTGACCTGTAATGGCCGGAACGGCTAGGCTGTCATTGGCGGCAAGGAGGATCGGCATGGTGGATCAAAAAAAACTGACAACCCTGGGGCGAACGTTGGGGTGGCCGAGCCTAACCCTGGGATTGATGATAGGGCTGGGCTGGGCTGGGGCCACCTTCCCGGAGTTCACCCTTTGGGATCAGGCGGCGCTGATCGGGCTGCATCACTATGCCACCCCGGCCCTCGATCGAGCGGTGCTGGGGTTCACCGATCTGGGGACCGTGTGGGGCGTGCTGCCGGGGACGATTCTCCTAGCGGTGGTGATGATTGGTCGGCAGCAAGGGCAACAGGCCACGTTCTTAATTCTGGCAATGCTGGGGGCGCTACTGCTAAATCTGGAGCTGAAGGCGCTTTGGCAACGGGCGCGACCGAGCCTGTGGGAGGGCATCCCGCTGCTTCCCGATCACAGTTTTCCCAGTGGCCATGCCACCCTGTCGATGGCCTTTTTTCTGGCGGTGGTGTTGATAAGCCAAACCAGCCCCCACCGTCGCTGGATTGTCCTCCTGGGCGGACTTCTGGCCCTGTTGATTGGGCTCAGTCGTCCTTACCTGGGAGTACATTACGTTAGCGATGTGGTGGGAGGCTGGCTGTTGGCCTTCGGCTGGACGGTGGGCTTATATCGGGTGATGTTTCCGTCAGCTTTACCCTAGGTCAGTTTTACCCTAGGTCAGTGACGACGATGCCGGGGAGGGCATTGAGGTCTTGATCACTGAGGGGAATGCCGCCATAGAGGGAGGCCATCCGGGCAAGGGCTCCGGTGAAGGCCGCATTGTAGTCTAAGGCCACTTCGTTGGTGAAGTAGTTACTACGCACATCCTCGTAGGCGAAGTCGTTTGGAGACGATGGCCCACCCACCAGACCGCCATAGAGAATGTGGTCGTTGGGGGCGGGGTCGTTGATGTTGGTCGTCCCAGAGGCGGCACGATGGTGGGGGTTGAGCGGGGCATTTTCGCCAAAGCCAACCATGTAGCTGGCGTTGCGCGGATTGTCCCCCAGGATGTAGTTGATTTGGCGGGTGGCAAAGGCATCGTATCGACCGTTGGGATCGTTGACGGTGTCGGCATAGACCCCCGCCAAGAAGGCCGTGTTGGCGGCATAGCGCAGGGAACCCCACTGACTCAGCCACGCCAGCCCCCCTTGGGTATAGGTGACACTGCCGCCCGGTAACCAGCTATTCAGCCAGGTTTCGGCATCGCTGCGGTAGCGGCTGTTGTTGGTCTCTTGGGCCAGCAGAATAGCCGTACCGTAGGACTTGTCATCCCAGGATTGCGTCCAGCCGGGGCCAATGCCTTGGTATGCAGCCTCGGCCTTGGCCAAATAGCTGGTATCGTTGGAACCCTTGGCCTCCAGAGCTTTGTGCAGCCATGTGGCCCCCCAAGCCAGCTCGTCCTGGTAGCCGCTCCAGGAATTGTAGAACTGGGCACTGGCCGGAATGGAACTGGAGTAGGTGCCTCGGTAGGTATCAGCGAAGGTATAGAGCTGTTGGGCATTGGTGAGCAGCGTATCGGCATAGGCCGCATCCACCGACCGGAAGAGGATGGACGCCGAAGCCAACGCCGCCGCTGCCTCTGCCGCCAAGTCGCTACCGGGGCGATTGGGCGTGATGGCAAAGGCGGGTCGTGCCATGGTCATGGCTTCTGGAGCCCCCCAATAGCTGTGATCCAGGTTGCCATCGCCTACCTGGCCCCAAAAGGCCTGGGTGACGCCGTTTCGGGTGACATGGGCGCGGAGAATGTAATCCGTTCCCCACTTGATGGCGGCAAGAGCGTCGTCCAACTGACCCATTTGGGCGTAGGTGTCACCATACTGCACCACCCCCCAGCTCAGCATTGTCATGGATGACGCCATGGGTAGGCCAAATTTCACATGGTCGCCCGCATCGTAGTAGCCGCCGCTAAGGTTGACACCCACATCCGCCCCATCGTTGAGGGCCGAGTCTCCCCGCCAAGCAATGCGGTTGTTCTCCGGCAATGCCCCAGAGCGTTGGGCCTCATAGAACAGGAAGGATTTTTGCAGCGCCTCACCATAGTTGAACTGTCCCGATAGCTCAGACCCATACTCAGGAGAGGGATCGGGCGTTGGATTAGGGGTCGGGTCAGGCGTTGGATTAGGGGTCGGGTCAGGCGTTGGGTCGGGCGTTGGGTCAGGTGTTGGATTAGGGGTCGGGTCAGGTGTTGGATTAGGCGTTGGGTCGGGCGTTGGGTCGGGCGTTGGGTCGGGCGTCGGGGCACCACCACCATCGGACGGCCCTACCGTAACGCCATTGAACACATAGCTTGCCGGGATGACGGTCTCACCATTCAGCTTAGTGGCCTGCAAGCCAAAGGTGACCTTGCCCCCCGCTGGAATGATTTGGTTCCAGCCCAGGTTCTCGACTTGAATACCATTTTGGGTGCTCAGGAGATTGGCATTCCAAAGATTATCAAGGCGGAAATTGGTTCCGAAGGCCAGTGCCCACCCTGTGATCGCCGTACTCCCCAAGTTCTCGATCACCACATTGGCAACAAAGCCCGATCCCCAATCGTTGTCTACCACGAAGTTCACCGAAACCGCTGGCGCAGGTGTTGGTGCCGGAGTAGGCGCAGGGGCAGGCGTCGGTTCGGGTTCTGGGATTGGATCAGGATCTGGGATTGGATCAGGATCTGGCGTGGGAGCGGGGGCGGGAGATCCAGCTACGGGGATGCCATTTAAGGCGAGATTGGAGACAACAGGCGTCCCCCCAGTAGGCGTTTGGCCGTTAAAGCCAAAGGTAATGGTCTGTCCGGGGGCCAATGAACCATTCCAGGCGGCATTGGTAATGACAAAACTGCCATTTGTCCCCTGCTGAAGCGTGGCGCTCCACAGGTTCGTAATTTGAAAGGGTGCATCAAAGGTGAGTGTCCACTCGGTTAGGGGTTGAGCACCAAGATTCGTGATGGTAAATTCGGCAGTGAAGCCTGAGCCCCAGTCGTTTTTGACCGTAAATTCAGCCGATTGCATGAGGTTTGATTCCCTGAGGTCATAAGAAGTACCGAAAATCCTGTGCTCGCGTGGCTGCTCTTAGAGTGACGATTCTGACGTAAAGGATGTTTCATACTTCAGGCGCTTTATTGAAGGATCAGGAGAATATTTGAAAGAGTTGGCCCAAGCTTCTGGGGATACGTTCGCCTTGCGATCCCAGACCAAGGTTGATTTCACACCAAAATCACGGTGCCTGCTGTGTTGTGGGCCATTGACACCAAAAACAACGCCCGATCCTCGGACGTTGCACAACCGCGATATCCCTCGCTATTGACTGCACAAACCGCTGATTCAGGCGTTGTTGTGTGATGGAAGTTTCGAGAGGGATCCCCCTAGCCCCCTTAGAAAGGGGGAAATGGTGGATTAGCTCGCTGCCGCCGTGGCCAGGATTTTCTCGGTGAGTTTTTCTGGCACGGGGTCGAGGTGGTCGTAGGCCCACTTAAAGAAGCCCACGCCCATGGTGAGGGAGCGCAGTTCCAAAATCATGGTCTGCATTTCCGCCTGGGGCACATAGCCCGTCACCACATCCCAACCGGGCCAGTCGGCTTTGCCTTCATAGCCAAGGATTTGGCCGCGCCGACCGCTGACCAGCTTCAGGACGTTGGAGGTGTAGACACTGGGCACGGAAATGTCCACCTGGGCGATGGGTTCCAGCAGGGTGGGGCCACCGATGGGCAAGCCCTCGGTCATGGCGAGGCGGGCGGCTTGGCGGAAGGCGTTGTCGGAGCTATCCACCGTGTGGTAAGAGCCGTTGGTAAGGGTAACGGCGATATCCACCACCGGATAGCCCAGGGGGCCACGGTTGAGGAATTCCCGCACGCCATTTTCCACGCTGGGGATGTATTGCTTGGGCACCACACCACCGACGATGGTGTCGTTGAAGGTAAAGCCCTTGCCCCTGGGCAACGGTTTGATGGACAAATGCACATCGCCAAACTGCCCGTGGCCACCGCTTTGGTGCTTGTAGCGCCCGTGGACAGCTTCCACCGTTTGCCGGATGGTTTCCTTGTAGGGCACCTGGGGCAGATGGGTGGTCATGGGCAGGTTGTACTTGCGGCCCAGCCGATCAATGGCCAAATTGAGGTGTACATCCCCTTGGCCCCAGAGGATGACTTCGTGGGTGTCGCCGTGCTGTTCCCAGGCCAGGGAGGGGTCTTCCTCCAGCAGCTTGCCAATGGCGGCACTGAGTTTCACCTCGTCACTGCGTTTTTCCGGGGTGACGGCCAGGGCATAGACCGGGGCGATGGCGGACGCTTTGGGCAATGGTTCGGCACTGTTGCCGTTGGTGGTGAGGGTGTCCCCGGTTTTAGCATTTTCTAGGCGGGCGATGGCTACAATTTGCCCCGCCACCGCCTGGGAAAGACTGTTTTGCTGAGCACCCATCAGGTCATAGAGGCCGCCCATGCGTTCCCCATTCAGACCGTCGCCATCCCGCAATTCACCTCGCCACAGCCGCACCAGCGAAAGCTTGCCGCCCTGGGGGGTGTAGTAGGTCTTCAGCACTTGGCCCAGGGGCACATCCCCCGCCTTAAGGCCGCGATTGTCGCAGGTGGTTTCCGGTTCCGGGGCTTCCTTCACCAGGGCATCCAGCAAAGGCCGCACCCCGTAGTCACTCGCAGCCACGCCGATGAACACGGGCACGATCAAATCCGCCCCCAACTCCATCTTCAGGTCTTTGACGATCTCCTCCTCCGGCGGGGCAATTTCCTCCAGCAGTTCTTCTAGCAGGTGATCGTCATAGTCGGCCAGGGCTTCCAGCATTTCGGTACGGGCGGCTTGCTCCTCCGCCTGAAGCGCGGCTGGCAGAGGCACCGGATCCGCCGGGGCACCGGGATGATAATGGTAGGCTTGCTCCGTGACCAGGTCGATAAAGCCCACCAAATCTTGATTTTGGCGAATGGGATATTGCTGGGGAATCACCGGACGGGCGGAAATTTGGCGCAGCGATGCCAACACATCGGCAAAGGTGCCATTGGCCCGATCCAGTTTGTTAATCCAAATCAGGTGGGGAATTTCCCAGGCATCTAAAAATTGCAGCAGCGGTGATAGGGTCAAAACTTTATTGGGATCGGCCTCACAAACCACAATGGCCGCATCGACCCCCACCAACGCATTCCAGGTTTCCTGCTGAAGTTCCACAGAACCCGGACAGTCTAAAAACGTAAAACGAATGCCGCCGTACTCGGTACTAGCGGCATTGAGTTCCACCGTCATTTTACGATTGCGGGCTTCGGGAGTGCTGTCTCCAACGGTGTTGCCTTCTTCTACACTACCTTTGCGGGTAATGGCTCCCGTTACAGAAAGAATACTTTCTAGAAGCGTTGTTTTACCACTGGAATAGGACCCCACAAGGGCCACATTACGCAAACCTGAAGAAAAGACATTTTGGGTCATAACCAACTCCTTGCCATCCTTCGATGGCCTACCGAGTAGACCCCAAAACTAGGGCCAGACAGGTGTTCCTAATGAAGCGACTTTCCCCTGTCCTTCTTCAGAGTAACGCGACCCTAAAACCCTGCCTAATTCCGTTCTAGAAAATTTATCTGTTGAAGTTTTATGGTGGAACTTTGCAGACTGTAACCGATGAGGATGGGGCTCTCCCTGGGTTCGTGTGAGCTTGAGCCTTGCTGGAGCGCAGAATAGGTACCTGGCGCTTTTGTTCCACATCCAGTCAAGGAGAGCCGAGGGTAGCTGGAGCACCTCGGCGGTAGGTAGTGGAGAGCACCGATGGCTGGCTCCATGGGTGCCATCGCTTGGATAAGGTTGCATGAGCGTCCAGGGGCGTGAGTTATACCAAATCCGACTTGTTTGCCCCCGGTATCAGCGGGCGAGGAGACCTCGCC
>JBBAWV010000007.1:0-65490 GCA_040396995.1 Nodosilinea sp. | reverse complement strand
TATCGCGGTGGTATAGCCTGATTTTCCTCCGTCCCGTGCATTAATGCACTACCCCTATCCTCCTTCGATCCTCCATGCTGCGTCTGCTTTCTTCGCTGTTTGCTCTGCTGCCTGCTCCATTTTTGGTGATTGGGTCGATGGTCTCGATTCAGATTGGGGCCACCCTAGCCAAGAGCTTGTTTGGGCAGGTAGGGCCGTTGGGCATGGTGACGCTGCGGGTGGGGCTGGCGGCGGTGGTGCTGATGGTTTGGCGGCGACCTCGGCTGCGGGGACATACTCCAGCAGCTTATCGTCTGTTGGTTTTGTTTGGCCTTTCCCTGGCCATGATGAACAGTCTGTTCTACCTGTCCATTGCCCGCATTCCCACCGGGGTGGCGGTGGCGATTGAGTTCCCTGGGCCACTACTGGTGGCGCTGCTGTATTCTCGTCGTTGGATTGATGGATTGTGGGTAGCCCTCGCTGCCATGGGGGTAGTGCTGCTGTCGCCCCTGCGCACCGACAACCTCGACCCCTGGGGGGTGGCCTTTGCCCTGCTGGCGGGGGTGGCCTGGGGAGGCTACATTGTGCTATCGGCTCGGATGGGGCGCATCTTTCAGGGGGGAGAGGGGTTGGCCCTGTCGATGGCGGTGGGGGGGCTGGTGCTGCTGCCTCTGGGGTTGGCGGCGGATGGCTGGACGATGCTTTCCCCTAGAATTCTGGCCCTGGGCCTAGGGGTGGCGGTGTTGGCCTCGGCTCTGCCCTATTCCTTGGAAATGGCTGCTCTGCGTCGGTTGCCCGTGAATGTGTTTGGGGTGCTGCTCAGCCTAGAGCCCGCCATTGCCTCCACCATCAGCTTTGTGGGTCTGGGCGAAACCCTGACGGCGCAGATGATCGTCGCCATTGCCCTAATTATGGTGGCGGCGGCGGGGGTATCTTTCTTCCAGCCCAAGATCCCGGCGGAAACACCCTCTTAGAGAACTTCATGACCATAACTCTTCCTTGGTCATTGCCCTTGGCCAGCACCAGATCCCCTCTCCCGAAGGGACAAGGGGGATCTGGTCAAGACGGGGCGGGTTTTTCGTTGGATGACGCTTAGGCCGATGGATTTTGGGTGAAAATCCGAAGAAAACCCTGTGGATAGGTATAGCCGTCTCGTTCCGTGGAACACTGGATCACACTTGGGGATACATTCTGCCGTTGGTTATGAGCCTTTGTATAAACCCACATTGTCACCAGCCCAACCATCCCAATAACAGCGTTAGTCAGGAGTGCCAGTCCTGTGGTTCTGACCTGATGTTGCAGGGGCGTTATCGGGTGATGCGGTTGATTAGCAGCCAGAGCGGCTTTGGCCGGGTCTACGAAGCCTATGAGCGCAACGTGCCCAAGATTCTCAAGGTGCTGAAGGAAGGCTATAACCACCACGAAAAAGTGCTGGAGCTGTTTCAGCGGGAGGCCCAGGTGTTGAGCCAGCTGAACCATCCGGGGGTGCCCCATGTGGATGCCGATGGCTATTTTCAGTATTTTCCTAAAAACAGTGCCGAACCCTGCCACTGTTTGGTGATGGAAAAAATCGACGGCCCTAACCTGAAGCAATGGATGGTACAGCAGGGGAATCATCCCATCAGCGAAAAGCAGGCGATGCTGTGGCTCACCCAGCTTACGGATGTGCTGCATTTGGTGCATCGACACCACTATTTCCACCGCGACATCAAGCCAGAAAACATTATGCTGCGGTCGTCGGGGCAGTTGGTGTTGGTGGATTTTGGCGCGGCCCGCGAGATGACCCAAACCTACATGGGCGACCTGGACAACAGCAACATTACTACCGTGAGTTCGGCGGGCTATAGCCCCCCAGAGCAGGAGCAGGGCCAAGCGGTTCCCCAGTCGGATTTCTATGCCATGGGCCGCACCCTCATTTACCTGCTCACCGCGAAGCTGCCCAACGATCCCACCATCTACGACCCCCGTAGTAATGCCTGTCAATGGCGGAAGCACGCCCCCCAGATCTCCCCGGCCCTGGCGGATTTTGTGGACGAACTGATTGCCCCCGCCGCCGCCCACCGACCACCCACCACCGCCGCCATCCTAGACCGCCTAGGGCAAATTCGATCCGCCCAAATCACCCGTCCACCTAACCTGCCCCAACCTGCTTTCCCTTGGCCCCAAACAACCCTCGACCCAGCGGCAGCGGCAGCCCAATCGGCAACCCAAATGGAGCCCGTCCACAGCTTTTTGCCCCCCTGGCTGGATGGTCGGCCCTGGTTGCTGGCGGGGCTGACGGGGCTAGCCCTGGCGATTCCCCTCACCTGGTATGCCCTCAGATGGGGGGGATCGACGGGCCAGCCATCCCCTGTAAACCAAAGGGTTGGTCTTCAGCAGGTGACGGTGACGCCCACCCTAACCCTGGCGGGGCATACCCAAGACATTTCCGATCTGCTGCTGTTGCGGGATGGCAAAACCCTCGTTACCGCTAGTGCCGATGCCACCGTCCGCCTGTGGGATTTGGAGGCGGGTACCCTCATGCAGACTCTCACCCAGTCCACCAATGTCGTCAAATCCCTGGCAACAACGACCGATCAGGCCGTCCTGATTAGCACCGGGGATGACCGTGCTCTCCGCTTTTGGGCCTTGCCCGCTGGCGCACCCCTAGGACAAATTGACAATGCCCACAGTATTCCGGCCACGGCGGTGGAGGTCAGCACCAATAACCGCTGGCTGGCCACTGGCGACGGCGATGGCACCATTCACCTGTGGCCCCTGATTGCCACCGATGGGGGGCTGAACCTAGGAGCCATGGCCGAGGCTGGCCCTAGCTACACCTTCAAAGCCGAGGGCACCATTAACGACCTGCTATTTAGCCGCGACAACCGTTGGCTGGTGAGCGGTGGGGGCACCTTGCAACTGTGGGATCTCTCGACCCTCGATCCGGCTAATCCGGCCCTAGTGCCCAACCCCATTACCCTAGAGGGCCACACCAGCTTTGTGAACCGCATTGCCGTCAGCGACGACAACCAAACCCTCATCACCGCCTCCGCCGATAAAACCGTGCGGCTGTGGGATCTAACGACCCAAACCTCCCAGGCCATCTTGGAGGGGCACCAAAGCTACGTCAACACCCTGCGGGTGGATGGCCCCTACCTGTGGAGCGCCGATGCCGACAAGGTGATTTTAGTGTGGGATTTGCAGCAACGGGCTCCACTGCGGCAGATAAATGGTTTTTCCACGGATATTTGGCGGTTTACCGTCCTTCCCAACGGACACCTCGTCACCATTGGCGGCAATCAACCCGTGGTGCGGGTTTGGCAAGGGGTTGAACCCATTGAGCCTTAAATTATTAAACCTTAAATCGTTAATACCAAATTTGACTTGGGAAACCCCAATGCCCAACCCAACCGACCTTAGGGGCAAGGTCTCCTCGCCTGCTGATACCGGGGACAAACAAGGCGGATTGAGCATAAGCCCTCAAACCAAGGCTCGTCCTAGGAATCGGGCTGAGATTGCGGCTGCTTGTCGGGCAGAAAAATCACCCAATCTTCGGCCACATGGTAGGTGTCTCGTCCGTTGGTTTTGGCCCGATAGAGGGCTTGGTCGGCGGCGGCAATCATGGCACTGGGGAAGCGTTGCGGCTGGGGAATGGCTGTGGCAAGGCCCATGCTAATCGTCACCCGCTGCTGGGCGGAGACCCGGTGGGGGAGGGCAAGATCCTCCAACAGACGGCGAATGTGTTTGGCCACCGCAATCGCGCCCTGGGTGTCGGTGTAGGGCAGGATGATGGCAAACTCCTCGCCCCCATAACGGGCCACCAAATCCGCCGGACGCTGAGATGCCTGTTGAAAGATGATGGCCAACTGCTTCAGGCATCCATCCCCAGCTTGGTGTCCGTAGGTGTCGTTGTAGGGTTTGAAATAATCGGCATCGCAGAGAATCAGGCTGAGGGGCTGCTGCTCTCGCCCTAGGCGCTGCCATTCCTGCTCTAAATAGGCATCGAAATAGCGACGATTGGCGGTTTGGGTGAGGCCGTCACTGTGGGCCAATCGCTGCAATTCTTGGTTGAGCTGGGTCAGTTCCAGGTTTCGCTCCTCCACCCGTTGCTCCAATTGGGTCAGGCTATCCCGAAGCTGGTGAGCCATGGTGGCAAAGGATCGGGACAGGTCGCCAATGGCATCGGATCGATCCATTTCCAAAATGCGTTCCCAGTTCCCTTGGGTAATGTCTTGGGCACTTTGGCTGAGTTCGTTAATCGGCTGCACCACCCAGCGGGCTAAGATTAACCCGCTCAGCCCCGTAACGGCTAGGGCCAGCAGGTAAAGCATCAGGGTGAACTGGTTTTGGTGATTGATGGTAGCCATAAAATCGGCCTCTGGAATCACCACCACCAGCATCCAGTCCAGCCCTAGGCGATCTGTAAATGGATTGATCTGTACCAGGTAACGCTCACGATCCAGGGTCAACACCAAACGCTCCGGCAAGGTTGCCCCCGCTATGGAGGTTTGGCCTGAGGGCAAATCGTTTTGGATCGCCTGGGCTACCTGCCGGATTAGGAGATTGGTGCTGTCTTTGGCCTTCAACAGCATCGGATCCTCGCCGTCTTCCACCAAAATGGGCTCCGGCGTGGAGGCCGCCAGCAACGTGCCTTCCGCATCGACGAGGAACGCAAGGCCTGACTGGCTGATGGTTAAGCTCTGCAAAAAGCCATTGAGTTCCTCGGACAGAATAATATCCGTGGCGCAGACTCCCAAGAGCTTTCCCGTTGCCGGATCAAACACCGGGGCATTGGCGGTAATGGTGGGCAGGCGGGTTTCAAAATCGGGGTAAATCTCGCTCCAGTTGGGTCTGCCCTGGGCCTTGGTTTGGATATACCAGGGCCGTAATCGAGGATCGTAGGTTTTGTCGTCAACCACGCTGAGGCGGCTGCGTCGTCCGGCGGGGCTGATGTCGTAGAAGTGCATGTAGCGCCCTGTGCGCGGGCTGGATTCCTGGATTTGCAGCATCCGCCCCGACCCACCCAGGGAACGGCCCACCCCCAGAAAGGTTCCCTCTGCCTCCGTGGCGCAGTAGACAAAGTTGGTGGAGGGAAAGATATTCATCTGCTGCCAAAAGATATGCTCTCCCTGTCCCGTGGCTAGGTCAATATCGCCCTGGAGCAGCGCATTGGCATTGAGTTGGTTGATGATGTGGGGCTTGGCAACGGTCTCTTTGATTTCCTGCACAATGCGGGTAGCCAGTTCACCCTGTAATTGCCGCGCCATGGTGTATACAGCGGCCTGACCATGGCGGTAGGACAAGTAGGCCACCGCCCCCACCGCCCCCGCCACCTGAAGGGCAAAGGGCAAGATGATCGCCGTCTGGAGCGGCAGTCGAGCGAGCAATTTTGTGACAACCGCTCTCATGGCGATAATACGTGCTGGAAAAACGACTGAACAGGAACTAGGGCTAGCATACCTGCTTCTTTCCCAGCACTAACAGCAGGTTTTTCCAGCACCTATGTTTTCCGATTACACCGCTAGAAATTCCTGAATCACATCGTTGGTGAGTTCTTGGGTGGGGCCGTTGGCAACGATGGTGCCCCGCTGCATGGCGTAGTAATAGTCGGCCTGTCGCACAAAATGCAAGTGCTGCTCCACCAACAGCACCGAAATACCTGTGGTTTTGACAATTTTCTTCACTGCTGCCTCAATGTCGAGAATAATCGACGGTTGAATCCCCTCCGTGGGTTCATCCAACACCAGCAGTTTAGGACGGCCCATAATGGCGCGGGCGATGGCCAACTGTTGCTGCTGCCCGCCGCTGAGGTCACCCCCCATCCGATCCAGCATCGTTTCCAGCACCGGAAACAGCTCATAAATTTCGGCGGGAACTTCCTTCACAGGTTTGCCGCGACTGCCCAGGGCTTCTTGGCCAATCAACAAATTTTCCCGCACCGTCAGCCGAGGAATCACCTCTCGCCCCTGGGGCACATAGCCAATCCCCATCCGCGCCCGACGATCCGGCGGTTGGCCGTTCACCCCCTGCCCCTCAAACCGAATTTCCCCGGTGCGGGGCCGCAACACGCCCATAATGTTTTTCAACAACGTGGTTTTACCCACGCCATTTCGGCCAATTAAACACACCATTTGCCCCTTCGGCACGGTCATACTCACATCCCGCAGAATATGGCTTTCACCGTAGTAAAAGTTCAGCCCCGAAATCTCTAGCATCGGTGCCATGAGGGGATCTTGATAGGTGGAAGAAGGAAGAGTAGCCGTCATTTTGAACGAGTGAATAAAGGATTAATAATGTTGAATGTGTAGGGTGCATAACGCTGGAGCGAGGCTATCGCCAACGCGGAGCAATGCACCACCTAATCATGCACCAGCCTAAATTTAGAAACCGAGTTTCTGTATTGAGTCGCCAAAGATTTTGGCCATTCCCTCAAAAACCCGATTTCTGGATAGGCTACCCCCTAGCCGCAAGTTCCTCTAGGGCAGCGGCTTCTAAACGTTGAACGGTTTCCGGCGGCAGATTCAGCAGGTTCAGCAGCTTTTGGTACACCACCGCTTCGGTTTGGTTGATGGTGTTGGAGCTAATCACCTCGTAGCTCAGCATCAGGGCGTCTTCCCGCTGGGCGTCGGTGGTGAGTTGGGGCACCAGGTCTTCTAGGGGAATTTCCTTGGCCAACAGATCCTTGAGGTCGTCGCGCAGGGTGGCCTGTTCTTCGGGGCTGTGGGCAAATTTGCGACTGAGGCGGTCGAGAATCACCTCCTGCTGTACGTCGGCAAAGTTGTGGTCGGCCCAGGCCATGGTGGCGGCGATGCGCAACAGCAGCATTTGCTCTGGGGTGAGGCTGGTTTCCTTACCCAGGTAGACTTCGATCACCTTGGGGTCGTTCTGCACTTCGTCCATGGTGCCCTCGCAGAGGACAGTGCCCTGGTGCAGCACGGTGACTTGGCGGGCGATCTGGCGCACAAATTCCATGTCGTGCTCAATCACCACAATGGAATGGCTCTCGGCGAGGGACAGAAGCAGGTTTCCAGTCTGTTCGGTTTCTTCGTCGGTGAGGCCCGCCACGGGTTCATCCACCAGCAGCAGGTCGGGGGATTGGGCCACCAACATGCCAATTTCCAGCCATTGCTTTTCCCCGTGGGAGAGCAGCGCTGCCGGGATGTCCGCCTTGGCGGTGAGGCCGATGGTTTCCAGAAGTCCACCCACGGTGCGCTTTTCGGCGGTGGGGGTTTTCTTAAACAGCGTGGCAAAAACGTTTTTGTCGCGGTTGCAGGACAGCTCCAAATTTTCCCTGGGGCTGAGGTTGAGGTAGACCCTAGGAGTTTGGAATTTTCGGCCAATGCCAAGGCGGGCGATTTCGTGTTCCTTAAATTTCCGCAGGTCTTGCCCCTTAAAGTAGGCCGCGCCTTCGGTGGGTTTGGTCTTTCCGGTGATCACGTCCAAAAAGGTGGTTTTTCCTGCACCGTTGGGGCCGATGATCACTCGTAGTTCGCCCTCATTCATCGAAAAATTTAGGTGATTGAGGGCTTTAAATCCGTCGAAGCTGACGGTGACATCTTGGATATCGAGGACTTTGGTGCTCATTTTGGGTGGATGGGAATGGGGTGAGAATTGGTGCATTGCTGGCGCAAATGCACCCTACTTTTCGGCGTATTCGGGGGTGTCGATGGTTGGATCAGAGATGGCTTCGGTGCCGTCGGCGTAGGGGACATCGGTGGGAGCAAGGCCCAGCAGGTTGCTGATGGCAGGGCCAAAGGTGCCGCGTCCCCAGCCGATGATGCCGTCGGGTAGGGCCGTCACTACAATCAAAAACAGCGCCCCCTGGAAAAACAGCCACACATCGGGAAAGCGTTCGCTCAGCAGGCTGCGGGCCATGTTCACCAGTACGGCACCAAGGATGGCCCCAACTAGGGTGGCCCTGCCGCCCACAGCCACCCAAATCACCATTTCGATGGAAAAGGCAATATCCATCGACTGGGGGGAAATGATGCCGGACTGGACAGTATAGAGGGCTCCGGCGATGCCTGCGATTGCGCCCGATACGGCAAAGACCAGCACCTTAAAAGCGGTGGGATCGTAACCGGAAAAGCGCACTCGGTTTTCGTCGTCGCGGATGGCCACCAACATGCGACCAAAGCGCCCGCTAGTGAGCCAACGACAGAGGGCGTACATGCTAATCAGGGCGACCACCGTGGTGATGTAGAAAAACATCCTCATGCCGTCGCTGCCCACCTCTTGCCCCATGAAGACGGAGGTGGAGGTTTTAAGGCCGTTGGTGCCGTTGATCAGCTTTTGCTGGCCGTTGAAAAAGTTGAAAAACACCACCAGGGCGGCCTGGGTCAAAATCGAGAAATAGACCCCTCGAATGCGGTTACGGAACACCAAATATCCCAGCAGCCCCGCCACAATCGCCGGAATCGTAAAAATAGCAATCAGGGTGAATGGAAATGAGTTAAACGGTTGCCAAAACCAGGGTAGTTCTGTCACCCCGTAGAGACCAAAGAACTCTGGAATTTGGCCATCGGGCAGGGTGTTGAGATCTAAATGCATGGCAAAGGCATAGCCACCGAGGGCAAAGAAAATGCCGTGCCCCAGGCTCAACAGCCCTGTGAATCCCCAAATTAAATCAATCCCTAGGGCCACAATCGCTAGGGCCAAAAAGCGCCCCAGCAAATTGAGCCGAAACCCCGACAAAAACAGCGGCATCACCAAAATTAAAATCAGCGCAATGGCGACGACAACGGCTGCCTCAATCAAAAATTTGCGCTTTTGGCTGGCCTTAACCGCAACACGCGGCTGTGTGGTTGATTCAGAAACCATCACCCTACAACTCCACGGAACGACCCTTCGGCGGGAACAGCCCAGCGGGCCGCACCTGCAAGAAGGCAATAATTAACGCAAACACCATCACCTTGGCCATGCTGGTGGTGGCAAAAAAGGTAAAGAAATCGATGGCGGGTTTGAAAAAATCTGTCGGCGGCAAAAGCAGCGCCAGGGTGCCCGAACCAATCAGGTAGCTGGTGGTACCAATCAGCAACGCCGCCACAATACTGCCGACCAGCTTACCCACACCGCCGACTACCACAACCATGAAGGCATCCACAATGTAGTTTGCGCCCAGGTTTGGCCCCACGGAACCCAGAAGCGTTACCGCGCACCCAGCGATCCCCGCTAGACCAGAACCCAGGGCAAAGGTGAGGGCATCCACTCGGTCGGTGGGAATCCCTAAACAGGCACTCATGCCTCGGTTTTGGGTCACGGCGCGAATTCGCAATCCCCAGGCGGTTTGGTTCAAAAACCAGTACACCGCTGCCAGACAAAGCACCGTCAGAACGATGATGAACAATCGCGCCGAGGGAAACTGCAACGTACTGCCGATGGAAATTCCGCCCCGTAGCCAGCTTGGCGGCGTTACATCCACATTGCGGGTGCTAAACCAAGCGCGGGTAAACTCGGCACTGCCAGAGCGCTGCACCAAAAACCAGGTCACCCCCGCAATCGCCGCTGAAAGCCCCAAAAATACTGGATTCGCCCAGTTCTGGATCCGATCCCAGTCGGTATAGCGGGTCAGCACCCAGCGTCCGGCGAAAAATAGCACCGCAAACACTGCTAGCCCAATCACCATGGGCCAGCCCACGCTGCGGATGAACTGAATCATAATCAAGCTCACACCCCAGGTGGCCAACAGCGTTTCCAGCGGTCGCCCATAGAGGTAGCGAATCACCGTTCGTTCTAGAAAAAGCCCCATGGCCGCTGCGACTAAAAACGCCAGGGGCAGCGCCGCAAAAATGTAAATTTCTGGAGCAATGCCGCCGATGCCTTTGGCCGCATTTTGCACCACAAAGGTGGTGTAAGCCCCAAACATCATCAGTTCTCCGTGGGCGAGGTTAATCACCCCCATCAGGCCAAACACAATGGCCAAGCCCAAGGCCACAATCAACAGCACCGCACCAATGCTAATGCCGTTGAACAGGCCACCGATTAAGCCTTCTAACACAGTACCTACCGCTTCAATAAATGCGGATCCGTCACCGCCTTCTATCGAGAAGCCAATGCCTGACCGCTACAACAGAGGAGATCCTAGGAGGTATAGCGCATCTAGAAATGTTCATCAGCAACATTTGTTGTGATTCCATGACCTGTGTAGAAGATCGCCCCCCAAGGATGGATAGGCTTTTACAGGCGAGCCCAGGGGGGATGATTAGCCAAAGGCGCAGTCTAGAGGATGCAGTCTATCTGTGTCCTTGCCAACGCTCAGGGTGTATGGCCAGGTGACTGTAGCCAGAGGCAAGCCGGAACGCCACTAGGGATCGGTTTGCAGGGATTGGGGCTGGAGGTAGCCAATCATTTGGTCTACGCCCCGATGAATACGACGGGTAACGGTCATGGGGCTGACGCCAATTTTGGCGGCGACTTCCTTGCGAGAGAGCCCTTTGAAAAAGACAAAGTCGATGGCGACGCGGGTTTTACTTTCGAGTTGGCCCATGGCTCGCTGAATCTGCTGTCGATCTTCTTCCAGAGCTTGCATGAAGAGATAATGGGTATCGGGCAGGGTTTCCCCTAGGGTAATGGCCGAATCGACCTGTTGGCAAACGGTGGTATCTAGGCTGAGGGGGAGGCGATTTTTATGGGCCATTTTGACCTCCCGCCATTCTTTCAAAGAAACGCCGAGGGCCATGGCAATTTCGCTATCGGAGGGTGCTTGCCCCAGGTCGCGCATCATGTCTGTCTGAAATCGCTGGGCTTCTTTGTGTAGATCTTGCCAGCGCCGGGGAATTTTGACGGTGGTGCCCCGATCTCGCAGAAAATGAAGCATTTCGCCACGGATGTAGGGAACGGCGAAGGAGCTAAAGGCACAACCTTGGGTGGGATTAAAGCGTTCGATGGCGCGAATTAAACCCAGGTAACCAATTTGTTCGAGATCTTCGTAGGGTTCGGTACATTGATGGCTAATTCGGTGGGCAATTTTGCGAACCAAACCAGCATTGAGTCGGACGAGCTGATTGCGCAACTGAACCGAGGGATTTTTTTGGTACTCCGCCAACAGTTCCATACCCCGAGAGCGAATTGAGGAGAGTTGAGTAGCCATATCTGCGGATGTCCTTGCGAGAGCGAGTTCCGGGGGAACTGTGTACCATTTTCTAAGGACACAAGCAGGGTCACCATCGTTGATCCACGGGACTCTAGGCAATGCGGAAATGTTGCCTCCGTGTTCCCACGGACACAGGTGTTCTTTCAGCCCCACCCCGATGGCTGAAAGCATTATCTATTAAGCTTTTGGGCGCGGCGGCTGGCGATTCCGTAAAGTCCCTTAGGAAGGGGCGGTTGATAACCCTTTTGCCGGACTGTCTTCCCTTTGAATACCCAAAAAACGGGCTAAGCTAGAGAACGTTCTCTAAAGTTGCGGTTTCTTCACACTGTTTTAGGCAAATTAGTTTAAGCAAATTAGGTTGGAGTTATGGTGTTACGGGCGGTATTGCTAGACTTTAACGGCGTCATTATCAATGATGAGCCCCTTCACCAAACGCTGATTCAGGACTTGCTGCTAGAGGAGAACCTGCGCCCCAGCCTTAAGGACTATCAGCAGGTCTGTCTAGGTCGCACGGATCGGGCCTGCATTACGGATCTATGGCAGCGCCAGGGCCGGGTGGTCACCGAGGCGCAACTGAACAAATTCTTGGATCGCAAGGCGGCTCGCTACCGCGATGCCCTCGCCACCCTAGACAAACTGCCCCTCTACCCCGGCCTTGAGGACGTGGTTTACCAAATCCGGGCCGCCCATCTCAAACTGGCCATTGTGTCTGGGGCACGCCGCAGCGAAATCGACGCCGTGCTAGCCCTGGCGGGGATGGCCGACCATGTGCATACCATCGTTTCGGGCGACGACCTGGCCGTGGCCGCCAGTAAGCCCGCCCCCGATGGCTATCTCCTGGCCATTGAACGCCTCAATCAGCAATTCCCAGACCTAGGGCTAACCGCCGCCGAATGCCTCGCCGTGGAAGACTCCTTTGCAGGCATTGAGGCCGCTCGACGGGCGGGGGTTCCGGTGGTGGGGGTCGCCCATGCCTTTCCTTACCACATGATCCATCGTCGCGCCAATTGGGCCGTAGATCACCTCTATGAGCTTAACCTGGAGTGGCTTCAGCCCTACTATGCGGATGGGGCAGCCCCAGCTACAACCCCTAGCTCCTCTGTCTAGATCAGGATACGGATGGGGGGACCGCGATCCCCAGGACAAGGATGGGGAACCCAAAGAGCAACAATTCACAAACGTCGATGTTCCATTTCTGGGCTTTTGTGCCAATGTAATGACCGACAGCGCCCCCCTATCAAGGTGACCAGGTCGGTAGAATGAAGAGGCAACTCACATACTTTGGGTATTGGCGTCGGGCATGGGCCATGGCCCTCCACTGGATTAACCACAGCAATATGCTCGATTTTTTCCGGTATCGGGTGGGGCAATCGCCCTGGGTAAAACTGATTGGCCGCACCTTCCTCAAATGGCAGCAGGACGACTGCCTTGAAATGGGGGCGGCTCTGTCGTACTACGGCGTTTTTTCCTTATTTCCGATGATTTTGGTGGTGCTGAGTGTGGTGGGTTTTCTGATTGGCCCTAGCACAGCGGCGTTTAATACGGTGCTGAACTTTGCCCAGGAAGCTTTGCCCCCCGATGCCTTTCCCATCGTACAAGCTACCCTGATGCAATTTCATGCGGGGAGTACCCGTGCAAGTCTGATTGGTTTTGGCATCCTTTTGTTCACCGCTAGCGGCTTTTTTGGTGCTCTCAGTCGATCCTTTGACAAAATTTGGCGAGTTGATCAGCATCACCGCTCCGTGAAATGGGTGCCGGGGGTGGCTCTGACTTTTTTATGGCGACGGTTTTTGGCGTTTCTCCTCGTCATTGGATCAGCCGGGCTAGTGTTTGTTTCACTACTCACCAACATTGTCATCGATACTGTGCTACGGCTGCTAGAGAAATTTAATACGTTGTTTGCCATCGAAACCATCGACTGGGTGGAGTTTTTGCCCTCCCTACAACTGGGCATATCCTCTATTATTTTGATTCTGGTGGTTGGGGTGCTCTACAAGATTTTGCCCCGCACCTATATTGCCTGGGGTGACGTATGGCTAGGGGCTCTGTTTACCGCGATTTTATGGCTGATATTGCAGCAATTAATTACCAACAGTGTGATTAGCCTAGGTAGCCGTTTTCAGTCCTACGGTGTGGTGAGTAGTTTTATGGTGCTGATGCTGTGGATTTATCTCACCAGTCAGGTCTTTTTCCTAGGGGGAGAACTCACCTACGTCTATGCTCACTTGTTTGGCAGTCGGCGTGGCCACCGCAGCATCAATCCCCACTGATCTTGCCCAAAATGCAGCAAACAGCCGGAGTTCGCCCTCCGGCTGTTTAGGTTTGCGTCATTTCGACTTAGCAACCCTCTGGCCCACAGAACTTGTGCGCGTAGAGAACCTCTGCGTCACAAATGTAGGCGATGCCCGCATAGTCGTTGAAATACTGGATGGCGACCCGATCCGAAATCTCTAGGGCCATCTCCTTGGTGTCGGTGAGCACCTCGAACTTGATATTCGAGGTGGTGTCGGACACGCTGGGTTGCCCCGAGGAGCGCACGCTGCGGCTCCCTTTGCCGCCCGTTTCAACCACCGTATATCCGGTAGCCCCGGCTTCGTCGATGATCTTGGCGACCTGCTTCAGCAGCACTTTTTCTGTGACGATAACGAGCTTTTTGGCTGGCTTGGCCATGGCGATTACCTCCTTGTGTATAAACTCATTGAATCACTGGGGGTACCGGGTCAGGACATTTCCGGTAGCCCCAATTCTTCTAAGATTCACGGTCTGGGATTAGCTTCCCATCAATGCTTGGGCTAGCCCGACGAAGAGCGGGATGCACAGGGCGATGGCAACGGGGGTACCGATGGCCGTAGATGCACCGATGTAGGCGGAGGGGTTGGCCGAAGGAATACCGGCCCGCAGGGTGGGAGGCCCAGAGATGTCGGAACTGGAGGCGGCAATGACAGCTAGGAGGGCCACACCGCCAGGGCTAAATCCGGTGGCGTAGTGGGCAATCATGCCCAGACCAAAGGCGATAAACCCATGCAGAAAGGGGGCAGCAAAGGCATAGAGCGCGTACCACTGAGCCACCTTGCGCAGTTCGTTCAATCTGGCCCAGGCTTCCATACCCATGATCAGCATCAGAATGGATAGCAGACCACGGAAGAGGGGATCGTAGAAGCTCTCATAAACGCTTTCGGGACGGGTGAGAATACCGAGGGCCATACCTAGCAGCAGGGCAGAGAGAGCAGACCCCTGAAGGCTTTCTTTGATGATAGGCCAAACCTGAACTTTCCCACTGGAAGAACCACCTGACGCACTGGCATACGCCCCTGCGGAACCACCCGACTCGCCAGCATACCCGCCGGAACCACCACCCACTTCATCGGCATAGCCGCCAGCGGCCACGGGCTGTCTGTCCACAAACTCTTGGCTGAGGAATTTCTCGTTCTGGAGATACTTTTCCCGCTTCTTCTTGTTGGTGTAAATGCTAGCGACCACGATGGCCGTCACCAGCGCCGGGATATCCATGAAGGGATAGAGAGCACCCGCCCAGGCTTCATATTGAATGCTTTGGCTTTCCAGCATGGTGATGCCAGCGACCATGGTGGAACCACTCACAGCGCCAAATAGGCCCGCCGTTGCCACTGCATCCACAGTTCTGATACCCGGCAGTTTGGCAAAGGTGTAGCGCCCAATCAGCACAATCACGACGCCCGTGACGATGGCAAATAGCGCAGGCAGCAGCATTTCTGTCAGGTTAGATTCACGGATGGCCATACCGCCCGTGAGACCTACCTTAATCAGCAGCATGAAAACGATGAATTTATAGATGGCATCGGGAATTTGCAGCTCGCTACCGAGGGCCGCAATAACCATCCCCCCAATCAGGAATGCGAGGGTTGGCGACTGTAACTGAGCCACAAAGTCCATTAAGAACCCGATCAAGAAATCCACTAAGACCTCCTTCCACCTCCCCGTTACGAGGAGTGATGCTTGTGATAAATGAGCGTTTGATGAGAATTCGTTAAGGTGTCGAGGAAAGTAAGGGTGCAGCGCTTCACCCCTACAACACAGGTGTTATGAGAAAACCTGCCGACAGGGTATTCAGAGATGGCCGACCTCTGAATGGGGTTGGAAGGCGGTTGCTGGCCTGCATCGCTTCCTATAGACCCTCGTCTATCAAGATTTGAATCTTGATGAACTTAAGCCTATCCTGAAACGCAAGACTTTTTGCATTTCGTCCCCATAAAGTTGAAACGCAATGTCAAATCCAATCTATAAGTTTTTCTTTTAAGTCATAACCCCCGGCATATTCTCGGCTAATGTAAATCGAGATCGTAGAGATTCCTCAATGCTTGGTATGGCTCATCGAAATAACGGTTATGGCGCATCCCCCAGACCGTAGAAGGCTTGGTGCGAAATGACGCTGGTTGCACTAATCCCTCATAACCCCGGTTCGGGTTGAGCTCGGTTGCCTTATGCCCTGGTAGCCCTCACCCCCAGCCCCTCTCCTCGTGGGAGAGGGCTTTTGAGAACCTAGCTAACCAGTTTTGTCAGTCAACCAAGTTTGTACCTCACTGAAGCGAGAACCGCTATAAGTGAGCGACCACCTGAAATGAGTGACCACCTAAACATCTGGCAACGTCATGGAATCGAGCCTAATCGACCCACATTTCCGGGGGTGTGGTGGCTGGAACGTAGGGAGCCGAGGGGCTGGATTGGGCCAGGTTGAACCAGCCAATCGCCAGCATGAGGCCAAACCCACAGCCCACCAAAAACGTCCAGGCGTGGGAGGCTTCTAGCACGCAAAGCAGGCGGCGATTGCTGCCATAGACCTGCACGAGCCAGCCTTCGGGGGTGTTGTCAAATCGGGTTCGCAGGTGGGTTGAGTCAAACTTTTTCATCGTGTCTAATCCATGCTGATTAGGGGTGTGGGGTGGCGGGCCAACGCTTCCCTGTAACGAAGACACCTGTCAAAAAGTCACCTGTGAATGATGCGTGGTTCTACAAGAGAGACGGGGTCGCTCGAACCATGCCGGGATGCCTCACAGAAGGGAGACATCTATGCTTTTTCCTTGAACAATATCTTTAAGTTTATACTTGCCGTCACGGTAGTGGTTACGGTCTTCCCTCAAACGATCGGCAGAATTATCTAAACTGATCGATAAGTTAGGCTTTTGATCAGGGGCATAAAGAAGCCCCAGAGACGCTGGTCATTTCGAGACGTGACCGTTTAGCGATAGTCTAGGAAAACCCTGTTTGCAATCGGCAGACAGATGGCAACCGCAGTAGGACGAGTCGTTAGGATCAATCACCATGAAACAGCGTGGGGTCACCATTTGGTTTACGGGCCTGAGTGGGTCGGGGAAATCGACCATTGCCCATGCCCTAGAGGCCGAACTGAGACGGCAAGGCTATGGCCTAGAAATTCTCGACGGCGACATTGTGCGGACAAACCTCACCAAGGGATTGGGCTTTAGTCGCGAAGATCGGGACGAAAATATCCGCCGCATTGGCTTTGTTTCCCACTTGCTCACCCGCAACGGCGTGATTGTGCTGGTGTCGGCCATTTCCCCCTACCGCGACATCCGCGCTGAAGTGCGTGAACGCATTGATGACTTTGTCGAAGTCTATGTCGATGCGCCCCTAGAGGTCTGCGAGGATCGGGATGTCAAAGGTCTCTACAAACGGGCTAGGGCCGGAGAAATTAAGCAATTCACGGGCATTGACGACCCCTACGAAGCCCCCCTCAACCCCGAAGTGCATTGCCACACCGACACCGAAACCGTCGAGGAAAGCGCCGCCAAGGTCATCGCCAAACTGACGGAGCTCGGCTATCTTCAGCAGCCCGCTGTGGTTTAATTGCCATCAAGCGAGATCCCAGAGGGGGGAAGGATCCTATGCCTTCCCCCCATGCTGAATTTGCCGACCGCTGGAGCAACCCCGGCTTTACCCATGAACGTCAAACTCCTCGCCATCCATGCCGATGAGGTGCTGTTACAGTCCAGCGACCAAACCCCAGCCCTCGCCTCTACTACCTTTCGGCTTTATTGCCCGAGTAGGAGAAGCGACACCAGCTTTCCACCAGTCCCATGCACTCAGCTTCAACCGGATAGCTCTCGGGCTGGGCCAATTGAATTATGCGCTTCAGGGCCGCACATTGTCAGAAGATCTTAATAGCCTGATTGTCAAAGGTTCGAGAACGCACCTGTGCCCCAAAGATGACCTTGAGACGAACCATGGTGGTTTCAGCCAACGACCGACAAGGGTTTCGGTGGTACTTAAACCTTAGGCTATCCCCCTGTCCGTAATACCCTATTCATGCAACAACGCCCAATGCATGACCACCCGCTGCCACCAAAGGCAAAAGACACTCCCAAAGGCACCCCCAGTGGTTAAAATTCTGGGATAGTCCAGTCCTTACCGTCAGGGTTGTTTTACCGCTGTTTCCCGGTATCTATCAGGAGAATTCTGTGCCCTACCCTCCTCATCCCTACCGCCAGCGTTGCAGTGCCGTAACGCGCCGCCGATTTTTACAGAGTTCAGCGGCCATGGTGGCGGGAGTTTCGTTGGCGAACTGTCGGCAAAATCTCACCCAATCGGGGGCAGGCGGCAGCGGCGATACGACTACTCTGCACATCTATACCTGGGCGAATTACATTGACGAGAGCCTCACCGCTGCGTTTACAGAGCGTACGGGCATTCGGGTCGTGGTGGATATCTTCGATTCCAACGAAATTATGCTCACCAAGATGCAGGCCGGGGGTGGCGGAGCCTATAGCATCCTCTATCCCTCCGATTACGTGGTGTCGGAAATGGTGGATACGGGGCTGCTGGCTAAGCTAGATCGGTCGCGGCTGGTGGGCTTGGAAAATCTGAAGGAGCAATGGCAAAACCCGGCCTACGACCCCGGTAATGCCCACAGCATTCCCTTTAACTGGGGTACCACGGGCCTAATCTACAACCGTGATGTGACCCCCGGTCGCCCGGAGGACTGGATTTTTTTATGGGACAACAAAGAAGCCCTCTCCCGCCGCATCACCATGCTAGACGACATGCGCGAAACCCTGGGAGTGGCCCTCAAAACCCTAGGCTATTCCTACAACACCACCAACCCGGCCCACATTGAAGCCGCCTACGCCCAACTGAGGGAACTTCAGCCCCACATTGCCGCCTTCAAAACCACGGGCTTTGAAAACGAAATTTTGGCGGGTGATCTCTCGGTGGCGATGACCTACTCCAGCGATGCCATCGCCCTCACCCTAGAGGATGATCGTTTAGATTACGTGATTCCGGCCAGCGGCACCTCCCTGTGGACGGACACCTTGGCTATCCCCAGTTCGGCCCCCAATCTGGACGCCGCCTACCAGTGGATTAACTTTTTGCTAGAACCAGAAGTGGCCCGGGCGGCTGTGGAGCGCCTGTTTTTTGCCACCGCCAATCAGGCTGCCTTTAACTTGTTGCCCGATGCCCTTCGCAACAATCCCCACCTATACCCACCGGAGGCCGTACTGGCCAACAGTGAGGGGATTCAGTCCATCGACACCGCCAGCAACGACCTGTTTGATCGCTTTTGGACAGAAATCACCAGCGCCTAACCCCCGTAGGGCACGGCCCACCATCCTGACCATCCCCCGCCAAGATCTACCCTGAAGAGTCGTTACCATGGCCGAATCTCCCCTTCCGTCATCGCCCTCCTCCGGCTGGGGGGTGCGCCTCGCCCAAACCCTCGCCCCCCAACGCTGGCTGGGGCCAGTGGCGATGCTAGGGCCAGCGGGGCTGTGGCTGCTGCTGCTGCTGGTTTTTCCCACAGTGTTGATCCTTGAAATTAGCCTAGTGCCCGGTCTGCGCCTAGGCCAACCGGCGGGGGGCTATGGCCTAGGCAACTACCTGCAAATTTTGCAGCCCGTCTACCTGCGGGTGATGGGACGATCCCTGGCCTTTGCCCTGGGGTCAACGCTGCTGTGTCTGGGGTTGGGCTTTCCGGTGGCCTACTGGCTGGCGCTGATGTCGCCCAAACGCTGGCGTAACCTGCTGGTGGTAGCTTTCATTCTGCCCCTGTGGACCTCCTCCCTGTTGCGGGCCTACGCCTGGATTACCATCCTGCGGCCCAGCGGTGTCCTCAATACGATCTTTGGCGTCTTTGGCCTCCCCAATCAGAACTGGCTGAATACCCCCACGGCGGTGCTGATTGGCCTCACCTACAGCTTTTTGCCCTACATGGTGCTGATTCTCTACGCCTCCCTCGAAAAACTGGATATTCGCCTGTTAGAAGCCGCTGCTGACCTCGGAGCTAACCCTCAGCAACAATTTTGGAAAATTACCGTGCCCCAAACCCTGCCGGGAATTGCGGCGGGTTGTCTACTGGTATTTATTGCCGCCCTAGGGGATTTCGTCGTTCCCACCCTGCTCGGCGGTGCATCTTCGATGAATATCAGCCGCCTTATCTATAACCAATTCCTTGGCCCTACCCGCGCCTGGGGGTTTGGATCCGCCCTCAGCATGGTGCTGATTCTCGCCGTCAGCCTTGCCATTGCCTTGCTGTTGAAATACGGCGACCGCAGCACCGTAACGGAAACGTCTCAGTAAGGCAAAAGATAAAAGGCAATGTCCCAACTCCCGATTCCCGACTCCCAATTCCCCACCGCCCATGTTCTCTAAAACCACCTGGCAAAGCCTCTTCACGGCCATCATGTATGGCTTCATGTATTTCCCACTCATTGTGCTGGCGGTGTATAGCTTCAACGGCTCCCGCTATAGCACCACCTGGGAGGGCTTTAGCCTGGAATGGTATCGAGCTTTGTTTCAGGATCGACGGATTTTTGCGGCTCTGATGGATAGCCTCACCATCGCCTTGGTGGCGGTGGCGATATCGGCGGTGTTGGGCACGCTAATGGCAATTGGGTTGTCAAAGTATCGCTTTTGGGGCAAAGGAATTTATCGGGGGGTGTCCTATCTACCGTTGATTATTCCCGACATTGCCATTGCGGTGGCCACCTTGGTATTTCTCACCTCCATGGCCATTCCCCTCAGCCTGTGGACGATCATTGCGGCCCACATCGTCTTTTGCTTAGCCTATATTGCGGTGGTCGTCTCTAGCCGCCTGCAAAACCTCGATCCTAATTTGGAGGAAGCGGCCTTAGACCTAGGGGCGACCCCCTTCCAGGCCATGACCAAGGTGTTGATTCCGCAGTTGGCACCGGGCATTTTTGCGGGCTGTCTGTTGGCCTTTGTGCTCAGTATGGATGACCTACTGATCTCCAGCTTTACGGCGGGAGGTGGCGTCAATCCGCTACCATTGGAAATTTTTAGCCGAGTACGTACCGGGGTGAAGCCCGACATTAACGCCCTCAGCGTCGTTCTCATCACCGGGTCGGCCCTGATATCGGGGTTAGCGGAATATGTTCGCTACAGCAGCGAACGTCGCCAACGGCAGCGGGCCTAGCCTAGAGGGTGCCATGCTCGATGATCAACGGCTACTAGAATGGTCGCCGTCAAATATTTTGTAGCGATTCTGTCGTTTTCTGATGCGTCCAAGGCAGAATGGTGATCTGTAGAAACTAGCCAAAATTTATGACATCTGAACAAGGAACCCTTGGCGCAATGGCCTCTCCCCTAGCGGCCCTAGCCCTCAAAGCCGTTGGATTAGTGGCCATCCTGTCCGCTCTGCTCGACTATCTGATTCTCCTGTTTCCCCCCAATCTCACCAATACCCAGTGGCAATTGGCCACCACCACCCAATTGGTAGACCGAGGCATTGTGCCCCTGGTTGGCATGGCAATGCTGTTGGCGGGCTTTTGGATAGACAGCCAGGTGGGGCGCAATCCTGGGGCCAAAAGTTTATTTGTGGACTTGCGGTTTTGGGTCTGTGCCTTAGCCAGCCTGTTGGGCTTGGTGTACCTGCTGCTGTCGCTGCTGCATCTCAATGCGGTGCGCCTCTCCAGCCGTACGGCCCTAGAGCAGGTGAACGCGGAAGCCACCCAGGCCACCACGGAGCTAGAACAACGGCTGTCTGCCGAACTGGGCCAGCAGCAAACCCAGCTTGGGGCACTGCTAGAAAATCCAAACCTGTTGTCCCAGGCGGTTCAAAGCGGTCAGTTGCCCCCCGAAATTCAGCAATACCAGAACAACCCAGAGGGGCTCAATCAATTTCTACAACAGCGGGCCGATCAAGCCCGTCAGCAGATTCAAACCGAAATTGGTACCCGCCGATCCGATGCTGAACGCCGGGTAAAAACCGAAGCCCGGAAGTCTGCGATTCGCACCTCGATCAATAGTCTGCTGCTCGCCGTTGGGTATTCCGTTATCGGTTGGACAGGGTTACGCCGCTTGCTACGAGCCTAATCCGAAGCCCCATGGCAACGGGGAGAAGCTCGCCATTTTCCCGTGGGGAGAGGGACTTTGAGCCGCCTTTCTAGCTCTCCTCTCCCACAGGGAGAGGGGGTGGGGGTGAGGGCTCCCAGGGCATAGGGCCGCTGAGCTTACCTCGCACTGAGGTTACATTAAGTTGGTCATCTCCTGCTCCTGGACGGCTCAGCCCCCTAGGCGGTAGCCCTTGCCGTAGATGGTGTGGATGAGGGGGGCAGTCCCTTTGGGTTCAATTTTGCGCCGTAGTAGTCGCATTTGAGCAGCGATTACATTGCTGCTGGGCAGGTCTTGGTCGCCCCATACGGCCTGGTAGATTTGCTCATGGGGGAGCACCTGGTTGGGGTGGCGTAGCAGGTAGGCCAGTAGGGCAGTTTCCTTCTCAGACAGCTCGATAGTCTGCCCCTGGCGATAGGCCAACTGGTTTGCCGAATCGAGGTCGAGGTCGCCAAAGGTAAGCCGGGGGCTGAGATTTGGCCCTTCAATGGCCGCAGACCGTCGCCCCAAGGCCCGCACCCTGGCCAGCAGTTCCCTGAGCTCGAAGGGTTTGATCAGATAGTCGTCGGCCCCGGCATCGAGGCCGTCCACTCGGTCGTCGAGGGTGTCCTTGGCGGTGAGGAACAGGACGGGAGTGGGATCTTGGCGAGACCGCACCCGCCGACAGATGTCCAACCCGCTAAGGCCCGGTAGCATCCAGTCTAAAATCAGCAGGTCATAGCCTCCCTGTTCGGCCATGGCAAGGCCCATGTCGCCATCGGTGGCCACATCCACCTGATAGCCCTCACGGGTGAGTAATCGGCTGAGGGGATCGGTCAGTTCAACTTCGTCATCCACAAGCAGAATGTGCATGGTGCGCCCAACACAAGGTTTCTAGACCGGGTTTTCCTAGATTCTAGACCGCGTTTCCCCTAAACGGGATGGAAGAAAAAGGCCGCGCCTAGGAGGGCAAAGGTGGACAGCAGCAGCACCCCCTCCAGCCAGTTGGAACGGCCATCCTGGCTAATCAGATTCACGGTCGCCACCGCCACCGCCACCGCCACCACTTCAAACAGGCCGAAGTTCAAGTCCATTGGCTGGTCGATGATTTCGCCGACAATCACCAACACCGGGGCCACTAGCAACGCCACCAGCAAGCTAGACCCCATCGCCACGGAAACGGCCAGATCCATATTGTCCTTAGCGGCCATGCGCACAGCGGTGACGTATTCTGCCGCACCACCCACCAAGGGCAGCAAAATCACCCCGGTAAACAGCGGCGTTAGCCCTAGGCTTTCGGCGGCTTCTTCGACAGCGCCCACAAAAATTTCCGACATCACCGCCACGCCCAGGGTGGCCAGCAGCAGCACCCCCACCCACAGCCACAGGTTAGGCTTTGCTTCCTCCTCCCCTTCGCCGTGGGGGTGGTCGCTGACGCCTACATCGTAGAGATAGCTGTGGGTTTTGAGGGAAAATAGCAGGGTTAGGGCGTAAACCGCGATCATCACCACCGCGACAACGACGGACAACTGCCGAATCACCCCCGGCTCCACGATGTTGGAGGTGTTGATGACCAGGGCCGGAATCAGCACCGCTGTCACCGCTAGGCCCATGGTCGATCCGTTGATACCCGCCACCTTTTGGTTAAAGGTTTGCTCTTTGTAGCGCAGCCCACCCACAAACATCGACAGCCCCAGCACCAGCAGGGTATTGGCCAAAATCGACCCGGTAATGCTGGCCTTCACAATGTCGATCAGACCAGACTTGAGGGCCACTAGGGCAATAATCAACTCCGTGGCGTTGCCAAATACAGCATTCACCAAACCACCAATAGTAGGGCCAGTCACCAGGGCCAATTCCTCGGTGGCGGTGCTGAGCCAAATGGCCAGGGGCAAAATTGCCACCGCCGAGAGCCCAAACACCGTCAGTGCCCCCCACTCCAGCCGCTCGGCCACAATGGCAAGGGGGATGAATAACAGCAGACCATAGGAGACAAGGTTTTTAGTGGTCATAGGGCATTTGGGACGAATAGGATCATCTCCAGGGAGACCCCCAGGGGAGATTTCCCAGGATTTTAGCGGATCACCGCCGCCCTAGACCTCGATTGCCCACGAACCGTAACGACTGATCCCTTAAGCAGTAGGCCAGTTCACCCAGTCTTGGGGCTTCAGGAAGGTGTCGTAGAGCTTGGTCTCGATGCTTCCTGGTTCGGGGGTGTAGCCGTATTCCCAGCGCACCAGGGGCGGCAGCGACATCAGGATCGACTCGGTGCGGCCATTGGTTTGCAGACCAAAGATGGTACCTCGGTCGTAAACCAGGTTAAATTCCACGTAGCGCCCCCGGCGATAGAGCTGGAACTGCCGCTCTCGGTCGCCGTATTCGTCGTTTCTGTGGCGTTCGGCGATGGGCACGTAGGCAGGCAGGAAGGCATTGCCGCACTCTTGGGAGAAGGCAAACAGTTCTTCCCAGGAGCGCTGGGGAAGTTCGCCGATGGACTGGCTCACCTGGTCTGCGCCCTTGCCTTGGTCGGGGCCACGGTAGAGCAACCCTTGGCCATCTTGGTAGTCGAAGAAGATGCCGCCCACGCCACGGGTTTCTTGGCGGTGCTTGAGGTAGAAGTACTCGTCGCACCAGAGCTTGAAGACTTGGTAGTAGGACGGATTGTGACGATCACAGGCTTCTTTGATGGTGCGGTGGAACTGCACCACATCGGCCTCAAAGGGGTAGTAGGGGGTGAGGTCAATGCCGCCGCCAAACCACCACACGGGGCCAGCCTCGAAGTAGCGATAGTTGAGGTGGACGGTGGGAATGTAGGGGTTGCGGGGATGCAGCACCATGGAAGTGCCCGTCGCGTAGAAGCGATGTCCGGCGGCTTCGGGACGCTGCACCAAGATTGAGGGAGGCAGATGATCGCCCCACACCTCCGAAAAATTGACACCGCCCTGCTCGAACACACTGCCCTGCTTCATTACCCGCGAACGACCGCCGCCGCCCTCAGGCCGTTCCCAGCTTTCTTCCTGGAATTGAGCCTCGCCATCGAGAGCCTCTAGCCCTTGGCAAATGTCGTCCTGAAGCTGCTTAAGCATGGTGCTGGCCCGATCCCGCGAATCGGAGGGAGGGGGAGCCGTTTTATTGGAAGCGGTTGGGTTGGGTGCTGAGGAAAGGGTCATAAATACTGAGCGCGCAATGTTAAACCGGAAGTAACGATATTGCTATCCGTGGTTTCTTCACGCTACCGTGAAACCCTCCCCCAGCGCCAAATGCCCTAGGGATAATGTTGCGAAACTCAACATTTTGCGAACAGGAGCGTAAATTTGGAGTTTATACCAAATCCTAATCGAATAACCCCGATTCCCAGCCCAGCAAACCGTAGGGGCGAGGTCTCCTCGCCCGCTGATACCGGGGGCAAACAAGTCGGATTTGGTATTAGATCTTCAAACAGTACAAGTATCAACCGGGCTGGGGCAAGCAGGGAGAAAGCGCGGATCAAAACCGACCCAATCCGCTATCGGCAGGAGATGGCTGATCGGTTGGGCCGCAGTCCTGCCCCGATTAGCCATGGGTTGTCGTTGTGCTGTTACATCGGAGACCGTTCCCGGGAATTTGCCATTATCCTATGGCAGTCCCTTCCGGCGGTCTATCGCCAATGAGCCCAGGTCTACACGACCGATGCTTTGTTTTTCCCCTGCGTTAATCCATGGTCGGGCTTTGAACTATCGGCTGACCTTTCCTGGCTGGGCTTCCTATTGAAATTAGGCGACGGGGCAGCTAACAATACCCGACCACTGCACCTGCTTTTCCCCGGTGCGGCGGTAGGAAAAGAACCGATCCGGTTCCTGGAAGGTGCAGTGGGGTGCAACAGAGATCTGATCGCGGCTGAGGCCCAATTGCATGAGCTGCCACACATTCACCTGGCGCACATCTAACCGCGCCTTGCCCGGTTCGGTGTCGGGGAGGATGGGGGAGTGGTCTAGGGTTTCTAGATGTTGGACGAGGGTGGTATCGTCCTTGGTATGGTGGGTCTCTGGGGCAATGGTTCGACCCACTTCGGCGGCAACGGTGGTTGCAACCTGGTACACCGATCCGTCTATGGCGGGGCCAATGGCGACGCGCAAGTCCTTTAACTGGCTACCCTGGGTCTGCATCTTCGCCACCGTGTGGGTCACAATTTTGAGCGCTGTGCCACGCCACCCCGCATGAATCGCCGCCGTGTGGCCCGTGGCGCAATCGCCAATCAGCACCGGGTTGCAGTCCGCCGAGCAGACCCAGAGCGCTTGGTGGGGGGCGTCGCTCATCAGGGCATCGGCTTCGTGGTGTTGGGCCTCCGGTGGAATCTGGGCCATCACGGTGGGGGTCAGCACCCGATTGCCATGCACTTGCTTCACCCGCTGCACCGCCGCCTGGGGGTGGAGAACGGGGGTCAGATCTGCGGGGGTTTGGGGCCAAAAGTGGCGGGTAAAAAAGCCGTGGGGCCAGGGGTTGAGCAACTCACAGGTGAGGAATGCTTGGCTATCCTGAGAAGTCCATTGCCAGGGAGAGGGATGCATAGGAGAACGCTAAGACAGGCCAATGACATATTTTCTCCATTCTTGGTGCCCACCGCTATGGATTTGGCGGGTGACTTCAAAATAGAGACTGCTGTGGGGTTTGCGAGGCTGGCTAAAGAGGGGCATTTCGGCCTCTCTGGGGGTGCGGTTGCCCTTTTTCACATTGCAGCGCACACAGGCGGTCACCATATTTTCCCAGGTTTCGCCGCCGCCGCGAGACCGAGGGATGACGTGGTCTAGGGTAAGCCCTTCGCCGCCGCCATAGCCGCAATATTGGCAGGTATGATTATCCCGCTGCAGCAAGTTGCGACGGGTGAGGGGGATATCCTTATAGGGCACCCGCACATAGTGGCGCAGGCGAATCACCGTGGGCAGCGGAAACCCGGCATAGATGTACTTGCCATTGTGTTCTAGCTGTTCGGCCTTATCTTTAATCAGAAGTACCGCAGCGCGTCGCCAGCTCGTGATATTGAGCGGCTCGTAGGAGGCGTTGAGTACCAAAACCTTACTCATCCGCGTCTGTTGGGGTAGGTAAAAGATTAGCCCGATGGTAGCACAGAAGCCCAAGGACGGGGTTTGCGGCAGATACCCTGTGGGTGAACGAAAAAAGCGCGGCTGGCGCATCTAGGTCGCACCTACCCAACGTCGTTCTATGGCTGAGAGCGTTAGGGGATGGGACTCCGGGCCAAGCTCTCGACTAGGTAAAACAAGATCCCAAAAACAGTCCTCCCACGGATGGAAGGACTGTTTCTCGCTAACTAGACGTTGCAGACTAGACGTTACAAACTAGGTTTGGTTAACTACACCTGGTCTTAGCCCAGCAGAGCTTTGGCCTTGCTGACCACGTTTTCCACGGTGAAACCAAACTTCTCCATCACCAGGCCACCGGGGGCAGAGGCTCCAAAGCGATCTACGCCGATAACGTCGCCTTCGGCCCCCACGTAGCGGCACCAGCCCATGGAAATCCCAGCTTCTACGGCAAGGCGCTTGGTGACAGCCTTGGGCAGCACGGATTCTTGGTAGGCGGCATCCTGGGCGTCGAACAGTTCCCAGCAGGGCATGGAAACCACGCGCACCTTGGTGCCAGCGGCCCGCAGTTCCTTGGCGGCATCCACACAGAGGCTCACTTCGCTACCCGTACCGATCAGAATCAGGTCAGGCGTTCCCTCGCAATCGTCCACCACGTAGGCACCCTTGGCCACACCCTCGATGGAGGCACCGGGCAGGTTGGGCAGATTTTGACGGCTAAAGGCCATCAGGGTCGGGGTCTTGCGGTGCTCTACGGCCACCTTGTACGCGCCGGAGGTTTCGGTGCCGTCGGCGGGACGAATCACCAGCAAGTTGGGGATGGCGCGCAGGGAGGCGATGGTTTCCACTGGTTGGTGGGTGGGGCCGTCTTCGCCGAGGCCGATGGAGTCGTGGGTCATCACGTAGATCACCCCAGCCTCAGACAGGGCGGAGATGCGGATGGCCGCCCGCATGTAGTCGGCAAACACCAGGAAGGTGGCGCAGTAGGGAATCAGGCCGGAGTTGTGCAGGGCGATGCCGTTACAGATCGCGCCCATGCCGTGCTCCCGGACGCCGAAGCGTAGGTTGCGGTTTTCGTAGCTGCCCTTTTGGAAGTTGCCAGAAATCTTCAGCTCCGTCAGGTTGGAGTGGGTGAGGTCGGCGGAACCGCCAATCAGCTCAGGCAGGGCCGGGGCCAGGGCGTTCAGGGTCATCTCGGAGTTCTTCCGGGTGGCCAGGGCCTTGTCTGCCGGGGTGTAGGTGGGCAGGCTGTCGGCCCAGCCTTCGGGTAGTTTGCCAGACAGCATCCGCTCAAATTCGGCGGATTCGGCGGCGTACTGGGTGCGGTAGGTGGCCAGGGTGGCTTCCCACTCGGCTTGCAGGCTGGCACCGCGCTCTACGGCCTTACGCATGTGGTTGAGGGCGTCTTCGGGCACCTCGAAATCGCCGTAGCTCCAGCCCAGATTTTCTCGGGTAAGCTTGATTTCGTCGGCACCCAGGGCAGCCCCGTGAACACCAGCGGTGTCTTGCTTGTTGGGGGAGCCGTAGCCAATGGTGGTAGTGACTTTGATCATAGAGGGACGATCCGTCACGGCTTTGGCGGCTTCGATGGCCTTGGCAATGGCTTCCAGATCGGTGTTGCCGTTTTCCACATGCTGAACGTGCCAGCCGTAGGCTTCAAACCGCTTGGATACGTCTTCGGTGAAGGCGATGTCGGTGGAGCCGTCGATGGAGATGTGGTTGTCGTCGTAGAGGGCGATCAGTTTGCCCAGGCCCAGGTGGCCCGCCAGGGAGCAGGCTTCCCCAGAAACGCCTTCCATGTTGCAGCCGTCGCCCAGGATGACGTAGGTGTAGTGATCGACTAGGGTGGCGTCGGGCTTGTTGAACTTGGCAGCGAGGTGCGCTTCAGCCATGGCCAAGCCCACGGCGTTGGCAATGCCCTGACCGAGGGGGCCAGTGGTGACTTCCACACCGGGGGTTTCAAAGTTTTCGGGGTGGCCGGGGGTGCGGGCTCCCCACTGGCGGAACTGCTTGATGTCGTCCAGCGTCACACTGTCGTAGCCCGTCAGGTAGAGCAGGGCGTATTGCAACATACAGCCGTGGCCCGCAGACAGCACGAAGCGATCCCGGTTGAACCACTGGGGGTTCTTGGGGTTGAACCGCATGAACTTGTCCCACAGTACATAGGCCATGGGAGCCGCGCCCATGGGCAGACCGGGGTGGCCGGATTTCGCTTTTTCTACGGCATCAATGGCCAAAAAGCGAATGGAATTAATACAGAGTTCTTCCAGGGATTGGGTTGCAACAGCCATAGTTTCAACAGCTTAACGACGGGTTATTCGGAGCAGCAGACGGTGAACCAGAGAATCAACGAAACCAAAACACACAGCGACAAGCCTTGATGGCTCAAGGCTTCCAACAATTGCCCTCGCCTTCAGCAGACCGTTCAACCGGGCAATTGTCAACACCTTTAACGGATTAGGGCGACTAAGCGCAATTCCCAACCCCAAATCTCTAGGTCATTATACCTATGATTTTGTAACTTTAGCTACGGTACTTCCGGAAAGCTAGGGTAACATTGTGGCCCCCAAAACCAAAGGAGTTGGACAGCGCCACTTCGATAGGCATGGGCCGACTTTGGTTGGGCACGTAGTCCAAATCGCAATCCGGATCCGGATTGTCTAGGTTAATGGTGGGGGGAGCTACATCGTTCGCCATGGCTAGGCAGGTGGCAACTGCCTCAATGCCGCCCGATCCGCCTAGCAAGTGCCCAGTCATGGACTTCGTAGAACTCACCGCTATCTTGTAGGCCGCTTCCCCTAGGGCGGTTTTGATCGCCTGGGTTTCGGTGGGGTCGTTGGCTCCGGTGCTGGTACCGTGGGCGTTGATGTAGCTGATTTGATCCGGCGTGAGGCCAGCATCCTTTAGCGCTAGACGAATGCAGCGGGCTGCGCCTTCGCCACCGGGCACGGGGGCAGTCATGTGGTAGGCATCGCAGGTCATACCATAGCCCACCATTTCGGCGTAAATGGTGGCTCCCCGGCTGAGGGCGTGCTCCAGTTCTTCGAGGATCAAAATGCCGCAGCCTTCGCCAATCACAAAGCCGTCGCGGTCTTTATCGAAGGGGCGGCTGGCCTTGGTGGGATCATCGTTGCGAGTAGAGAGGGCACGGGCCGAGGCGAATCCGGCTACTCCCAGAGGCGTCACTGCCGCTTCGGTACCACCGCAGATCATGGCCTGCACGTAACCCGTTTGGATCAGCCGAAAGGCATCGCCAATGGCATTAGATCCAGCGGCACAAGCGGTAACGGTACAGGTGCTTGGCCCCTTAGCGCCGGTGTGGATCGCCGTCAGCCCAGCGGCCATGTTAGCGATCATCATCGGGATCATGAAAGGGCTACAGCGACCTGGCCCACGGGTGAGGTAGATCTCCTGCTGATCTTCCAGCACCTTGAGGCCACCGATGCCAGAACCAATGCAGGTACCCACCTGTTCGGCATTGAGGTCAGTAATGTGCAGGCCCGAATGCTGAAGGGCGCGTTGGCTAGCGATGACCGCGAACTGAGAAAAGCGATCCATCCGCTTAGCGTCTTTCTTGTCTAGAAATTTGTTGGGGTCAAAGTCTTTGACTTCCGCAGCAATTTGAGAGGCATGGTTAGACGGATCAAAATGGGTGATCCGAGCAACGCCACTGCGCCCCGCCTTCAGCCCATCCCAATAGTCCGCCAGACTATTGCCGATGGGGGTGATGGCATCCATGCCAGTGACAACAACACGCTTGAGTTCAGAGTGGGCCATAACCAAGGTCTATTAAAAATAGAATCAAGCCCCACGCAGAGACAGCGCCCAACGGAGGCTAGATTCGGTACGGTCTGAAGGGTAAACGCTAGGGGTAAAACTCCATCGATAGGGTGGAGCCTGTTCTAGCTCTCTAGGGAGATTGCCCTAGGCGGCTTTATCAACGATGAAATCTACCGCATCTTGAACCGTGGCGATGCCCTCAGCGGCATCGTCGGGAATTTCGATGCCGAATTCTTCTTCCAGAGCCATCACCAGCTCAACGGTATCCAGGGAATCTGCGCCCAGATCGTTGGCAAAGCTAGCGTCGGGCTTGACGTCAACCTCATCAACGCTAAGCTGTTCGCTGACGATTTTCTTAACCTTCTCAAAAACCTCTGCGCTCATAGGACTCCTTCGCCTCTCCTGAAAATGATTCACAACAAAAAACCTTACCACCTAGCGATCCGAATTGAACCTATCAGGATGGCTAGCCTCGGCACTAAGGCGACTTGATTTTGGGCATTGTTCCATACTACTCGCAAAGCGTCCCGCCTCTCCTTGACTTGGTGTGGAACAAAAGCGCCAAGATGCCTGTTCTGCGTTTCAGCAAGGCTCAAGCTCACACGAAGCCAGGGAGGGCCAGCGTCCCTCTTAAAATCAACCGTTATGATGGGACGGGAGGACAACCGCGATGCCATTGGTAACGTTGACCCAGGGACATCTGAAGCTACTGAAACTTTGCCCCCGACGGTTGCAGTACACCCACCTTGACCAACTGGCCGCACCGGAAGACCCCGAAACGCTGGAACGACAGCGCTGGGGCACCCGCTTTCACCTGGCCATGCAGCAGCGGGAATTGGGCCTCCCCCTGGAGCCGCTGTTAGCCCAGGATCCCGAACTGGCCACGGCCATCCAAGCCCTAGAGGAACAGTCCCCTGACTGGTTTGGCCCTGAAAGCGACCCCACCGAGCCAGAATTCCTGCGCCAGAGCGAACATCGCCGCAGTTTAGCTTGGGATGCCTATGAGTTGACCGTGGTGTACGACCTTTTGCGGCTGACGCCCCACAGCGGGCAAATCATTGACTGGAAAACCTACCGCCAACGGCCTAAGAAGTCTCAGTTAACCCAGGACTGGCAAACCCGCCTCTATCTCTATGTGCTGGCGGAAACCACCGACCTCGATCCAGCCCAACTGTCGATGACCTACTGGTTTGTGCCGCCCCCCTCGGCAGGGAAGCCCAGGGCAGCGGATCGTCCTGGGGCCGTCACCCTGGCCTACTCGCCGAATAAACACCGCAGCACCGCCCGCGACCTCCGCCGTTTAACCCGCCATTTGGACGAACTCCTTGCCGCCAAGAATTTTCCTAAAGTCGATGCCACCCTAGGCCATTGCTCCCATTGCCCCTTTGCCCTGCGCTGCCAGCGGGCCGATGCCCCAGTGGATCCTCTGCTGTCCCCGATTCCGGCCATCGACACCATCAAAGAGGTTCCGGTTTGAGCCGTCATCCCACTGACATTGCCCCAGCATTACGTCTGGATTGGCTCAGGGTGGGCTGTTTCAAGCCAGGGCTTAGGCTAAGGTAGGGATAGTCTACCGTCAGGGAAATTCCTGATCCTTTCGGCCCATTGACTCCACTGCTATGACCCTCAAACGTCCAATGCTGCCGATTCTGACCCTAGTTCACCAGGCCACCTCAAACCCTGGGCTGATAGGGGCGATTTTGACAGAGATGGGCTATCGTCTAGACGTTCGCTGTTTGGCGGTGGGGGATGCGTTACCGCCTAGCCTGGAGCCCTACAGTGCGGCCATCGTCTTTGGTGGCCCCATGAGCGCCAACGATGACCATTTGCCCTTCATCCGCCAAGAACTAGACTGGATTCCCACGGTGCTGGCCACCCAAAAGCCCTATTTGGGGATTTGTCTGGGGGCGCAGTTGTTGGCCCGCACCCTGGGGGCAACGGTGGCCCCCCACCCCGATGGCCTGCGAGAAATTGGCTACTACCCGATTGTGCCCACTCAGATCGGACGATCCTTTCTGCCCCAACCGATGATCGTTTACCAGTGGCACCAGGAGGGCTTTGAGGTGCCCCAGGGTGCCTACCTGCTCGCCAAGGGAAGCACCTTTAGTCACCAAGCCTTTGGCTACCAGCGCGCCTTTGGGCTGCAATTTCATCCCGAAATTACCACCACCATGGTCAACCACTGGACGACGGAGGGGGCCGACCAACTCGCCTACCCCGGTGCCCAGGGCCGCGCCCACCACATCAGCCACCATCGCCTCTATCGGCAATCGGTGGAGGGCTGGCTGCGGCGGTTTTTAGCCCAATGGTTAACCACCCCCGCCCAGGCGGAACGAGTTTGGGGAGAGTGCCACAGCCCCAGCCACGCCCAGCCCATGGCCTATCGGGACATGTCTCGCGCCCAGGGATAGCGTTGCAGAATACCGCCGTCAGCCCCAACTTCCGACTATGGTGGTGGAGGTTATGCGCCGTCTCCCGTAGCGGCCAACCGTTGCCTGAGTCCTGGGTAAGTATCCATGCCAGATCGAGCGGATTCCGTTTCTGCGATGCCCCCTGAGGATTCCCCTGCCGATTCCTCCGTAGCTTCCTCTGCCGACTCCCTTGGGGATTTCTCCATCGACCCCGATCCAGCCCTAGCGGCGAACGCGACGGCCCAGACCGCTTTTTTGGTCTGTGGGTTAGGGAGTTTGGGCCAGCATTGTGTGATCAACCTGAAAACCTTTGGGGTGCCCGTGTATGGGGTGAATAACGCCCAACCGGAGCAGTGGGAAACCGCCCAGGTTCCTGATCTCATAGACCGTTTGGTGATTGGCGATTGTCGGTCTAGTGAGGTATTGGAGCGGGCGGGGGTGCGCCATTGTCGGGCGGTGCTTTTGGTGGCTCAGGATGAACGGGTGAACCTGGAAGCGGCCCTGACGGCGCGGCTGCTCAATCCCCAGGCGCAGATCGTGATGCGATCTCACCAGCAAAACCTGAACGAGTTGATGCAGCAGCAGTTAGATCGCTTCATTGCCTTCGAGCCCAGCCAACTGGCGGCTCCGGCCTTCGCCCTAGAGTCCTTGGGGGATATCTTGCTGGGCTACTTTACCCTAGAGGGCCATCGGTTTCAGGTGGTGCGGCAGCGGCTAGAGGTGGGCCATCCCTGGTGTCGCCATCGCCCGCTACACGAAATGAACAGTCGCCAGCGGCGGATCCTGTCCCACCATCGGCATCAGGATGAGGCTGTCCCTTCGAGCCCAGTGAGTCCATCGGCTTTGTTTTATCGTTGGCAACCCCACGACCTGCTCCAGCCTGGAGACGAGGTTGTGGTTTTGGAATGTGATAGCCCCCTGGTTCAGATGGTCTCCCCAGGAGCCAGGGATGTGGAGATTCCCTGGCGGCGGCGAGGTCAGCCACGGGGCAAGGGGCTAACCCTCCGCCAGGGGGTGCCGTGGTCGAGCCTCAGAGCACGCCTGGTGCGCCTGGGGCAGTGGGGCGGACGGTCGAACCAAATTCGTCAGGTGGCGATCCTGTGTGGGGTCACGGTGGCGGTGCTGTGTCTGGTGGGCACCCTCCTGTTCGATGCCAATGCTCCGGCAGATATCTCTCGCTTTGATGCCTTCTTATTCACCTTCATTACCCTGTTTGGCGGCTACGGCGATGTCTATGACGCCCTAACCAAGTTCAATCATCCCCGCCTGTTGCAGAGCTTTGGGGTGTTGCTCACCATGGCCGGAGCCGCATTTGTGGGGGTGCTGTATGCTCTGCTAACGGAAAAGCTGCTCTCCCTACGCTTCGAGTTTATGGAACGTCGCCCCCCGGTGCCAGAGCGGGATCATGTGGTGGTGATCTGGTTGGGCCGGGTGGGGCGTCAGGTGATTAGTCTGCTCCAAGATCTTAAGCAGCCTGTGGTCGGTATCATGCCCCAGATGACCGATACCGACCTGCTGCCCACCATTCCCCTGCTGACCGGGGACATTGCCACTGCCCTAGACCGGGCCAATCTGGGCACCGCCAAAAGCGTGGTGGCCGTCAGCGATGACGAAATTCAAAACCTAGAGCTAGGACTGATGGCCCACCGCCGTAACCCCCACTGTCGTGCCATCATTCGCACCTACGACCAACGCTTCACCGACCGGGTTGCCCAAATTTTTCCCTTCACCCAGGCGCTCTGCGCCTCGGCCATTTCCGCCGAAGCCTTTGCGGGAGCCGCCTTTGGGGAGGATGTGATCGCCCTGTTTCGGCTACACCACCAAACCGTCCTCGTTACCCAATACACCATCGAAGCCCACGATACCCTCAACGATTTGCTGCTGTCGGACGTTGCCTACGGCTATGGCGTCGTACCGATTTGGCACCAACGTTCCAACCAGATCGGCCAGGTCATTCCCTCAGAAGATACCGTCCTCTACCCTGGGGATCGCCTCGTGGTATTGGCCTCTATCCAGGGGTTACGGCGCATTGAACAGCGCCAGTTGGCTCCCAAAACCTGGGCCGTTGAGGTCGAAACTGTTCTCACCGCCGATGCCCACTTTGACGGATCCTCCGAAATTGCCCGCATCACGGGGCTCAATCTAGGTACTGCACGCCAGTTCATGGCTCAAATCCCAGGCACCATTCCCCAGCCTCTCTACCACCACCAAGCCCTGCGGCTGGTGCGCCATCTCCGTCGCGTCCGTGTGCAGGCTAGGGTAGTGCCCTCCTAGGGAACGCTGCTGCCCACAACGGTGGTGGATAGAATCTGGGAGCCCATCCGGCATCTAGGGGTTCTACGTTCGGCTCTGTTGACCAAACACCTGTTGCAGAACAGCCCAGCGAGAGCAGTCCCAATGGTCGATGTGGGCGCAAATTTTGCCCTCGTCGTTGAGGGTGAGATCACTGCATCCGGGGATGCCCATAGTGGGTTTCCAGGGCAGAGGGGCAACCCAGTTCAACGTCCAGCGGCTGTGGATGTGGTGGGGATCAACGTACTCAATGGCGTGGAGTTGTAGGTCTATGGCCTGGAACCAGCGGGTAATGAATCCGATCATTTGCTGGTAGCGCTGAAGCCCGCGAAACTCGTTCAGAGGATCCTTGAAATACACATCCTCGGCATAGAGATGGTAGCTCTGCTGGTGGGGAAAGCGCTGATAGTCTTGGCGCAGTTGTTCCAATACATCCATGGGGGTTCAGGTTTTGCTAGGGGGACGCCGTGGCTTAGAAACCGTTGGGTTAATCGATGTTAGGGGTAGCCCCTGTCAGAGTCAGGGGCGATTGGGGCAGTGGGCAGACGTCAAGGTGGGATTCAATAGCAGTGGGATTCAATAACAGTGGGATCGTGAGGGATCGATTATGGCACTGGTTAAGGGGCGTTTGGCGGGCGGGCTATGGGCCGCTTTGGCGACCGCATGAGTGGGCACCAGCCCTAGCCGATCCACCAAATCCAGCTATCGCGCTTGAGGCGGATGCGGTCGTGCCACCTCAGTTGCGTGGTCATCGCGGTTATGGCGTCGGTGTAACGGGGAATGGCCCAGGGGCGTCGGGGGTGTAGACGTCGGCGGTGAGGGTGATGGGGGGGTGGGGGGTGGGATCTGGCCCTGGCAGGGTGAGGGGCACTACACCGCCATCTGGCGCAAAAAGATGCTCAGGGCATCTGCGACCTTTTCGGCCCAGTCTTCTTGGGCATAGTGGCCGACTTCTTCTAGGGTTTTGAGTTCGCCGTTGGGCAGGTCTTTCAGGCAGGTTTCCGCTAGGCTAACGGGCAACCAAGGATCGCTGATGCCCCACAGCAGCAGGGTGGGATGATCCCAGGTTTTTAGGCCCGCTTCGATGGCGGCGGCGGCGGCGGGTAAATCCATGCGGCGGACGGTTACCAGCAGGGCGCGGCCCACGTCGGAGCTTTGCAAAAAGGGGCGACGGTAGATGTCTAAATCGTTGTCGTCAATTTGGTAGGGGCCACCGCCTTCGAGGGTGCGATCTACCAGGATGGGATCTTGGGTAATCATGTCTCCGGCCAGGGGAATGCCGAACTGGCTCATTTTCCAGGGCAGTTTGGCGGCGGGGCTGAGGGGGGCGTTGATGATGGCGAGGCGATCTACTCGGTTGGGGTTTTGGAGGGCAAACAGAATCCCCACATGGCCCAAAAAACCTTGGGCGACGAGGTGGACTTTGGGGATTTCCAGGGCGTCTAGGAACTGGCCAAGGGCTTCTACGAGGGCGGCGGGGGTGTAGGCAAAATCACGTTTGTCAGGCTTTTCAGAAAAACCGTGGCCGATCCAGTCGGGGGCAATGGCCCGAAAGCCTTGTTCTGCCAGGGTAGGCAGGACGCCGCGCCAGCTATAGCCTTGGGACACTAGCCCATGGAGTAACAGCACGGGCAGTTTGGGGCTCTCTCCCACGGGGGCCGCTTCCCGATAGAACCAGGTCAACTGATTAACAACGACGGTTTGCTCTGAAATCCCCACCACATTGTTCCAACTCGGTGGATTGAGCTTACCGCCCAGACGGAACCCTGGGCAAGCCTAGGTCATTTTACGGCTTACGCTTTCAGCCCTCTCGCCTCAGGTTTTGTTCCTGTACCGTGGGCAACCTGTTGCTTGATGAGGTCGTGGGTAAGCCTGAAACGCAAAAGGCTGGCGCAATGCAGGGAAATTGGGCAGGGATCATGCTCTGTAACCTGTAGACCCAGCCTTTTGCTATATGATTCGGGGTGAAACAACCTAGGCAAAGTACGGTGATCATGGCATTGGGCAATAGCTGGTGGGAAGTTCAGGTTCTATGCGATCCGGCCCTGGAGGACGACATCTTCTGGCGGTTTGATAGCTTTGGCAGTCAGGGCACCTCCAATCAACGCCGGGGATCGGCCTGTCTTATCCAAGCCTACTTTCCCCAGCATCGGTTGGAATTGCTGGACCTCTCGGCCTTGGCTCTGCTAGTCAAGCAGGATGCCCTCTGTAGTGATCTGGCAATGCCCCGTGTCACCTGGAACCTGATCGATGAGGAAGACTGGTCGAAGAGTTGGAAGGAGCACTGGCAGCCAGAACCGATTGGGGATCGCTTTTTAATTACCCCGGCCTGGTTAGAGCCCCCCGACGACAACCAGCGGATTGTGCTGCGGCTGGATCCTGGCGTAGCCTTTGGTACGGGTGCGCACCCCACTACCCAGCTTTGCCTAGAATCCCTAGAAATGCGCCTCACCTACGATTCTCCCAACGTCACCATTGCGGATATTGGTTGCGGGTCGGGCATTTTGTCCATTGGGGCGCTGTTGCTGGGGGCCAAAAAGGTCTATGCCGCCGATGTGGACGATCTCGCCGTTCGTTCTTCCCTAGAAAACCGTGAACTCAACCGCCTGAACGCCGAGGATATGCCCGTGCTCCACGGTAGCCTAAAGGAGTTGGTGAAGGCCGTTGACGCCCCGGTGGATGGCGTGGTGTGCAACATTTTGGCCGAGGTGATTATGGATTTAATCCCTCATCTGCATACCTTAGTGACTCCCAATGGCTGGGGAATCCTCAGCGGCATTTTGTTGGATCAATCTAAACTGGTGGCCGATACCCTAGAACAGCACGGCTGGGTGGTGGCGACCCTCTGGCGGCGCGGGGAATGGTGCTGCCTGAATGTCCGACGGTCGAATGCTTGACCTGATGCTCGACCTGATTCGCTGGTGTTCTGACGTTCTGCTGGTCTGATTTTCAGGGCTCCAGTGTTGCTGACTGGCCGATAGCCTCATTTTCAAATTAGCTGACATTTTGATTTGATTTGGCTGACATTTTGACGTGCTGATGACTGGATGACGATCCCCAAAAACCATGTCCGACCTGAACTTTCTGATTAAGGTAGTGGCCCTATCAGCGGGGCTGAGTATCGTGATTAAATACTTGCTGCCGCGACTGCCTTGGAACCTGCTGGAACCTTCCCTGGGGTTGGCCTTGGTGTTGTTGTTTGCCCCTTCCGTGCTGATGGCGGCGCTGCTGTGGGGTTGGGCCAGGGCAAAACGTCCCAAGGCTGGGGGCTAAACCCATGCGCACCATCGAGCAGATCAACGAAAAAATTCGGGCGGGGCAGGTGGTCGTCTACACCGCCGAAGACTTCAAAGCCTTGGCCCAAGAGCAGGGCATCGCCGCCGCTGCCGAGGCCGTAGATGTGGTGGTAACGGGCACCTTCGAGCCGATGGAATCCGCTGGGGCGATGATTAACCTGGGCCATACCGACCCGCCGATCAAACTGCTGGAGTGCTACCTGGATGGGGTGCCCGCCTATGCCGGATTTGGGGCGGTGGATCTCTATCTGGGGGCCAGCCAGCCCGTCGCAGTGAGTCGGTTGGCGGAGGGGATGGAGTCGGAAGAATCACGGGAACACGGCGGTGGCCATGTGATTGCCGACCTGGTGGCAGGCCGCACGGTGCACCTCCAGGCCACGGGCCACGCCACGGACTGCTACCCACGGGCTTCCCTAGAAACCACCGTCACCCGCGACACGATTAACCAGTTTTACCTGTTCAACCCCCGTGGCCTCTACCAAAACTTTATTGTGGGTGTGAATGGCGGCGACCGTCCCCTCTCCACCTACCTCGGCCCGCTACAACCCCGACTGGGTAATGCGGTCTATGCCAATCCTGGGGCTATCTCACCGCTGCTGAACGATCCCGATTTAGCGACCCTGGGCATTGGCACCCGCATTTTTCTGGGCGGTGGCGTGGGCTACATTGCCTGGGAGGGCACCCAGCACTTTCCCCTCCAGCGACGCCTGCCCAACCGGACTCCCATCGGCCCTGCGGCGACGGTGGCCCTGGTGGGCGACGCCAAGCAAATGGATACCCGCTGGGTGAGGGGCTGCTATTTCAAGGGCTATGGGCCGTCGTTGATGATCGGCGTTGGCGTCCCCATCCCCATCCTCAACGAACAGGTCGCCGCCCACTGCGCCGTGCAGGATAAAGACATCGTGGCCCCGGTGATGGACTTTTCGATTCCCCGTCGGGTGCGGCCCACCTTTGGCTTGGTGAGCTATGCCCAGCTCAAATCAGGCACCATCACCATTGAAGGACAACCCGTGCGCACCGCCCCCCTGGCCAGTGTTTACCTGGCTCGTCAGGTGCAGCAGGAACTCAAGCAATGGATTGAAACGGGAGCCTTTGAGCTATCGGCCCCCGTAGCGGCTTTGCCGATGGATCGAGCCTTTTTACCCCAGGATGCCCTAGGGAGTTAGGCGACCATTGGGCAAAGGCCCCCACTACGCCGGAGCATCTCCCCCATCCGAAATCACCTTGCGGGGGCGGGGGCTGCCGTGGGTGCCCGTGGGCTTGCGGGGGGGCGCAGAGGAAGAACGAGGGCCACCGGGACGTTTTACCCCGGGGCGTCGTGCGCCGCTGCTGCCCTTAGGACGCTTCTTGGGCGGTACAATACCGACCACGGAGGCCGTTTCTACCGCCAGAATTTTGGCGTCGCGATTGACTTGGAAGTCCCAGAAGTAGCCGACGGTGCGGCCTTCGATGTGCCCTTGGAGGGTGAGCTTAAAGGATTTGGCTCCCCCCGGTGTCCGTTTAATGCCCTGGAGAATTTTGACGGTGATTAGCCCTTGTTCTGGCTCATGCTTCACCACCTCGCCTCGGATGGAGAAGTAATTTTCGTCCATTGTAGGCAATGCCGCAGCGGGTTCTGACGGGGCGGTGTCATCGGAGGTTGCCGGGGTATCATCGGAGTTCTGGGCCTCACCCTTGGGGGATTCCCCTGGTAAGCCTAGGGTTTCGGGCTCCCATACGCCGACGATTTGAAAATGTAGATCCTGCTCTTCGTTGGTTTCTACTTCGCGCCGGGTGCGCGGATACACCACCCACAGGTGCGGTATGGCCAAATCGAGGTGCTTCTTCACCAAGCTGGTGACCCGCCCCAGCAGCACTGAATCCACCGTGAAACCATCTTCGGTGACCAAATTACCCCGGTTTAACTGATCAGCCTCGGCGGGGGTGTAGGTACCGCGCACCAGACCAATGGCGCGATACTGCATGGGTTCGCTGGGGGGGGCAATGGGCAAATGGCGATAGGCCGCAGGGTCAAAGGCGGGCTCGACGGGGGCAACGGGCGTTGAAGGGCGAGACGCCACAACCGCAGGGGTAGCCGTGGCGACAGCAGGGGTAGCCGTGGGTTTGGGCGGGGTAGGACGCACCGGACGAGGGGGAGGGGCCACGAGGGCGGGGCGTTCCGCTGAGGGTTGTGGTTTCTCCGCTGCACCCTTGGGGGGCACCGCCTCATTGCCCTGGGCTTCGGGCCAGGAATTCTTGTCTACAGCACTCATAACGCCACCGACCTCCTCTCAACGTCAACCAGCCGCTATCCATCGCCGGATTAGCGTAGTAAGCCTAGCGTAGCATTCACTTTGCGACCTAGGATGCCTCTGTTTTCACGCCTATCTGCCCATAATCCGTATCCTTTGTGAATTCCTGATCGGCCATTTTGGTGATTGTCTGAGGACGGCAATCTAGACCGCGATCTACGTTGGCGGGGCTGACTGTCCGACAGACCTTCGGTCAAGCCCTCCCAAAGGTCTCTCAAAGGTCTCTCAAAGGTCTCCCAGAGCCGCCAACGCTTCAGCCCCCAAATCGGCCTAAAAAGAACCACCGGAAGCGCTAAAATTAACGGGCTCATTTAGACCGGAACGTGGGGGTAGACCTGTGACTGTAAAACGGAATCGCTGGCTGGTGGGCACAGTGCTCATTCTGGCATTGGCCGCCTTCTTGTCGCTCTCGTTTCTACCCTTCTTGAGCGGCACCGCCAACCGTCGAGCCACGGGCAACAACGACACTCCTGCTACCGATCCCAACGCCATGCAGGCCGAACTGGAGGCCCAGGCGCGGGGCTATGAACTGGTGTTAGAGCGCGAACCCGACAACCAAACCGCCCTGCGCGGATTAATCGACACCCAAGTGCAGTTGGGCAATGTTGAGGCCGTGGTGGCCCCCCTCGAAAAGCTGGTGGCGCTCAACCCCACGGTGACGGAATATCAAGTGCTGCTGGCCCAAACGAAGCAACAAACGGGCGACTTGGAAGGGGCCGCTCAAATCTATCGCACGGTGTTAGATCAGCAGCCCACCGATATGAACGCCCTCCAGGGGCTGACGGCGCTGCTGGTGCAGCAAGGACGCCCTCAGGCGGCGGTGGGGCTTTTGCAAGATGCCCTAAAAACCGCTGACAGCATCCAGGGCGAAGGCACGGCCCCCGGCCTAGATACCACCTCAATCAAGCTATTGCTGGCCCAGGTCTACCTAGAAGACAACCGCCCCGACCAAGCCCTAGCCCAGTATGACGAAGCCATGGCCGACACCCCAGAGGACTTCCGCCCGGTGCTAGCCAAGGCGCTGGTCTTGCAGGAACAGGGCGACAGCGATGCGGCCAAGGCGCTCTTTGACCAAGCCACCGCTATGGCCCCCGACCAATTTAAAGACCAAATTCAGCAAATGGCCACCCAAGCGGATTCTTCCCTGCCCCTGACCCCTGAACCAACGGAGGGCGACACCCCCATGGAAAGCCCTGCACCCACAGAAGGCGAATCCCCCATGGATAATCCCCCTGCCCCTGGAACAACCACCCCCTAACGGCGCAGAGCATGAATCCCCCTAGGGCCGAGGACATGGCTACCCCATGGCCCCAGGGGATTCATGGGGCCATGGGGCGGGCTGAATTGAGCCGCATTGAACTCAGCCGAGGGTCAGTGAGTTCAAGTTAGCTTAGGGCTTGGGCTGGGGTTTGGCCACGTTCAAGGGTTCCCGTCGCTTGGGCCACCGCTTGGGGGGAAGCCACGGGTTCAAACTCAATGTGGTTCAGCAGTGTGGTGACGAAGGCAAACAGCAGAAACGGCAGGGATAGCACCAAAATTAAGCCCACCGCTGCCAAGGCCACCACGGGTTGCCGCGCCCCCATCAGGGCGAGGGACGAGGCCAAGCTAATCAGCAAAATGACTAGCCAAGCAATCACCTGACCGTAGATGTCGCCAAAGGTGAGGGTGCAAGAAAAGCGGTATCGGGTTCCGGTGTCCATAGGGATATCCTGCGTTGATACGATAGATTTCAGCATATCGGGACAGTCTAGAAGCCTGGGGATTCTCAATATTTCCACAACAGTTGCAATAAAAAGTTGCAATCCTGCGGTTTTTAGAAGCCCCTACCCTGCACCCCTGTTTGTAGTCAATCCTGTTGGTAATGGACGCTGACCCAGCCCAGCACCCTGGGAAGGATTGTGGTAATGGCCTATCAATATTTGCTGTTTTATAAGCCCTACAACGTGCTGAGCCAATTTAGCGCCTCCGAGGACGCAACTTCGGCCCTCACCCTACAAGATTTCATTCCCGTTCCTGAGGTGTACCCCGTGGGGCGTCTGGATCGCGACAGTGAAGGGTTAATGCTCCTCACCGATGATGGTCGCCTTCAGCATCGCCTCAGCGATCCCCGCTATGGCCATCCCCGTACCTACTGGGTGCAGGTGGAGGGAGAACCGACCGCCGCCGCCCTCACCCAATTGCGGCAAGGGGTGGTGATCCGGGGATATCGCACCCGTCCCTGTGCGGCTGATCTCCTGCCTACAGAACCTCCATTGCCCCCGCGTGATCCGCCCATTCGCTATCGCCAGTCTATTCCTACCACCTGGATTACCATGACCCTGCGAGAGGGAAAAAATCGCCAAGTGCGCCGGATGACCGCTGCCGTGGGCTATCCCACCCTGCGTTTGGTGCGCTGGGCCATTGGCGATCTCACCCTAGGAACCTTACAACCCGGTGAATGGCGACCCATACAGCCCGCAGAGCAACGGCGGTTGAGGGCGATGGTGTAGTGGCCGCTGGCGACTCCCTAGAGCCCTTCGCCCATCCGCACAGCGGCATCCCTTTGTCGCCAAACACATCCAATCCGTAGCTAAACTAAACCGCAAAATCAGCCGCAAAATTTAAATTGAGTGAGAACGAAGCACCCGACCTTAGGGAACCTCGAAAAATACACATCCCATTGCAAATGACAACGAGATTTCAATGGTTTTGGGCTCTCGGGATTCGCAATAAAGCAATTCATCGGGGTGCCCCTTAGTATCCGACCTTGCAATTCATCCCTAGCCCGATGTCCCATGGCATACTGGACGTAGTGGCGGCATCAAAATTTGATCCATAGATTCGCACCATAACCTAGGTTGGATTGGCGTTCAGCGATGCTAACTTGCCCTTTTTGCCAGTTTCAGAATCCCGATGAGCGAGGGGGGTGTGATCAGTGTGGTCAGCCATTACATCGGTGGTACAGCTTGTCCTGGCCCGGTCACGGAATGCCGCCAGAGCATCACCAGCTACAGCCATCTCCCCATCTTGATGCCGAGAAGCGCTACCAACGTCTAGGGCAACCCCTGCATCGTCAAACCGCCGCTGGAGAGGCTGTGATCACCCAAGTGGTGCTCGACTGCAACCCCGAACAGGTTTCCCCCCTCCAAGATCTCCAAGATCTGTGGCTGGATCAGCCCGGTTTAGATCCGGCGACGGTTCCGGCTCTGGCGGAGTTGCCGGATCAGGTGTTGCCCTACCTTGCCCTTCAGGCCGACTATTTCCCAGCGGTGCCAGAACTGCACGACGTGGTGCGCACCGCTGGCCAAACCATCTTAATCCTCGAAGATCGCAGCACTTGGCCCCGTCTCGATGCCCTATGGGCCAGCAAAACCGCCGATCCCTTGCAGCAGACCCAGTGGCTCTTTGAAATTACCCTACTGTGGCAAGCCCTCGCCCCATGGCAAGGGCAAATTACTCTGCTCAATCCTGATCGCTTGATCTTGAGCCCCAACCATCTTCTGTGTCTCAACCACATTGATATTTCGGCGACCACTCCCAATCTGCCTGCCCTTGGCCAAACCTGGCAACGGATGTTGCTCGCCGAAGCTCTGCCGCCCGCATTGGCGATTCAACAGCTCATTCATGCCCTGGCAAACGGCCATCTCACCCCCCTAGAACGGCTCCAGGAAGCCCTAGCGGAATTAGCAGGACAGTACCGTTCTGGCCCTTCGGCCTCAGTTCCCCTCGCATCGCCCGCCACGGAGGGCCATGGAACGGAAGGCCACGAGCCCGGCCATGGCCCCAGCGACGAAGACCTGCTGCGGTTGACCATGGCCCATCGGGAAGACGACGAGGACGATGAAGAGGCTGACGAGGGCGGCGGCATGGACTTGCCTACCATGGTACTACCCATGAAGTTGTTGTCCTTGGAGGAGGCGGGCCAGAGCCATGTGGGCCAACAGCGTAACCACAATGAGGACTGGTTTTTCTGTCAAACCCAGTGGCTAAAGCACAATGGCCCCCAAGGCTCCCACCTCCAGGCTTCGGGGCTCTATATCCTCTGTGATGGCATGGGGGGGCACGCCTCCGGGGAAGTGGCCAGCCAACTCGCGGTGAAAACCCTTCAGGATTACTTCGGGCCGCTTGGCCGTGAGGATACCCTTGATGAGGCCACCATTACCACCGGGGTCGCCCAGGCCAACCAGGCGATTTTCGACGCCAACCAAGTGAAGGCCACCTCAGGGCTGGGGCGAATGGGCACCACCCTGGTGATGGCCTTGGTGCAAGATCTGCGGGTGGCCCTGGTGCATGTGGGGGATAGCCGGATCTACAGCTACGGCAAGCGCCAGGGCTTGCAGCAACTCACCATTGACCACGAGGTGGGGCAGCGGGAAATTAACCGTGGGGTTGAACCCGCCATTGCCTATGCCCGCCCCGATGCCTACCAACTGACCCAAGCCCTTGGCCCCCGAGACCAAGACTACCTAAGACCGGGCATTAGCTATCTAGAGATTACCGAAGATACCCTCCTGATCCTGTGTTCCGACGGCCTTAGTGACAATGACCTGCTAGAACGTCACGAATCTAGCCACATTGCCCCCCTGCTTAGCTCACGAGCCAACCTCGACCAAGGGGTCGCCGATCTGATTCAGTTGGCCAATGAGAAAAATGGCCACGACAATATCACCCTCATCCTGGTGCGTTTTAAGCTTAGGCCCGACCTCAACCAACTGGTGATCTAACCTCAGTCGATCACACGCACGCTCTTTTGCTGCGATCCAACCCACCCTGACGGCAAGCTACATGAGGCGTTAATCAAGCTACATGGGGCGTTAATTTAGCCGTCGTTAGGCAAGATGTAGCACCGAGTACATTTTATTGCCCCTTGGATCGGTAGCGTCTAGGAAAGCGTTTGAGTTCCCGCCATGGTCGATGTCAGTCCGGTGCCTGCCGCCTATGCCTCAACGGCTCCCGCCCTTGATTTCCGTGATATTCGGCTTACCTACTACGGTCAAGGATCACCGCTCACGGTGATCGATCATGTCTCTTTCAAGATGGCTCAGGGGGAATTTGTCTCCCTGGTTGGGCCATCGGGCTGTGGCAAAACCACTCTGCTGCGGATGGTTTCGGGCCTCAGCCCCGCCCAAGAAGGAGCCGTTTATTTCCATGGTCAACCCATCACTGGCCCGCTCAAAAATATTGGCATTGCCTTCCAAAACCCAGTGCTGTTGCCCTGGCGCAACACCCTCAACAATGTGCTGCTGCCCCTAGAGGTGGTACAGCCCCACAAGCGCAAATTTCGCCAAAACCGCGACCAATACACCAAAACCGCCGAAACCCTCCTGGATACCGTGGGCCTGAAGTCTTTTCAGCAGCACTACCCCTGGCAACTCTCTGGGGGAATGCGTCAGCGCGCCTCTCTGTGCCGTGCCCTGATTCACCAACCAGAAATTTTGCTGCTCGACGAACCCTTTGCCGCCCTCGATGCCTTCACCCGTGAAGAAATGTGGAGTCTATTGCAAGACCTATGGCAGAAAACCGGATGTACCGCCCTGCTCGTCACCCACGACCTCCGGGAAGCCCTGTTCCTCTCCGATACCATCTACGTCCTCGGCGCTCGCCCTAGCACCATCGTCCACCAGGTCTCGGTGAACCTGCCCCGCCCCCGTACCCTCGACCTCTGCTTCACCGACGACTTCCACGACATGTATACCGAACTGCGCCACTACATCCAGCGAGGATAGAGCCGTTCTCCTATCCTCGCCCGGGCAATCAAGCCCTCCTCCACTATCAAGCCCATCACCCCTTAGCTTTTGCCATTCAGCTCTAGATTCGTCTCCACGCCAGGGGTTGTACAGCCCTGGCAATGCCTTAGGCCATTAACCTCGAAATTCTGAGGCCACAATTATGGAGCCGATGCCGAGGTCGATGAAAATTTCTAGCAGCGGGGCATGGGGAATGCGGCCATCGAGAATGCGGGCCGCTCTGACCCCTTGGGCCAGGGATCGCACGCAGCAATTCACCTGGGGAATCATGCCGCTGGAGACAATGTCCGCGTCGATCCGTTCCCGCGCCTTTTGGATGTTCAGCCTACTGAGCTTGGGTAGCACGGTGCTGGGGGGCTAGTGTAGTCCTGCAAAATGCCCTTGGTATCGGCGAGCAGAGTGAGCCTTGCAGGGTTGGCAGCGACCTGGTTGTTCGGTAAGTAGGATAAATTCGATGCGTTCCCGTTGCAGGGCGAGGCTGTCTTGCACGCGGAAGATAAATTCGCCGTAGTCGGCCAGGTCGTCTAAATTCAGCAGGGTGAGGACGACTTCGGCAAAGAGCCACATCAGGCTACGGCTGAGTAGGTTTTCCATGACATCCTCCGATCCATCTGGGGTAGGGCGGGGGCGGGCGGCTTAGGGATTCCGTATCCGTTCGCTCCGCTGGGTGACGATTGCGCTAGGGCAATGATTGAGAACCCTGTAAATAATCTTCACTTATTGTAATGATAAGCAAATGTCATCAGCTATCGGCAAGGGTACGGATGTCTAGGGCGAGTGGATCGGGTTCTCGCCCTTTATTACGGAAAATTACGGGCTAGATCCTAGGAATCTCGCGTTGGGGTGATGCAAGGTTGCAGGGGATGGTGGCAAGAACCCTCGGTGCGATTGAATGTACCGTCGCATTGCCCCTTAAAATAAGGGTTTGTCTGTTGTTGAGAGTGCAGGTATTCCCATGACTGTCCGTGTTCGCATTGCCCCCAGCCCCACCGGGAATCTGCACATCGGTACGGCTCGCACCGCTGTGTTTAACTGGCTGTTTGCCCGCCACGAAGGGGGGCAGTTCATCCTGCGGGTGGAAGACACCGACGAGGAGCGCTCGAAGCCGGAGTTTACCGAGAACATTCTGTCGGGGCTGCGCTGGCTGGGCATGGAGTGGGATGAGGGGCCATTTTTTCAATCCCAGCGGTTGGAGTTATATGGGCAGGCCATTCAAATCCTGTTGGATAGGGGCTTGGCCTATCGCGCCTACGACACCCCCGAAGAACTGGACGCCATGCGGGAAGTCCAAAAGGCCAAGGGACAGGCTCCCCGCTACGACAATCGCCATCGGGATTTGACCCCAGAGCAGCAGGCCGCCTTTGAGGCAGAGGGGCGTCCGGCGGTGATTCGCTTCAAAATTGACGACAGCCGCACGATTACCTGGAACGACCTGGTGCGTGGCCCCGTCACCTGGCAAGCCAGCGACTTGGGCGGCGATATGGTGGTGGCGCGGGCCTCTTCGGCCAACACCATCGGCCAACCGCTCTATAACCTGGCGGTGGTGGTGGATGACATCGATATGGCCATCACCCACGTAATCCGAGGGGAAGACCACATTGCCAATACGGCAAAGCAGATTTTGCTCTACGAAGCCCTAGGTTCCACGGTGCCCGCCTTTGCCCATACGCCGCTGATTTTGAACCAAACGGGACAAAAACTGTCGAAGCGTGACGGGGTTACGTCCATCTCTGACTTTCAAAAGATGGGCTTTGTCGCTCCTGCCCTGGCCAACTACATGACCCTGCTGGGCTGGTCGGCCCCCGATGCTAATGAACGGTTTACCCTGGATGAGGCCGCTAAGCTATTCAGCTTTGATCGCGTCAACAAAGCCGGAGCCAAGTTCGATTGGGACAAGCTGGACTGGCTGAACAGCCAATACCTACACGAAATGGAACCCGCCGCCCTGCTGGAGTTGGTGCTGCCCTATTTCCAAGAGGCGGGCTACACCGTGGATGGTTTGGCGGATCGGGACTGGTTGCTGCCCCTGATGGCGATGATTGCTCCCAGTCTGACCCGGCTCACCGATGCCGTGGAGCAAAGCCGTTTCTTCTTTTCCGAAACCCTACCCTTTGCCGACGATGCCAAGACCCAATTGCAACTAGAGGGCGTAGCAGCGGTAATTCAGGGTATTTTGGACGGGTTGACGAGCCAAAACCCAACTAGCCTGGATGACCTGAAAACCCTGGTTAATGATGTGACCAAGGCCCAGGGAGTGAAGAAGGGCTTGGTGATGAAGTCGCTGCGGGCGGCGTTGATGGGTGCCCTGCAAGGCCCGGATTTGATGGAATCTTGGGCGATTTTGCGCCAGCGGGGGTTTGATGGAGCGCGGTTGAAGGAGGCCTTGGCGCTAGTGTAGGGCTGGATGGGTGCCTTGCTTAGCTGGTGCGCCCTGCGGTGATAGCTGGGCTGGTGCATTGCTGCGCGAATGCACCCTACGGCGATGGGGGGTTAGGAGGGTTCTTCGGGGAAGAAGAAATCGGTGGATTCTTCGTCCTCTTCGGCGGCGGTGTAGCTGCGGTAGTACTCTTCTAGCTCGGCGGCGCTGATGGAGCGTTCGGAGGGGTTCTCGAAGAACGCTTTGACCTTGAGGTAGCGGCGTAGACCTTCGGCCCCGGCGTCGTGTTGGGTGGCCGCTTTGAAATCCTCTGGGAAGGTGTCGCTGATGTGGAGCCAGGCTTCTTCAAGGATGTCTTCCACATCTTCGTTGGGCGCACTTTCAATGAGCGCTTCGAGCCCGTCGAGGATATCGATCACCTTGAGGATTTCTGGCAGTTGTTCCGAGTCAGACATGGAGCCGCATGCAGATAGGGGCGAAGGAATCGTGGGAGTTGACCTTATTAGGAGAATTCTAGAGGAGGATGGGTCAGATTGATCGGTCGTTCTGGCGGATCGGTCGTTCTGGGGCGGTGGATGGCCCGGAAGGGTGGCCCGAAAGATCCGAGACTCAGGATCCGAGACTCAGGCGATGAAAAATCCGGTTCACTTCTGACGATTGCTTCTAAAATGTGGCATTGCTGGGTGGCCCCTGATGGTCATCGGCAATGGCGTCTCACTGTGTTTTCTTGGTTTGGGTGGGTTGAATCCATGGCGTCTACATCAACGCGGGTACGATCAGCGGTTCGGGTACGGCCCCAGCAGAACAATGACTCTGGTGTGCAGCTGCGTCCGTTGGGTTGGCTGTGGCCCGCCCTATGGATGGTGTTGCTGGCGGGGTCTGGGCTGTTCTGTGGTTGGGCCTTGCTGTGGCTGACCCGCATTCCCCCCCTGCCCGATTGCGACAACATTACCCCCTTCCATTCCTCCAGCGATATGCTGTACTGCGCCAAGGCCCAGGCGCGCACGGGGGAACCCAACAACCTCACCCAGGCGGTGTTGTTGACCGTCAACTGGCCCACTGCTGACGCCAACTATGAGGATGCCCAGTCGATCCTAAAGGACGCCTCGGAGCAAATTCTGGTGCTGTCTAACCGCTGGGCCCAGGCAGGGCGGCTAGAGGATGCCGTCAAGTTGGCGGGCACTATTCCTCTGAATACGCCCCTGCGGTCTTCGGCCCAGGCGGTCATCTTTGAATGGCGGCAGGCGTGGGAACAAGGCCAAGCCCTAGAAGCCAAGCTCGAAGCGGCCCTCGCCGCCCAGGACTGGGAACAGGCCAAGGGGCACCTCAATGCCTTTAAGAATCTTCAGGGCAGCTATTGGAACACCACCCGACATAACCATTGGCACCACCAAACCCAGATCGAACAGCAAGCCTGGGATCAACTGTTGCAGGCACGGGCCAAGGCGGCCTCCGGCACTCCGGCGGATCTCCAAGCGGCCATTGCGCTGGCCCGCCAGATTAACCTCAGCAGTCAGGTATGGGTCAAGGCTGAAACCGATGTAGACCAGTGGGGCCAGCAGTTACTCGCGGCAGGACTAAAGGAATGGAACAATGGCAACCAGGACGCCGCCCTGGCCCTTGCTAGCCAGGTGCCCCCCAGCCCCGATCTCGACCCAGCGGCGGCGGATCTGCTGCGGTTGGCCCAGGCCCAGCGCCTCGTAGCCCACAGCGGAGCCAATGCTCCCGGCGCTGAACCCCACTATGGCCATTTGCTCAACCTCATGGAAGCCATCGCCGCCGTGCAGCAAATTCCCGCTGATAGCGCCTTTGCTGCCAACCGCCAGCCCAACCTCGACACCTGGCAGGCCCAGCTTGAGGACTTGCAGCGGCTCAAATTTAGCACCATGGTGGCCAAACTGGGGCGCAAAGTCACCTACCAATGGGCGGAGGCCCAAGCCCTTCAGGTGGAGGTGGATCGGCCCCGCCGCATTCAAGGCCAAACCCTCATTTCCAACTGGCGAGCGAATATTCAACGCATTGAGGATCGGCCCACCCTCATCCAAGCCCGTGCCCTGGCCCAGCCGGGAACGATTCCGGCCCTGCGCTTGGCGATGGATAAGGCCAGCCAGGTGGAACTTGGTCGAGCACTGCGGGGCGAAGCCCAAACCCTAATCGCCGCTTGGCAGGGCGAAATTCAGGTGATTGAGGATCGGCCTATGCTGGATGCGGCGGTGGCCCTAGCGAATCAGGGTAAGCTGAAGGAGGCTATCCAAGAGGCCCGCAAAATTCAGACCAACCGTGCTCTCCATGATCGCGCCCAAGCCCTCATCCAAGACTGGACTACCGAGATGCAGGTCGCTGAAGATCGGCCTATTCTAGATCGGGCCAAGAATTTGGCCTATGCCGGAAGCCTGACAGCGGCCATCAACCTAGCCTCCCAAATTGCACCAGGCCGTGCCCTTCACCCCGAAGCCCGCAGCGCCATTGCCCGGTGGCAATCCGAACGAGCCTACATTTGGTCAATTTGGGAAGCTGAAGGCCGCCGCACCCCCGCCGAAGCCAACACCGACAGTTCCGACGACTCAGAATGATCGATTCCCCCCTGCGCCTCATGCTCGTTGACGAAGATCCCGTCTTTCGGATGGGGCTGCGGATTTGGCTAGAGCAAACCGCCGGATATCGTGTGGTAGCGGAGGCTAGCCAGTCGGAGGATGCCCTGGCCATCCTAGCCAGTCGTTTGGGCCAGGGCTGGTCGGAACTGGACAATAACCAACCCGCCGCCCCCAACCAACCTGAGGACGTGGCCATCGATTTGGTCATCCTCGATTTGGGCCTAGGGGCCGGATCGCCGGGACAGATCCCCGGTCTGCAACTCTGTGGCGACATCAAAACTCGCTACCCCAGCCTGCCTGTGCTGGTGCTTAGCGCCCAGGGCGAACCCATCCTCGCCGCCGCCGCCCAACAGATGGGGGCCGATGGCTTTGGTCTCCGCAGTATGCCCGTCCAAGAATTGCGCGACTGGATCGCCTACCTCACCGGACGCCGTTCTCCCCCATCGACGGATCCCCTGTCCCCTATCAAACCCACCCCTGGCCCCACGGTGCCCGATTTTAGCCAGCCCCCTAGAATGGTGGAACGAGTCGGGGCTGAACGGGATTCTAGCCCTACGGGGACTCCCCTGAATGTGGGATCACCTCGGCCTTGGGCGGCTCTGCGCCGAGGAATGCGGGTTTCGGCCCTTCAGCAAATTGATGCCATGATGGCCGCTATCGACGCCGATCAACGTCGGGGGCGATCTGACCTGTGGACAGATGCGGTGATGGCCGGACGCTACCGAGAACTGAAAACCGCCCGCTGGCTGATGACCCAACTGTTGGCCACCCCCAGTTTGGAGCCATCGTCCCAGGCCAGCCAGCCCAACGCCAACCGCTGGGATACCTGGAACGGGGAACGGTGGGAGATTCCTCAACCTGGCGCTGGTCGGCCTATGGGATCGATCTCTGGCGCTGACGAAAGGTTGCCCGCTGGTCGTTCCCGTCCCTCCTATGGCACGGGTGAGCCCCCCCCGCCCCGCCGTTCCGGTGCCCTCGCCCCCGAAACGGCCAACCCTGGCGAACTGGTGCGGGGCGACCTGCCCACTCTAGTGTTTGAGCAGGTTTTTCGCACTTTTCAGGGTTGTTTAGACAATACCAGCCAAATTCCCCTCGAAACGGACATTTTGCGAGAGGACAAGAAGCGGGAACTGCTCTATCTCGCCCTACGCAAATTTGAGGATGCCGTGGAGGCCATGCGCCAAGCCAACCTGCCACCGGGGCAACTGACCGAGCAAAGCGCTCTGCTGCTGCGGGATGTGTGGGCCACCACCCTCACCGACTTTTTTGGCCGCTACTACACTCTCCAGGTCACCAATCTAGAGCAGCCTGTAGTGCCCACCCTCATCGCCGAGGCCGAGGTGGTGCAGCGTTCTGTCCTCAACCGCATTCCCCTAGTGCCGGATCTGTTGGGCCATCTGGTATTTCAAGATGCCCTCGTCATAGACGGCATTCCCTATCCAGCCATCACCCCCCAAGCCCTCAGCCACAGCCAACTTTTACTAGAGCACTTGTTGCTTCAGGTGGCCAACGGCGTGATTCAACCCCTGCTCAACTGCTTTGCCGATGTGGAACTGCTGAAGAAAAATCTCTACCAGCGCCGCCTCATGTCCAGTCGTGACCTCGAGCGCTTCCGCAACGATCTGTCCTGGCGCTATCGCTGGGATGGCCTGATTAACGACCCCAAGACTATTTTTGAAAGCCAGTATCGTCTGTGGCGGTTCACCGAGCGGGGCATCCAAACCCAAACCATCTACGCCCCTCGTCGGGATGAACTCGATAGCCTATCGGGGCTGCAACGCCTCGTCACCCTCACCATCGAAGCCCGCGATGCCGTGGCCCCCCGATTCCGTTCCGCCATTGCCTTTGTGGGCAGCGGCATCGTCTATGTGTTGACTGACGTTATTGGGCGCGGCATTGGGTTAATCGGCAAAGGGGTTTTGCGGGGAGTGGGCAACGCTTGGCGCGATCCCCGCAGTTCTAGCTACCGTCCCCCAGGCAATGATCCAGAGTAGCGAGCCTAGGCCGCTAAGCGGCGGATAGGGACAACGGGGGGTTCGGCATAGGTGGGGACTTCTTCGGGAACGAGGACGGGATCGGGGAGATGAATTTCGATGGGTTGGGGCAACAGTTCCAGCGGGTTGATGTCGGGCATGGCCGTGGCAAACACGGGTATCGACAACGAGCAGGCATTCCACCGCCCCTGTACCGGAACCCCTAACTGCCCGCAATGACCTCCGCGTCGGCCCTCTGGTGTGTAGTGGCGACAGCGGCTACAGCACAAAACCTGACACCCCATCATTTTCATCGCTGTATCCTAAGTGTGAGAAACTTCCCATATTTTCCTTCCTTGTCTTTTTGAGGATCATGGGCTTAAATCCACCAACTAGCAAGCCTTTTCGTCGAGAACTTTGCTCGAAAATGAAGGTCTAAGTTTAGGTTTTCTTTATATTTTCTTCAAACATGCTTACATTCGCGCATATGGTCTGTCTCTGGGGTGTTAAGCCATTGAAACCAATCGGGGATCAAGGGGAGAGGTAGTCTATATTTCGCTTTTTTGGAATGTACTTAGCACGACAATGGTCAGCGATTGGATGGCTAGGGGATCGTATTTCTACGGAGCCTTCCCCGCTCCCTCTACTTCAGAGGCCACCAAGCCACCTTGTCGCGGGTGGCTCCATAGACTTCCTTAAGTCCTTCAGGATCCAGAATTTGTACCTGATCAGCAGCGTGGTGATCGGTGGCTTTGTGGGCCTTGAGATAGCCCGCCCGCACCATCCCTTTCAGGACTTGCTCCACGGTGCGGTGGTTCAACTGACAGGCCCTTGCAATCAGGTCGATGGGTAAATCAAAGCGATATTCGCTATTTCCACCCTTGGGTTGGCTACCAAAGCTACGTTCTTGGTAAATCAAGGCCCGCAGCAGAGCTGCCACCGCCTGGGGAGGGTAGGTGCTGCAATTGAGCAGATGGTACTGAAACTTCTCCCGCAGTTCAAACAGGTGGTTGTAGCGTTCCCGAAAGGCTGGGTTTTGCTCGTAGAGCGCCTGAATGACGGCCACAGGCACTTTAATCACGTCCGTAGTTTTGTAGGCTTCCACCAGGCTCGGAAAGGCGTGACCCACGGCCCCAAACCCCACGGGCAAACTCCGCGCCCCAAAGCACCCAAAGGGATAGGTGATGGCCATTATCCGGTCGAGGGGGGTGCTTCGCATGATCACCGGCCCCCCATCCACCACCACATAGAGGGCATCGAGCCAGGTGTTGGGACGAAAGGCGGTATAGATGGGCCGATTGGAGTAGAGCTTTTCCATCACCAGTTGGTCGGCGGTGAGGTAGGTCTCCAGCTCATCTCGCCCCATGGGATGAAACAGAAAACTGCTCTCGATTAGCCGCGTAATCGGATCAGAGATCAAGGGCTGGCCACTGCGCCGGGTCATAGGGAGTACTGGGTAGAGACGGTTCCATTGTCCCCCGAAAACTCCGAAAACTTCACAGCGCCAAGGATTGGAATGGCCAATCTGGGCCTGTCTGGAAGACCGCTGGGCCTAGCCGCAGATAACCAGGTAAACCCCGTTATGTCGATGATCCCCGTGAAGACACCGTGGAAATGGTGGTGGAAGAGGGTAGCCCCCTAGCCGGAAAATCCGTGGAAAAGGCAGGATTGCGGCATCTACCGGGCCTGTATCTGAGCCCCCAGGGTCTACCCGTTTTAGAATGTATGGGACAGATCGGCTGTATACACGACTCGATATCTCGGTCTCGATATCTCAGTATGAACACCTACTCAACCTTGCAACAGACTCAGCGGCAGCGGGTCAGTGATGGGGCGCTGTCTTCCGTACTGACGGGATGCGATACCCCCTACACCCTAGTCATGGTGTGGCCCCAGTTAGGCGATTTCGACAGCCTGGAATATGCCTGGTGGGTGCGGCGCGGCTGGGACGAGTTGACGGCTAAGAACATCACCGTGCGGGCGGTGGGCATTGGCAATCGCGAATCGGGGCAAGCCTTTTGCCAGTTTACGGGGTTTCCTGCCGATCAGCTTTGGGTCGATCCCACCGCCGACTTGCACCGTCAGCTTGGGCTTTATGAAGGGCTGTCACTCCACATTCCAGGTCTCACTCCTGGGCAACGGGCCTGGGTAAACCTCATGCTGATGTGTGCGGGTATCGCCAGTCCGGGCACTCTGGCCGAAGTGTTCCGGGGCTACCGAGGCGACCGTCACGCCCCCCAACTGATTGGCGACGATGAGGAGATCACAGCCTTCCCATTGCCGCCCCTGCGAGGCCGCTTTTTTCGCTGGGCCGGGGGCCGTGGGTTTCAGCGCCCCTTTGAACTGGCTACCCTGCGCCTCCGCAACATGGCAGAAGTCCTAGGCAAATGGAACACCTACGTCCCCGATGCCGCCTATCTCACCCAACGGGGCGGCACCTTTTTGTTTGATGCTGATTTCAAGCTGATTTACGAACATCGAGATCGCGGCATTCTCGACTTTGCCGAACATAAGAGCGATCCCCTCACGTTTTTGGCCAACCTCCCAGCGGCAATTCCGCAACCGTAGCCGATGCAGAGGTCTACGTTGAGGAGTCTACGGTTGGGCTAGGGGCCAGCCAGTGGGCGAATTCCTCCGCAAAGCGATCCGCTAGAATCGCGGCCCGGATTTGCTGGGTGAAGCGGATCAGTTCCGTAATGTTGTGGATGGAGATCAGGGTGAAGGCCAGCATTTCCTTGGCATGGATTAGGTGGCAGAGGTAGGCGCGGGTGAAATTTTGGCAGGTGTAGCAGGCACAGGTGGCATCGAGGGGGGTGTAGTCGCGGCGGAAACGTTGGTTTTTCAAGTTCCAGCGTTCTCCAGCCACCAGGGCCGCACCGTGGCGAGCAAGGCGGGTGGGAATCACGCAGTCGAACAAATCTACTCCGGCGGCGATAGCCTGGGCCATTTCGCGGTAGGTGCCCACGCCCATCAGGTAGCGGGGTTTGTTTTCTGGCAGGCAGGGAGCCGTGGCCTGGACGATGGTTTCAATCAGTTCCGGAGGTTCCCCCACGCTGACGCCGCCGATGGCGTAGCCCGGTAGATCTAGTTCCGCCAATTCCTGGGCCGCTTGCCGCCGCAAATCGGGATAGACGCCCCCCTGCACAATGCCGAACAGGGCTTGATCGGGCCGTTGATGGGCGGCGATACACCGCTTCAGCCAGCGTCCGGTGCGCTCGGTGGAAGCCTGCACGGCCTCTCGACTACACGGGTAGGGCGGACATTCATCAAAGGCCATGATCACATCGGCCCCGAGGGTGTTTTGGATGTCGATAGAGGTTTCGGGCCGCAGGTGGATGGTGCGGCCATCCTTGGGCGATTTGAAGGTGACCCCGTCCTCGGTGATGGTGCGGATTTGGCTGAGGCTGAAGACTTGGAACCCGCCGGAATCCGTCAGCATGGGGCCATTCCAGCCCATGAAGCGGTGCAGCCCTCCGGCTTCTGCCACGATGTCTTCCCCTGGTTGTAGGTGCAGGTGGTAGGTGTTGGACAGCACCATCTGCGCCCCGGTGGTGGCCAGTTGGTCGGGGGTGACGGTCTTCACGTTGGCCAGGGTGCCCACGGGCATAAACCGAGGCGTTTGCACCGGGCCATGGGGTGTGTGAAAGGTGCCCGCCCTAGCGTGGGTGTGGCTACATTTCGCTTCGCAGTGGTAGGAGAAGAGGGACGACAAAGAAACCGCCTAAGGCCAAGGATCAGCCGCAAAAAAACAGCAAAGGATGGGCAGCAAGCCAGCCGACAGGTCAACCAGAACCTCTGCCAGCCTGTTAGCCAACACCATCCCCGATTGGCAAAACCGGGGTTCAATCATACTGTAGATCGACACCCAATCGGCACCGCTAAGCCTTCCTGGCCTTGGGCCATTTTAGGGTCGGGTGATGCAGGGCTAGCGCCTGTTGCATGTGGGCCGGAGTGAGGCTAGGGGCTTGTCCTTGGTGGGCGAGGGTTGCGGCGGTATGGGCTAGGGTTTGGATGTCGCCCCCACTGAGGGGGAATTGGGCCAGCGTCGTCCAGTGCAGGCTACGGTGGAGCGGTAAATCCGCCGGGATGGCTTGTTTCCAGAGGGTTTTGCGGGTGGCGACATTGGGCATGGGCAGAGGAATGACGCCATCACAGCGCTGTCGCCACACCAGTTTGACGCTGTGCAACGGGTCAGTGGTGAATAGGGTCAGCCCCGGTTGGCTTTGGCGCTGGGTGAGCCATTGTTCCACTAGGGCGGGTTCGAGGATGGGGGTGCGGCCTAGCCAGGGTTGGGCATTTTTAATCAGCAGAACCCCAGAGGGCAGAGCGGCCAGGGCATCAAAGAGGGTTTCGTAGTCGGCTTCGGTGGTGGCTGCGAGGTCTAGCACCGTCAGTGGCTGTCCCAGGCGATGGGCCAACCAGCGGGCGGTTTGGGTCTTTCCGGTGCCCTTTGCCCCAGCCAGCAGCACGAGGGGATGGGCCTCGGCCTGGACAAGGGCGCAGAGGGTGTCCAACTGGCCCATCACGGGGGCGGGCAGCACCAGGGGCGGTTCGGCCTCGGCGGGGGGGATGGCTTGCAGGGGCAGGGCCAGGGCGGCGGCCAGCCAGGGCTGAATCTGGCTGGGGTCAGGATTTTCGGACAGGAGGTAGGTGGTGAAGGGTTCCGCCAGACGTAGGTGACGGCTGAGCAGGGTGGTGTCGTCAGTGCTGGCCCACTCCACCAACCCCAGGCTGACTAGGCGACCGCTAGGGGCAATCATCGGGCGGGCTTGTCGCCATTCTTGGTCGTTGCGGCAAAGCAGGCGCAGGCACAGATCCACCGTGGGCAAGTCCCATTCCGATTCGTCGTGCTGGTATTGCAGATAACCGTAGAGCCGCCCAAACCGCTGATTGATTTCCGGGGCCAGAGCCATGAGAATTACGTTTTTCTCGAAGGCGCTGAGCTGGAGCTGATCCCGCAATTGGGGTAACGCGAGGGAAACCCCCTGCTGCTGGCTGGCCTGGATACGAGACTCTAGGTGCTGGGCGTAGTTAGATCCTTGGGTAGGCTTCGCCTTGGGTGGGCGGGCATGGTCGTAACCGGGCTTGCCATTGAGGGACACAATCCCCTTCCACCAGTGGCTCGTGACGCGATCCTGGTCGGAGAGGGCGAAGTCATCCACCTCCTCAACTTCCCGTTTTTGGCGCGATACCGCCACCATCAGCAGACGATCTAACCAGGCTAATTCGGTCTTTAGATAAGCCCAATTGTCAGTGAAGGGAAGCGCCTCATGGGGTGTGGACATAGCCAAGGACTCGGATAAATTCTAGGGGCAGGCCGTCGGCATCGGCGAGGAACGCCACTTCGTAGACACGATCACCGATGATTTGCTGCTGCGGCTCTAGGAGTACCCTAAGCATACCCGCCACTGTCGCATCCCTATCAGGGGCACCCCCCATTGCCGATCCCATCGTAGATTCTGTCGCTGATTCCGTCGTAGAGTCTGCCGCCAATCCCATTGTCGATTGCGGGGTCGATGGTGTCGCAGATTCCCCCATACCAAAGGCTTGCCGCAAGTCCGCCAGCCATCGGGGCAAACTTTCTACTCGATCCGTCAAATCAAAGGACAGATGGTAATAGCCCGTGTAGTGCTCGTCGTGGAAGGCATCGGCGGCGGGGTGGGGTTCTGGAATTTGAATCAACTCAATCCGTCCGCCCAGTCCTTCCATCCAGCAGGCCAAGGTCATCCCCGTGGTGAACCGCTCCCGCACCTCAAAGCCTAGCCGTTCGTAAAAGGCCATAGCTCGGTGAATATCAGCAGTGCGAATGGAGGCATGGTGAAGCATGGTGGACAACAACAAAGGGATGCCGGGAATGGGCCGATGGCTTGATCCGTGACCACCATTTTAGCCCGTCGCCGATCCTCCCTACCTCCTCGCTACCGTTCTAGCCTTCCGCGAGCAGGGCATGGATCGTGGTGGCGGTGGCTTCTCCGGTACGCACGGCCCCATCGAAGAAACCGGGCCAGCGATCTGCCATTTCTGTCCCTGCCCAGTAGATGCGCCCGACTGGGGCGGTGAGGGCTTCTCCATAGCTCGTCCAAACGCCGGGGGGCATGAAGGCCGCATAGCCACCGCCAATCCAGGGATTGCTGGGCCAGTCTGCCTCATCATAGGAGATCGGAGACAGGGCTTTTGGCCCAAAGTAGCTCGCTAAATCGCTCAGAACTGCTTCCCGCCGTTGGCGAAGCCTTTCCTCGGGATTGCTACCCTCGCCCAACGCCTGCCAGAGACCATAGCGGTCGCCCACGATAAAGGCGGCGATCACCCCCACCCCGGTTTCAGGGTCAGAGCTATCGGCACAGAGTTCAATCCAGGGGCCGTTGCCGATGGCCAGCCCCGCTAGCCCCTGCTCTCGCCAAAAGGGACGGTCGTAGGCCACCAGCACCTTGGCACAGCAGCCCATGGGTACGCGCTGGGTGAGTTGGGCACGCAGGGGCGGCATCGGCGGATCGTAGGCAATGCGGCCCGCCAGGTGGGGAGGCATGGCCACCACGGCATACTGTCCCATAAAACGGCCCTGGGTAGTTTGGGCTTCGACGCCGCCCTCCGTTTGGGTGATGCGAAGTACGGGTTCCCCCAGGCGAATGTTTTGACCCAACTCTGCCGCAAGTTTGGCAGGAATTTGGCCCGCCCCACCGTGGATGAGTTCAGCTTCGGGATACTCGGCCTGGGAGGCGCAGAGATGCCCCCACAGCACATGGAGCAGCGAAACCTGGCCCGGTTCGGCGGGGCCAAGGAAGCCCACCGTGCGCACCATGTAGGCAAAGTACCAATGCCCAAAGGCGGTGGTGGTATTGGCGTCGATCCACTGGGCAAAGGTCTGGCGGTCTAGGGCCTGGGTCTGTTCGTTGCGGCGGGGATGGCCGGGGGCCAAGGTTTTCGCCAGCGCATCAAACCGTTCCCAAGCCGTCATCGCATCCTGCCATTCCTCTGGGCTTACCTGGGGCGGCTCGCCTTCGGGGAAGCCCTCAAAAAAGCCGTCAAACTCGTAGCGTCTTCCCTCAAACACCAGCACTTTTTTCCCTTCGGTGTGAAAGGGAAATCGCCGGACACCATACTCGTCCAGCAGAGCCCGAAACCGATCCTGGGTGGGGCCAACCCATTGCCCACCGAAATCAATCCACTGCCCTGAGGGCAACACCTTACCCACCATGCGTCCGCCCAGATGTTCCTGCGCTTCGAGCACCAAAACCCTATGACCCGCTCGCTGGAGATTGCGGGCCGCAACAAGCCCAGACAATCCTGCTCCCACCACAATGCAATCGTAGACCGTCGGCATACTGGCGTCCTTAGCGTTGAGAAGAAGGCGCTGAGAAGAAGGCGTTGAGGGGCATTCCCCCCGATCACCTTGGGCGAAAAAATAGCCTGTACCCTAGCCTAACCGGGATAGGCCCAGCGAGGACAAGCCCTCATGGGCGTAAACCTTTATGACCAACTCAGCCTAGCGCTGGCGTCAAGGGCAGGATAAAGAGGTTGTTCCATACCACGTCCCATGTTGGATACCACCCCTCCATCTCCCTATCCCGAATCTGAGACGGATGCCCACGGTACTGTCGCCCATACCCCCTCCAGCGAGGAACTGTGGGACATCGTTGACCACCACCTGATCCGCTATGGTGGATCCTTTGCCCCCCGGCTGATCGAGCGGGCTAGGGGGAGTTACCTCTATGACCAGCAGGGCCGCAAAATTTTGGACTTCACCTCTGGGCAAATGTGCGCCACCCTCGGCCACAACCATCCTGAGGTGGTGCAGGCCATCCACAAAGCCTGTGAGGGGGTGCTGCATTTGTTCAGCGGCATGCTGTCGCCCTCGGTCATCGAACTGGCGGATGCCCTCTGCAAGCTGCTGCCCCCGACGCTGCAAAAGGCCATCTTTCTAAACACGGGCAGCGAGGCCAATGAAGCGGCCTTGCGTCTCGCCAAGCTGCACACCGGGGGCTTTGAGGTGGTAGGCCTCAGCACCTCCTGGCATGGCATGACCGCCGGAGCCGGGGCCAGCACCTTCGTCGCCGCCAGAAAGGGCTATGGGCCGACGATTCCCGGCAACTTTGCCCTCCCTACGCCCAACTGCTACCGCTGCCCCGTGCGCCACTGCCAAGACCAGTGCGACATGACCTGCTTGGCGGTGGGGTTTGAGCTAATCGATAGCCAATCCGTAGGGGCCTATGCCGCCCTGGTGGTGGAGCCCATTCTCAGTGCGGGGGGCATCATCGAACCGCCGGAGGGCTATTTCCAACGGCTTCAGGACTACTGCCGCGAGCGGGGCATGCTGCTGATTTTGGATGAGGCCCAAACCGCCTTTGGTCGCCTGGGCAGCTTCTTTGCCTTTGAACAACTGGGCATTGTGCCCGACATCCTCACTCTGTCGAAAACCCTGGGTGGTGGATTGCCCCTCGCCGCCACCGTCACCAGTGCCGAAATCGAGGCCGACTGCTACGACAAGGGCTTTCTCTACTACACCTCCCACGTCTCCGACCCCATGCCAGCGGAGGTGGGCCTTGCGGTGCTGCGGGTGCTCACCACCCAGAACCTCACGGAACGGGCCGCAACGATGGGAGCCTACCTCAAAGCCGGATTGCTGAAGTTGAAAGACCGCTACGAGGTAATTGGTGATGTGCGCGGTCGAGGGCTGCTGCTGGGGGTAGAACTGGTGAAGGATCGGGAAAGTCGCACACCCAACCCCGACCTGGGAGCTGCCATCACCCGCCGCTGCATGGAACTGGGCCTGAGCATGAACATCACCGCCCTGCCCAATATGGGGAGCGTTTGGCGCATTGCCCCGCCGCTAACGGTAAGCCAGGATGAACTCGATGAAGGGCTGACCATTCTGGAACAGGCCATTGGCGACTGCCTTGCCGCTGGGCCGCGCCCCTAGTGCCCCCATCTACCAACCGCAAGCCCCAGCCGCCTCAATCATCCAGCCGACGATTTCCAGCAAATATTCCCGCCCATCGGCGTGGACGAGGCGAAAATCGGGAATCATGACGTTGCCGGGGATGGGGATCAGGTCTACTTCGCGCTCTAGTTTCCAGGGAGAATCGGCAGGCCAGCGGCTGACGAAAGATTCTTCAATTTGGCTGTCGTAGGGCTTGCCGGGGGGTAGTGGGTGACCAGGCCGCAGTCGCTATCGAGGGTGAATTGGAGGCTGCGGACTTGCTGGGTGAAGCCCTAGTCGGCTTCGCCTTCGATGTAGGTTATTAGCCGGAACAGCTTCAGGTAATCGAGGATATCGCGATAGATGTGGGCTGGGAGAACCGTGGGCTAGCGACTTTGGGTGTTCAGGTTGGGCAATTGTTGCGGTAGCCACTCTGCAATGGGCTGACCAAGTTCGGAGAGCTGGTCAAGCAGCTCGTCTGGGATGTCGAGGGTAATTTTTGCCATGGCAAGGCCGGAGATGGGAGGTCTGTACTGATTCTAATCATGCTAGACCATGCAACTCGGTGACGAATGGGTGGGTCAAAGCACCCTGGAATCCGGCACGGTGCTTAATATTCGCTGACAAAGTTTGGATGAACCCAAAGAAACTCTCGCCGCTTGTTCTGGACTCGCACTAGACCGCCAAAACCGGGGTCTTTGTCTTGGAGCAGGGTATGGAGTTCTCGGAGCATTGCCCCTTGGGCGCGAATGGCTTCCCCTTGTTCAAACTCGGCACCATCGCGTTTGGTTTGCCAATCGACGGCTATATCGCTACTTTTAATGCCAAACTCCAGGCTTTTTTGGCCGAGATCGAGTTCTTCTTGAATGCCTTTGTAGGTGGCGTCATCGAGCATGAACTGGGTGGTTGAGGCGGCAACAGGTAAGACCAGGCTCAGGGTGCCGGTGACGAGTTTGAAGTAGGGCACCGCTTTGGTAAACCACTCGCGGTTGAGTTCGAGTTCATAGACGCCTTGCTGACTACCTTCATTAAGTACGGGCAGAGGTTTGCGGGCATGTTCGCACCAGAGGGTGAGCTGAAATTTTTCGCTAATCCATTTGGGGCGATCAAAGAACCTAGGATCAACCGGCTTGAAGCTGAACAGTCGGGGGCCGTCTTTGGCTTCGTCGGTGAGCATTTGCATGAGTATCGCGAACTGCTGATCGATTTGGCTCATGATGGCTTGCTGATCTTTTGACAACGCTTGATGCCGCTGCTGCTCTCGATGATCGAGCGTTACCAGATCTCGACGAATTACCTTTAGCTCGTCTTTAACAACCGTGCGGAATTGTTCTAGGCCAAGGTCTTGAGACGGGGCAGGAGTAGTCGCAGCGTTATTTAGCAGCTGATCGATATTTTGCCACTCGTCGCAACCAGAAACCGTACAGGGAAACTCTGGGCGCTTCTTCTTCTTGCTTTCGATCAGTTTTTGCACCTCGAATAGTCCATGTCCGGGGGTTTCCATGCCGCAGGGAGCAATGCAGGGCACCATAATGTTGCAGTTTAGCCCTTCCCAGAAGCTCTCTACCAGCCATTTGACTTCTTCGGTGAGGTAGGAGAGAAATCGTTCTGGATAGGCGGCTCGGACGGTGATTTTAACATCGTTGCCGATGTGCTCTAGCAGGGCGCGACCGTTGTAGTCGTTGTCGAGCATGAGGCCCCGCTGCCAGTGGATGCTGTCGTTGTAGTTATTTCGGCCCAGGGAGTATTTATGCAGGCGCACGATGAGCTGGTAAAACAAGCCTTCGGCGTTGGCGCTCTGACCGCGATCGTCCACGATGCGGCAGATTTGTACCTGCTGCCTATCTCCCCCTTCCGGTTCTTCGCCCCAGTTGGGCAGTTGGTTGGGGCGTTGGTCGGGCACGAGTTGGGCAATCAGGCTGGTGGTGTTAGCTTCTGGATTTGCCGGGTCGAGGATGACTTTGTAGGAAAGGTCAAAGCGCTCCATCAGCCGCAGAAAAATGTGGTGGAGTTCTTTGGGATAGCCGGTTTTGCCTTCAAAGTGGGGATGGCTCCAGAGGTGACTGAGATGGTCAAACTCGACTAACCCATTGCGCAGGCGGGTGGTTTCGTCGTCAAGAACGTAGCTGATGGCTTTGGCCAACCAGTCGGGCTGGAGGATGACGATGTCTTTTAGAATTTCGTCGTAGTCGTAGTGGATGAAATAGCCGAGGGTATGGGAGACACGCACAAACAGCTCGGCGGCAAAGCCTTCTAGCCCGTGCTCTTCGCAGAGGGCGAGAACGTCTGCGTAGGGCATGTGGGTGTTGCCAGATGCTTCGAGCAGTTCACGAATTTGCTGCCATTTGGTAGGTACAAGGCGACCCATGCCGGGTAAAGTAGCGGCAACATTGGCAATGGCCTCTCGCAGTTCGGCAATGCCAGTGCAAACCTGGGTTTCTGGATGGGGCTTGCTATCGACATGAAAGAAGCCGACAACGGTATCGCTACCAAACAAGTCAATTAGTTCTTGTCGATCAATATCAGGCTGACGCTGGCCGGGGCCGCCGTGGGTGGCGACCACCAGCACTTTGGCATCGGGTTCGCGGTGCTTGATCAGCGTAATCCACTCTTTGACAAAGCCTTGCTGTGGCCCTTCCCGTGGTTTCCACACCACGAGATAAACCGCAGTAGAACTAAAAAAGAGTTGATGGGTTGGACGATAGACCCGTTGCCCGCCAAAATCCCAGCCGTTGAGGATGATGTACGTTTCGTTTTCAGAAGCTTTAATTAGCACAGGTTTAATTTCAATACCATGTGTTGTAGGGCGGCTATCTATCCATTCATCCTCCCTTAATGCTCCTAGCAAACAGCTTTTTCCAACCTCACCCTCACCGACTAAAATTAGTTTCGCTTCATTTAAAGATATTTCTCCCTCTGCTCTTGCACGTAGATATTGCAACACAGGCTTAGTGCCTTTACTATAAGCAGCAGAAAGATCAGGATTAAGAGGATTGCCTCTAAGATAGAGTCCTTCTAGCCCTTCAATCTGGCCAAGTGAAATTGGCAAGTCACTTATTAGATTGTTGTCAATCATTAATGAATTTAATCGGCTTATCAGGCTAATTGAGTCAGGAATTTTTCTAATCTGATTCTCATGAATATGTAGCAACTCTAGGTTTTTTAGCCTAGAAATCCATTCAGGTAATTCATGAAGACCAAGACCCCAAGCATAGAGTTCTTCTAGCTTTGATAATTTTCCAATAAAATTAGGGAGCTTTTTTAATTCATTGCCGCCAACGATTAAAGTTTTTAATTTTGATAATTCCTGATAACAGTCTGGAACAACGTCAATCCCTTTACTGTTAAACGCAATACTTTCTGCTGCTTATAGTAAAGGCAC
>JBBAWV010000006.1:0-66098 GCA_040396995.1 Nodosilinea sp. | reverse complement strand
CTACGGTTTGCTGGGCTGGGAATCGGGGTTATTCGATTAGGATTTGGTATTACTGCTCCAGCAAGTGCTTGCCCGTATAGGCATCGAACTTGGCCCAGCCAAACTTGAGGCGGGGGTGTTCGGGGGCGGTTTGCTCCCACATTTGCAACCAGGTGCGGGCTCCGTCGGGCATTCCTTTGGCCAGTAGCAAGTCGGCGTAGGTTTCGCAAAAGGCGCTAAATTCCAGGACGTGGAAGCGGTCGCGGGTCATAAAAGACTTCAAAATGGCCTCCGCTGCCTCCAGGTCGTCCTCCCGCATATGCACCCTCACCTGGGACATCGCCGCCATCACGTAGTCGGGAAAGCGTTGATGGATATCGGTCACCAGGGCTTCGGCCTCTTGGTCGCGGCCCTGGATTTGGTAGGCGGCGGCGAGGTTGTTGTACAAATCGGGGGAGTCTGGCTCAGCGGCGATGGCTTTTTGCAGTAGTTCTTCCGCCTGCTGGGCGGCGGCTGGGGTCTGTTTGCGGAGGAGCTTGATCGCTTGCGTCAACCACTGCCCTACCCGCTTACTGTGGTTGTAGGCCACCTCGTGATAGATCTCAAAGTCCATCAGGGTGGTCGTTTCCCAGGCTCCGCTGCGCCATAGGGTAACGTTCTGTTTGTCGATCAGCTTAGCTTGGGAGGCCAGAACAGCGGCCCTGTGGCGCAGGTCATCGGGGCCATTTTTGCCCAGGGCAAAGTCCTTCAGCGCCGCCAGTAGATCGGGATGCTTCACCTGATCGGCGGTAAGCACGATAAACTGCTGCCCCATTGGCCCACCCCGTTCAGCAATGCGGGGCAACATGGCCACAAAATCGGGATGGCCATTGAAAAACTGGGTCAGATCTGAGATCAATCGCGGCCCCTGGCTAGCCCGTCTGGCCGGAGTCACCACTTGCCGAAAGTCCTCCAGGGTGGGTGGCAGCAGCCATTGTTCCCAGGAGAGCGGCCAAGCCCCATGGCGCTGACCCACGGGCAGGCGCAGGTCGCTGAGGTTGGCCTTGGCTAACTCGAAGTGGGGGTCGTGGCTGAGCAACGCTTGCCACAGGCTTTTGGCGCGTTTGATCTTTCCGGTGCGGGCTAGGGCCACTGCCACCCAGTGGTAGAACAGGAAACTAGGACGGGGTGAATCCGAGGCATTCTCTGGATTAGGGGTTTCCCGATTTGTCCCGGATCTCGCTGGGGCGTCCTGGCTGAGGGGATCTCCCCCTTGCTTCAGAAATTCCTCAAATAGGCCTACCACCCCTTGATCATCGGCCAGCAGGGTGAGGGCTTCGGCCTTTTTCGTCCAGCCGTCCCAGGCCTCGGCATGGCTGGCTTGCAGCCGTTCGGCATAGGGGCGAGCCTGTTCGGGGCGCTGGGTGAGGGCATAGAACCGCACCAGGTTGGCCAGGGCGTGGATATTGTCTGGCTGTTGGTCAATCACCCGCTGGGCCTGGGCAATGGCAGCGTCCACCGCCCCCTCGGCCCAATGCAATAGAGACAGGTTATTTTGGGCGGGCAAAAACTCAGGATGGCGTTCGATTACCGCTAGGGTGGCCTCCCGTGCATCGCCATAGTCGCCCCGTTCTAGGCAGGTTTGGCCACGTTCGTGGAGGACGGCAATCGCTAGCCCGTCGGCTTCGGTGAGGCCCATGTCTGCCAAGGTCTCATTTAGCAAAGGCGCTAGATCGGTGATCATCCGCTGGGCCTCGGTGGCCATTTCATGATTTGGATCCAGGGCCAACCCCTGCCGCAAGGATTGGAGTGCCAACATCGGGCGTATATTCGCCATACAGACCACCCCCAGGGCAAAGGCATGATCGGCATTGGTGGGGTCGAGGGCAACCAGTTTCTCCATCGCTCGCTGATAGCGAACCATATCGTTAATCTCAAAGCTGGCGTGGGCCAGGGCTTGCCACACCGGCTTGGACTGGGGGAATTGCTCACTGAGATCCGCCAGCCTTCCCATGGCCTCCGACCACTGCTTCCGCCGCATCAAGCCCTCGGCCCGCTGAAGCTCTTGGGCCAAGTTAACACGGCCAAATCCTGCTGGGGCCACCTTTGCAAGGCTCTTTTTCCGCTTCACCATGGCATATGTTCCCTCTCAACCAATCCATGCAATCTTGCCATGCATGGTAGATCAATCGCCCTACTGATGGCAGATACATCCCGCACCGTGGGAACTTCTTCAAAGTCCCCCTTCCCAAGGGGGATCGCCAAGACTGTGCTTGAAGCAGTCAAGAGGGGTCTTAGCCGTAGAGTCCCGAGAGCGGGTTTCTCTGGCTTGGAAAATCTGGCTTGGAAAATTTGGTGTAAAAATTAAGGGGTACCTTACTCGAACGGTGAGCGGTGGTGGATGAGCTGCGTTCGGCCCTGGATCTGGCCACAGAGGAGGAACTCCAGGCTCTGACTGAGATGTTGTTTCGGCCCAAGTTTAACCCGCTAGATTACCTGAATCGTTTAGATCCGCTAGAGGTGCAGAGTGGGTCGCGGCAGCAGTGGCTAGATCGCCTGGAGCAGAGGTTTCGTTTTTTGGCGGCGGATGGATTCACGGTGCTGCACGGCCAAAGTCAGGCCATGACCTACCGCCAAACCCTTATTCAGGTCTGTCGCTACCTGCGCCTGCCCTACGCCGAGGCTTGGCCCACGGAGGACTTGGAGGCGGAGGTATTTTTGCACTTAATTGAATTGGCTTGGCAGAAATTGCCCCCAGGAGAGCGCCAGCAGGTGCAGCGGGATTTGCAGAAAACCCTAGTCCAGTCGCCCCAGTTCCAGACTTTGCCCAAGGCGCTTCAGGCGAACCCTACGGGGCTTTTGGTGAAGGGGGGCAGTGCCCTGGCCGTGAGTTCGTTGCTGCGGCCTTGGTTGTTGCACCATCTGTCTCGCCAGGTGCTGATCCAGGTGGCCCGTTATGAAGTGGCCAAACAAACCCTAGTGCGGGGTGGCGGCACGGCCCTGGCTCAAATCCAGAGTCGTGTGGCCCTGGGCATGGCCTCCCGTGGGGTGGCGGTGAATGCAGCCCGCTATGGCGCGACCCGTACCCTATTGGCTTGGCTTGGCCCAGCCCTGTGGGCTTGGTTCTTTGCCGATTTAGGTTGGCGCACCATTGCCACAAACTATGGTCGGGTGATTCCGGTGGTGTTTACCCTGGCCCAAATTCGCCTCAGCCGTTCCCTCTCGGAATGGGAATCCGCCCCATGTTAGCCTGAGGGCACAGGGTAGCCAAATCCCCCTCCTTCTCCCAGGACAGGGCTAGGGTGGACTGAGGGCCATCCCCACCAGCCTAGCCCTGTCCGATTTTCCTCCACCGATACTAGCTCTGTGGCGTCTATGCCTGCACCCAACCCAAGACCCGAAACCTACTATGACCGCCTGGGGGTAAAGCCGACCGCAAGCCCTCAGCAAATTCGGCAGGCGTTTCGGGAACTGAGCAAGCTCTACCATCCAGACACCACTACACTGCCAGCGGAGGAAGCCACCGAAAAGTTTCAGCAACTCAACGAGGCCTACGGCATCCTCAGCAGCCCCGACCGCCGCTGGACCTACGATAAACAGGTGGGCTATTCCCGTATTTCGGTGATGCAGCCCCTAGAGCCCCTCTCACGGGCCAGCAGCACTGTGCCCCGCCGCAAGGAACCGTCCAACTTGTACCTCGACCCTACGGATCGCCCCCTGTCTGCGGGAGAAATCTTCGCCCTATTCATCCTGGGGCTCACCTTTGTGGCCTGTTTAGCCCTAGTGGTGACGGTGGGCCTTACCCGTGGGGAGTATGCCATCAACCCCGAATTGCCGGACGCCATGACCCTCACCTTGGATAGGGTACCCGACGCGGCACCGACCCCTGACCCAGGACTTCAGGAGACCCTATCCAGGACGGATGGAGCGGCTCCAAGTCTACCCTTCGCTCCTCGCCCCCGTGCTGCTCAGGGGCCACCCACTTGGTTGTAGTCTAGGGGTAACGGATGACGGATTTCCTTAACCCCTAGGTTGTTTCTATGGCCCTTCCTGCCGCTAGCACCCCCCTCTATAACCACACCCTGCCTGATATTGAAGACTGGTTATGTCGCCAGGGCTGCGAACAAAATACCGACGTGCCCCACCGTTGGCATGTGCAGCGTCCCCTTTGGGAAGCCGACGTAATTTTAGATATTGATGCCCTGGTGGTGCGCTACATCAACGCTGGAGCCGACGGCAAGGATGTCCAGCGCATTTTCAAATATTCCCTGAGCCGACAAGACCTTGAAGAAGCCATTTTCTCTGGGCCTTAGGCTGCTTTGATTCTTGGAAATTGGTCTTTCCTAGACCGTTGATAGGCTAGCCCGGATGGGATATCACCTAACACCTATTAGGCTCAGTTGCTTAGTCCGTTACCCATTGTTCCCATGGCGACCTACAAGTTTTTGACGATTTGGCTGTTAGATGCCCCCATTGAATCGGTGTGGGATACTCTTGTGGACTATGCCACATTGCCGACTTGGTGGCAGGCGGTTAAATACGTAAAGCCCCTAGAAACAGACCATCCTAATCAGAAAAATCGGGTCTGGGACATGGCTTGGCAAACGCCCTTGGGCTATTCCCTCGCCTTTCGAGCCACCTTCACGCGGGTAGAGCCTCCCCACATCCTTGAACTCAACGCCCTTGGCGAAGTGGAAGGCAATGGCCGCTGGGAACTTCAGACCACCGATGAAGGAACCCTAGCACGCTACTATTGGAATGTGACCACCACGAAGGCTTGGATGAATGCGTTAGCCATCTTTATTCGTCCCTTAATGATTTGGAATCACAATGCCGTCATGGAACAGGGCGGTCACGCCATCGCTAAGCATCTTAATGCCAACCTTCTTAAGCAAGAGCATCATTATCTCAAGGACTAGCTATTGATATCTCATCGAACTGACAGGACAGTAAAAACTTGGTTTCTTGTAGGTTGGATGGCGCGATAGCAGAACCCAATCGGGCGCGAAAACCGCGCCACTACAGTATTAGGTTCATGTAGGGGGCATGTCTCCTGACCCTTTGACGGATATGGGTCTAGCAAGTTTTTTCAGTCAACTAGGTGTCTGAGTCAAGTAAAATTCGTTTATAGGATGTGATCCTCGCTCAGAAAAATCTTTTCATCAGAAAAAACCTTTTCATTCGATTATTTTCCTTTGTTTTTTCTCTTTTTACGGTTGCCATGCCTGTTAACAAAGATCCCCAACCTAGCCGTGCCCGCATCGTTGCCAATGTGGTGCTGTGGGTAGCCACAGGGCTGCTGTTTCTCAACCTAGTGTCGCCCTTTTTATTTGGGGGCCAAATTGCCAAAGAACCCTACAGCATGTTTATCCATCGGGTGCAAGACCAGGAAGTCTTTCGGGCCTCGGTGGGGCAAAACGAAATTCGCTACCAGCTCAAGGATGCCGATGGCCAGCCCGGTGAAGTTTACGTCACTACGCCCATTTTTGACCTGCAATTGCCCCAGCTTTTGGAGGATAACGGCGTGGAATTTGCGGCTGTGCCGCCGCCGAAGGGGCAGTGGTTTGGTAGTTTGCTGAGCTGGGTGATTCCGCCGATTATTTTTATTGCGGTGTGGCGATTCTTTTTGGCGCGGGGCAGCGGTGGCCCTCAGGGAGCGCTGTCCATTGGCAAAAGCAAGGCTAAGGTCTATGTGGAGGGGGAAAACGGCAAAATTACCTTCGACGATGTGGCCGGAGTGGAAGAGGCCAAGGCCGAACTGGTGGAAATTGTGGACTTTTTGAAAACCCCCAAACGCTTCACCGATTTGGGCGCAAAAATTCCTAAGGGAGTGCTGCTGGTTGGCCCACCAGGGACGGGCAAAACCTTGATGGCTAAGGCCGTCGCTGGGGAAGCCGGGGTGCCCTTCTTCAGCATTTCTGGATCGGAGTTTGTGGAGCTGTTTGTGGGGGTGGGGTCTTCCCGCGTGCGCGACCTGTTTGAACAGGCTAAAAAACAAGCGCCCTGCATTATTTTCATTGACGAACTGGATGCCATTGGCAAATCCCGTGCCTCTAGCAGTTTCTATGGTGGCAACGACGAGCGGGAACAAACCCTCAACCAACTGCTGACGGAAATGGACGGCTTTGAGGCCGGAGATACCACGGTGATCGTCCTCGCCGCCACCAACCGCCCCGAAACCCTGGATCCAGCCCTGCTGCGTCCGGGCCGATTTGACCGTCAAGTGTTAGTGGATCGACCCGACCTGAAGGGGCGCGAGGCCATCCTCAATATCCATGCTAAGGATGTGAAACTGGCGGACACGGTGGATCTGAAGCAAATCGCCACCCGCACTCCCGGCTTTGCTGGGGCCGACTTGGCCAACCTGGTGAACGAAGCCGCCCTCCTCGCCGCCCGCCGCAACAGTAGCCAGGTGGAACAGCAGGACTTTGCGGAAGCCATTGAGCGGGTCGTCGCGGGCCTGGAGAAAAAGAGCCGTGTGCTGAACGATAAAGAAAAAGAAATCGTCGCCTACCACGAAGTGGGCCATGCCCTGGTGGGGGCGGTGGTGCCCGGAACCGACGAGGTGGAAAAAATCTCCATTGTGCCTCGCGGTATGGCGGCTTTGGGCTACACCCTGCAACTGCCCACCGAAGATCGCTTTTTGCGCGATGAGACCGAACTGAAGGGCCAGATTGCCACCCTGCTAGGGGGCCGCTCCGCCGAGGAAATTATCTTTGGCCACATCACCACCGGAGCCGCCAACGACCTACAACGGGCCACCGACTTGGCCGAGCAAATGGTGACCTCCTACGGCATGAGCCAGGTTTTGGGGCCACTGGCCTACGACCGCGCCCAGCGCAACGCCTTCCTCGACAACGGTATGGGCAATGCCCGTCGCCCCATCAGCGAAGAAACCGCCAAGGCCATCGACGACGAGGTGAAAGCCCTAGTGGAAGCGGGCCATCAATACGCCCTCAGCGTGCTGAACCACAATCGCGACCTGCTCGAAACCCTAGCCAAACAACTGCTGGAGTCTGAAGTCATTGAGGGCGACGCTCTACGGGAACAGCTTAAACAGGTGCAGGTGCCCACGACGGTAGCTTAGACGGGTATCGCGAAGGGGTAGCGAAGGATCCATGCCCCCGCAACCGTTCACTCAACCATGACTCTGGAGAAGTTCCGGTCGGAGACTGGGCCAGAACCCGCCTATACTGGTACTTTGGTGTTTGTGGCAAATCCGAGGAATTCCATGTCTGTCATCCGCGAACTGCATCAACAGTTGGTCAGCAAAGAGCGCTCTGCGGTGGAGATCGCCCAGGGATACCTCGACCGGATGGCAGCCCTAGAGCCCAAGATCCACAGCTATCTGACGGTGACAGCGGATGCAGCCCTAGCCCAATCGGCGGCGGTAGACGCCAAAATTGCCGCTGGGGAGGAAATTGGCCCCCTGGCCGGAATTCCCATCGCCCTGAAGGACAACCTTTGTACTGAGGGCATCCGCACCACCTGCGCTTCTAAGGTGCTGGAAAATTTTGTGCCCCCCTACGAATCCACCGTCACCCAGAAGCTCAAAGAGGCTGGCATGGTGGCCCTGGGCAAGACGAATTTGGACGAGTTTGCCATGGGCAGCTCCACCGAAAACTCGGCGTATCAACTGACAGGCAACCCCTGGGATGTGGAACGGGTGCCCGGTGGGTCGTCTGGTGGTTCGGCGGCGGCGGTGGCGGCGGGAGAATGCGCCGTGGCCCTGGGCTCAGATACGGGCGGTTCCATCCGTCAGCCTGCTTCGTTCTGTGGCGTGGTGGGGCTGAAGCCGACCTACGGCCTGGTGTCTCGGTTTGGGCTGGTGGCCTATGCGTCATCGCTGGATCAAATTGGGCCGTTGACCCCCACTGTGGAGGATGCCGCTCTGCTGCTGGGGGCGATTGCAGGCCATGATCGCCGCGACTCCACCAGTTTGGATATCCCCGTACCGGACTACACCCAGTTCCTCAAAACCGACCTGAAGGGCCGCAAAATCGGCATCATCACCGAAACCTTTGCCGCCGAGGGCATCGACCCCGCCGTGAGGGCCGCCACGGAAAAGGCGATTCAACAACTCAAAGACCTGGGTGCGGAAATCCAGGAAATCTCCTGCCCGCAGTTTCCCTACGGCCTGCCCACCTACTACATCATTGCCCCTTCGGAGGCGTCGTCTAACCTGGCCCGCTACGACGGTGTGAAATACGGTGCCCGCAAGGACAACGACAGCCTGATGACCATGTACACCAAAACCCGCGCCGAGGGCTTTGGGGACGAGGTGAAGCGGCGGATTATGATCGGCACCTACGCCCTGTCGGCGGGCTACTACGATGCCTATTATCTCAAGGCTCAAAAGGTGCGTACCCTGATCAAACAAGACTTTGAAAAAGCCTTTGGCCAGGTGGATGTGCTGGTGTGCCCCACTGCACCGACCACCGCCTTCAAAGCGGGCGACAAGGTAGACGACCCCCTCAGCATGTACCTGTCTGACCTGATGACGATTCCTGTTAACCTGGCAGGACTCCCTGGCATGAGTCTGCCCTGCGGCTTTGATGACCTGGGCCTCCCCATCGGCCTGCAACTGATCGGCAACGTGCTGCGGGAAGACCTGCTGTTTGAGGTGGGCTATGCCTATGAGCAATCCACCGACTGGCACAAACAGCGGCCCTCTCTCAAACCCTAGGGGCAAAGTTTCCTCATTTGTTCAGAGGATTCTTGAAGCGTCCTATTGGCTGTAGCAAAAGTTGGGATCCCCCCAAATTCCCCTAGTTATGAGACAGTAGGAAACACAGTGCTCTCGAATAATGTCATCCAGAGAAGTGCCGGGTTTTGCATACATCCTGGCTCTCTTTAAGGCACTAAAGTCATGCTCGATATCATTCAGATCCGGAGGGTACTTCGGTAAAAATAAAACCTGATCTCCGGCCTCTTCCGCTAGTGCTTTAATCTTATAGCGGATTTCACGCGGGTGAAGTACATCATGATAATCCCCCCTGCCCCCCTTGATAAGGGGGGTACAGAATCAATCTTAGACAGCGAGGAACTGGGGGGATCTAAACCTGAGCCAATAGGTATCTCATTCACCTAGAAACCGCTATATACCAATCCAATATGAAGGTAGACAAAAAGGGCTGAGCTAGGAGTCAACCATAGCAAGACTTTTAGGTGATCGAGTTTGCGTTTGCGTCGGGTCACCTTGGTCGGGGCCAAATCGACTCGATGCAACCCGTGATAGATCGTAGCGTGACCAACGAGATAGGTTCTCACCGCCTTCGAGATGCTGCCGCCCCCTTCTACGGAGTCAATCCCGCGTTTCCTTAACCCCAGACTGCAAGGCATCGTTTCTGCGTTCAACCATCACTAGGTAGCCAGGCTTAGCTGGGGAAGGGATTGACCGTAGTGCGGAACCGAACCACGCCGACCTGCCTCGGCCCCAGGGTGGGGAAGGTGACCACCACGGCCCCGTTACCTCGGTCTGTTCCGCAGATGGCGGGCAGGGGGGAACCGGGCGGCAGGTAGGTGGCAGGGTCGCCATCTGCCGCGTTCGTATAGTTCGCAGTGGCATAGTTGACGGGCGGAGTTTGGGCATTAGTGGGCGGAATGGCCTGCACGCCAGATCCGGCCCCAAAGGTGTTAGGGCTGAAGGTGGATCTGGGGGGAATTTGGTCACAGATTTGCACGTTGGTAACCGCTGTGTCCCCGGTGTTGTTGAAGTAGAGGGCATAGTCTACGGTATCGCTGGGTTGCAGTTGGGGGTTGGTCACCGTGACGGTACCCTGGCCCAGTCCGGCGGCCTGTAGTTCTGGGAAGCCCGCGTTATTGTCTGGGTTTTCGGTATTGGGGAAAGGCACCACCGTACCTGCCGCCGTTAATTGAGTGATGCGCTTGTTCAAAAATAAATTGCCCGGACGGGGAATCCGAAACAAGCCAAAGCCCCCAGCCACTAGGTCTAATCCTCCTTGGGCCGACTGGCCAGTGGTGGTAGTAGGAAAACTAGTAAAGTTCACTAGGTTGGTACCAGCGCCCACATCCCCCGCCACGATGGAATAGCCAAAGATACGATTATCGGCTGGGAGCGTTGATAAGAGAGAGTCAATGGGGAAGAAAATCCCCCGAACGGACTGAGACGGTACCGTATGGGAGGGCCGTAGTTCTTCTCCATCCTGCTCTCGACGGAACACCACTGAGGAAAGTTGGACATCATTGATGCTGCCCCAGTTGGTGGTAGCCACTGACACCAGGGGGCCGTAGCTAGCTGGAACGCCATTATTCAGGCTGGTGATGGCCGCAATACTAAATCGATCATTACCATTTCGCTCCAGCACTAAGAAGCCTTCTTGGCTCCGAAGATCTGGAGGCACAACGACCCCATTGGGCAAAATATAGTCGATCCGCTCAATGTTACTACGGGTATCTTGCCTCGCGTCATCGCCAGTACCAGGTCCCCCAAGCTGATTATGAAAGACGTTGTCAATACCTCGGTTCATAACGGAACTGAGCAACGTTGCTTCAATATCTGCCGCCTGGCTGGGCCGAAGGGTAATGGCGGTTGGCGGCGGTGTCGTATTCAAGGCATTACTATCGGTGATCGTTCCGGCCTCATAGAACAACACGCCACGGGTTGTGCTGCCATTAATCGCTAGGGCTGGGTTGCGGCGGAAAACAACTTGCTCATTCAGGCCTTGCACACGACTGAGCCTTGACAACGCCGCCGTGTTAAAAGACTGCAAGACCCGGTTATTTCCGTCCCCAAAGGTGAGGTTGACATTTGCCCCAGTACATCCCGCTAATGTGCCGAACACAGGGCCAGTAGGCGCGTTATCACAAGGGGTGGCGTAGGGGGTGTTAGGGGCGGTGCTAGGGGTAGCCGCTTGGTTAACTACAGTCAGTGACGTTAGGGGTTGGAAGGGGGTTAATGCCTGGGCCTGGGCGGGGGGTGCCCATCCCACCAGACTGGCGAGGATAAAGATCCCGGTAACCAGGGCGCTGGTCAACCGCTTAGCCCAGGGCCAGAAGGGTGAGGGCAGGGGGAATGGGGACGTTGGGGAAGGGTCGAACATAGACGGAGTGGGGGTGAAGGCGGTATCCCAAAGGATGGGCAAGGGGAATAACAGGGTAGCTGGGCTTACTCCAGTTGGAGGTCGGCCTCTTGGTCGATGAAGATAATCTCTAGGCCACGCAGGTCGGTGAAGATGAATTCTACGCGACGGTCGCGGGCATAGGCGAGGCGGGAACTGTCTTGGCTGCGGCGCTGGGTGAGGCCGAAGGGCACAATCCGCATTCGTTCTGGGGCCACGCCTTGGCGCAGGAGGTAATCCCTAGCCGCTAGGGCGCGGCGTTCGCTGAGGGCCATATTGTAGGCGGCGCTGGCGCGGGGGTCGGTGTGGCCGTGGAGTTCCACCGTCAGGAAGGGATATTCCAGCATTGTGGCGGCAATGTTGTCGAGGATGGCGGCACTTTCTGGGCTAATCTCCGAGCGATCTAACCCAAAGTGGATGTTGCGAGACAACTCTAGCACCAGGGGTTCCGGTGGCCTTTCCTCAAACACGGGGGGCGGCAGTGGCGACGGGGGCGAACAATCCGGCAGGCTGGGGGCGGGCGGCGGCAGGGTGGGGAAGGATCCGTCGGCAGCGGTGAGGATGGCCACGGCGGCGGGTTCGGAGGTGCCGTGGGCGGGGTCGGTGGCCAAGGCGCTCACCCGACTGCCCACCGGGAGTTCGAGGGTGGCGGCAAACTGACCCGCTTCATCGGCCTGGACAGTGCCAAGATATTCCCCTAGGGCACCGTAGGGCAGACCCAGTTCTAGGACGTGGTACAGATCCAGCTCGGTACCCGGGTCGGCGGTGCCTGTCACTAGGGCGGTGCCATTGGTGGCTGCAAAGCGGTAGGTCTCAAATTCTGGGGCATTCACCGAACCGTTGCCCGTATCTAGCCGACGGTGGCGGGAATTGCGAGGCGGGTTGGGGCCATCCCCGGTTTGAAAGTCGCGCACCCCCGTGTTGCCCTGGGCAATCAGGTCAATGCTGAGGCCGTCTAACTGGGCGAACTGGTTGCTCCGCAGCAGGTTGCGATGGCTGGCGGGATAAGCGGCGACGGTAATCCCTGCTCCGGGTTGGTATCCGATGGTGTTGTTGGTCACCTGGTGGTCGCTGCCCATCAGGTATACGGCGGATCGCTGAAACCGTCGGCCATTGAACTGGATTTGGTTGTCGCGGATCTGGGTGGAGCCATCGGGCTTGAACAGAAACACGCCGCTGCCGTCGTTGGCGCAGATCAGGTTTCCGGTAATTTCGCTGGCGGCAATCTGCCCCTCCAGACGAATGGCGTCGGGCATCCCGGCTAGGCCGTTGCCGATAATGGCGTTTTCATGGATGTGCAGCCCCTCGGCTCGATGCCCCGTAATCACGGCGCTGCCGTCATGGAACTCCATCCGGTTGTGGCGGATCACCGTATCCACCCCGTTAAACACCACCACCCCAAAGGCGGAAGGCTGGTCGGGCAGGGTCTCTTCGGCGGTGAGGCCCAGCCAGTTCTGTTCAATCACCACGTTGCGGGGGGCCGCTTCTGGCTCCGTGAGCCGAAACACCGCCAGCGGCGGCAAGTTGGGCTCAGAATCCACCGCTGGAGCCTGGGCGCTGATGAAAATGTTCGTCGGGGGCGTGGTTTGGGTGGCTCGGTGGGCGGTGCGGAAGCCGTGCATGGTGAACCCGCGCACCGTGACATCGCTGGCAGCAATGGTCAGTCCTCGCGCCACTTCATAGCCCGGAGCCACGGTCAGGGTGACCACCGGAGGGGCCGGGAACCTGGGATCCAGCATTAAATTGGGGTCGTAGCCCGCCTGGGTGGTGCCGTCTAGGGTTAGCCCAGGGACAAGGATTTCCGGCAGCAAAGCTGTCAGGGCGATGGTGGTTTGGCCCTCCGGCAGGGCAAAGCCGATGGCAGATCCTTGGCCGCTGTCCACCGCTGGCGACAGTTCCGCCACGAGGGCTTGTTCTGTGGGGCTCAGGCTCTCCCAAACCAAGGTGCCGTTGGCCAACTCCAGGGCTTCCCGCAGGGTCAACGCCCCATTGGCCTCCGGGGGGCCATCCAGGGGGCTGGTGACGGTGATTTGGTAGCGGGGAAGTGGGGTTGCGTCTTCGCCCCAGGCCCGTCCCGTTGTGAGGGCCAAGCCAGGTAAGGTGAGGGCTATCGCCCCTAGGCCAATCCACCGTTGTGCCAGCATGGGTTTCGCCGTTATGGGTTTCGCCATCACTCTTCACCTCCTAGGACGATGCGACCGTCCTGCATGACCGCAGGATGGGGGGTTTCCCCCGCCAACTCCAGAAAATCAGCCCTCACCGACCGGGACGATGCCCCCGGATTGGCGTTGCTTTGTAGGGGTTGGCTATCAGCGGGGGCAGGATTTGTAGGCTCCGCCTCCGTGGGTTCCCCCAGCACCACATCCGGCACCAAGGATTCCTGCTGCTGGGGCGGCGCGATGGGCTGCACCCCAAAGGAATTAAACAGTTGGTTCACCTTGGCGGTAATGCCAAAGTAGGGGCCGCTGGCAGAACGGTATCGGCCCCCGCCCACAAAGGATCCTTCATGGGCCTCGCCAAAGCTGTAGCCCAGCCCCAGCCGTACATCCGGGGTGAGGTAGTAGCCCGCCTCTAGGGCAAAGCCGATTTCGTTGTAGCCCACCACGGGCTGACCAATCCAGCGCACCTCGCCGCCCACATCCCAGCGGTAGGCAAAGCGATAGTTGGCCCGTAACTGGCCTAGGTGAATGGTATTGGAGGGGATGATCGACTGGGTGAGGCGGGTGGTGCTGTGGCGCAGCCCGTAGCGGCCATAGAATTCCCACTGCCAGTTGGGGGCGTAGATAGTCTCCAGGGAGAGGGTGTGATCCTGGGAACCACTGCCCGCCCCAAACAGCAAGCTCTCAGGGGTGGTGCTGGGGTTGTTGCGAAACTCGTAGCTCAGCAGGCTGTTGAGTTGGTCGCTGTGGGGGTTGCGGTAGGCCAAACCCAGCTTCAGGTTGCTGGAGTTGCCCAGTTGGTCGGTGATGGTTTGGTTGGCAAAGTTGGCCATGTCAAACCGGAACAACCCGCTGAGGGAGTCGGTAAACCGCCCCGCCGCTGCCGCCCCCAGCACCAAGTTACTGGAGCCAGGAGAATCGCGATACTCGACCCGTCCGCTGGCCTGCCAGTTGGGGTTGTCGGTATATTCCAGCCCCACCCGGTAGGCGGTGGAGGCTTGTAGACCGAGGGCTGAAGCCCCAGACCCCACGGCGTAGGGTTGGGCAAACTGTTGTCCCGCCCCGGTTAGGTTAAAGGCATCGCCAAAGATGCGCTCGAAGCCGAAGTTGGCCCGCAGCCCCGGAGCCAGCACTAGGCGATGGTTGAGCCCAATGGATCCCTGCCCAGTGACGCCGTTGTTGGCCCCCAGCAGGGAGTAGCGGTTGGTGAGGGTGGTGTTGTCATCGAGGTCGTAGTTGACCAGGCTATCCAAGCTGGTAATGGAACCTGGCCCCTGCCCACCGGAAATAAACTGCTGGGCCAATCGCAGGCTAACTCCGGGCTGTAAGGCCCACTCCAGCCCTACGGTATTGCGGGTGGGATAGAGGGCATCGGACTGACTACTGAGGTTAATTTCGCTCTGGGCTAGAAAGTTGAGGTTTCCGGTAATCGGCAGGTTAAACCGAGAATCGAGCTGGCTGGCGTTGTCCGACTGGTTGCCAATTCGGTCGGTGCGGGAACGGTTGACGTAATCGACCCCCAGGGTGGCAGAGCCGAACTGCTGCACCACCCCGGCCCGATACTCGGTGAGGGTATTGTCCACCGCTGCCCCTTGGATGGGGGCTTGGCCCGGTTGTAGCAGGGCTTCCGCCGTGGTTAGCACCGCCGGAGCCGTGCCCACGTTGCGCTCTTGATCTACCCCGGCCCGCAGTTGGGTGGTGGGGCTAACCCGTCCGGTGAGTTCGGCCCCCCAGCGAGTTTGCCCAGGCCGAAAACTGACGGAGGCCGTGTTGTTAAAGCCACTGTCCGTCGCCCGGATGTAGGCTTGCCCCGCCAGCCAGTCCACCGGGGAAGCGGAGGCTTCTAGGCGGTAGGCGTTGCCCTGGGCATTCATTTGGTCCATGGTGGCGGAGGAACGGGCAAATTCCCCCACAATGCGGCCCACATCCCCTAGGGGCAGCAGTAGGTCAAGGCCGTAGAGGGTGAAGTCCTGAATTCCCTGGTCTTCCGTCAGCAGCGAGGCTCCCAGCAGCAGCCCCCGGTCGCCCTCAGGTCGATACTGCACCCGTCCGGCATAGACACTGCCCCGGTTGTTGGGGTCATCCACCTGGTAGGTGGCCACAATCCGCTGCACGAGGGTTACCCCTAGGGGGTTGAGGTCAAGGGCGCTAATCGGCTGGCGAAATAGCAGGGTGCCTCGGTCGTAGTCAATTTCGTAGTCCACCCCTCGAAACAGCGGCTGACGGCTGATCACCGTGCCGGGGCGGTTCAGTTCCTCGGCTTCCAAAAACACATTTTCACTGCCGCGCAAAATCAACCGCTGGGACAGGAAATAAAAGCCGCTGGTGCCGTCGGGGGCGATGGTGTCTCGCTGGAAGGGGCGCACATTGTCGCCATAGAGGGCGGTGAGTTGGATGCCGTTGCCAAAGGTGAAGTTGCCCTTCAGGCCGTGGAACTCCCGCACCGTGGCCGTGAAACTCTGGGAGGGAGCAGCAAATTCCTGGGTGCCAAAATCCCCCCACATGACGTAGTCGGGGTTGGCGTCGGGGGCGAGGGAATCCCGCTGAAACCTCAGGTAAAGGCTGTCGGCAGAGGGGGTTAAAAAGGTGGTGGTGGAACTGTCGCCATAGGTGGGATAGCGCTGGTCACAGGCTTGCACATCCCCGTACAGGCCACCGCCATCACAGCGGTCGTTCAGCCCCCGCTGGTTGTTATAGGCTCCGGTGAACGTCCATTCTCCAATACTGCCCGTGCCAAAAATCCCGGCACTGAGGTCAAACTCCACGTCGTTGTTGAGGTTGGCGGGGTTGAGGAAATCCTGAAAACTGCTCAGCAGGTTGGTGCCCCCCCGACCCACCCGAACATCGACCACCCCAGAAATCAACGTGGGCCGCAAATCCGTCAGGAAATTGACCTGAATCTCAGCCAACAGTTGGGGATAGCGTTCGGTGGTTTCGGCCTCCTCCACCCCCCGCACTGCCTTGCCCTCTGCCGTAGCCTGCACCGTCACTACCTGGGCCTCTAGGGCAGATCGCAACCGAGCCTCAAACCGCCCCTGACGGGCCAACACCTGAAAACCACTGCGGTCAGTGTCGTGGTCGGCTCCGATCAATTCCCCAGCACTGCTGGTCACGGTTACCACCACATCCCGCTCCAGGGGGTTGCCTTCTGGATCCAGAATTTCCCCCTCTAGCACCAGGGACGACCGACCATTGGCGGGAATTTGCACCTCCCGCTGAGGCCGCAGCACGAGTTGATAATCCGGTTCTTCCTCTGACGTGCCCACGGGGAGGGGTTGGGCCGGGGGCGGCGTCAGCGGGGTCTGATGCTGTCCCGGATCGGATTCAAACAGGTCGCTATTTTCCCGACGGTTGGCCAGGTTAATCGTCCCGGTTTGCCAGTCCTCTGGCTGAGAATCTTCCCCCAGGGCCGCAGACTGACTCCGCAGGGCGGTAATCGCCTCCGTCAAAGCGGACCAGTCTGAATTCCCCTGGGATTGCAAGGCTTCCCCATTCCCGGATTCACTACTTACAGCTTCACTAACTACAGCCTCACGGCTCAGGGTTTCCACATTTACAGGTGCCGCATTCACGGGTGCCGCATTTATGGATTCCCCATTTACGAAATCGGCCTCGAAAGAGGGGGAATGGGAGGATCCTGCGGCCAGCCCATCGGCCCACAGTGGTGGCACCGCAACGGTATGATCCGCGCCCCCCTCGCTGGTACTGGGGGCTAGGAGAACATCGGCCCAGGCTGGGCTCGCCACCCCCCAGCTACCCGTGAGAGCAGCCAGCAGTCCTAGGGTATGAGAGAACCGAATGCTCATGACTGATCCTCCCCAAAGGTCGGCGTTACGGCAAAGTTCATACGGGCCATCCCCCCCGGAGATAGGCGCACCATGCGAGACACACTGTTTTCCTCAATGCGGAAGAGGTTGGGAGCCAAGGTATACCCCGGCATACTGTACAGATCGAGGGTGCCAACGCGATAACCGGGCAGCACGTTGATCAACGAGAACAGCCCATCGGCATCGGTGAGGATACGGTTGCCATCGTCCATAAAGACCACAGCGTTGGGCACACCGGGTTCACCGGGCTGCTGTTGGCCATCGAAGTTTTTGTCCACAAACACCCGACCCACAATCGTGCCGCAGTCGGCCAAAATACCGGGACGAATGGTCATCTGGTAGGTGGCTGTGACGGTGGTGGCCCCTGGAGCCGCTGCTTGGGCAATATTGCGACCATCGCCCCGCACCGCATCGGGGGTCATCAACACCGCATAGACCACCGTAATCGACTGTCCCGGTGACAAGGCCCCAAAAGTGAGCCGGAGGCTACTGCCCGTATTCACCACCTGGGTAGGCGGGTTGGGCGTGGCCTGGATCGAGTCGGGCACATAGGTCATTCCTAAGGGCAACTGGTCGGTAATCGTCACCGGATTTGCCACCACTTCAGAAATGTTCGTCGCCACCAGGCGATACACCACCACATCCCCCGGCTCCGCAGCGGCCCGATCCGAGGTTTTGATGATCCGAAGCTGTGGCGGCACCACATTGACGGTAACCTGGGCCGTCCCTGTCACCGGAGGCACCCCCGGCGTGGTGGCCTGGGCAGTATTGATGCCATTTCCCCCCGGCGCATTGGCGGCGATCTGCACCTGATAGTTCACCGTGATGGCTCCCCCAGCGGGCAGGGTGGTAAAGCCGAGGGTGAGGGTGCGGCCTTCTACCTCTACCCGTGTGGGGGCGTTGGGCGTGGCCTGCACCGAGTTGGGGACGTAGCTAAAGCCCACGGGCAATTGGTCGGCGATGGTAACCGGAGTGGCCGCTACCGCAGAGGTATTCCTGACCACCACTTGATAATTAACCACACTCCCCGGTGTGGCGGTGTTTCGGTTGACAGTCTTCACCAGTTGAAGTTGGGGCGGTGGATTGGGCGGTTGAACCACCGTGACTTGGGTAGTATCAGTGACGGGCGGCACCCCCGGCGTTGTGGCTTGGGCGGTATTGCTACTGTTGCCCCCTGGCGCATCGGCGGCAACCCGCACCTGGTAGGTTACGGTAATAGACTCCCCAGCGGGCAGGTTGGCAAAGGTGAGGATCAGGGTACGGTCTGTTGCCTCCACCCGTGCCGGGGCATTGGGCGTAGTCTGCACCGAATTGGGGACGTAGATAAAGCCCACGGGCAACTGGACAGTGACGGTCACCGGAGTCGCTGCTACCCCAGAGGGATTCGTGATCACCACTTGATAATTAATCACATCCCCTGGTGCTACGACGTCTCGGTTAGCGGTCTTCACCAGTTGAAGCTGGGGCGGCGGATTGGGCACTGGAACCACTGCAACTTGGGCGGTATCGGTGACAGGCGTTACCCCCGGTGTTGTGACCTGGGCGGTATTGATACCGTTGCCAGTCGGCGCATCAGCGGCAATCCGCGCCTGATAGTTCACGGTAATCGTCCCTCCAGCGGGCAGGGTTGCAAAGGTGAGGGTGAGGGTACGATTGGCGGCATTCACCACTTGGCTGGTGGCATTGGGCGTCGCCTGAATCGAACCGTCCACGTAGGCAAGGCCCACGGGCAACTGGTCGGCGATGGTAACCGGAGTGGCCGCTACCGCAGAGGTATTTCTGACCACTACTTGATAATTGACCACATCCCCCGGTGCCGCCGCGTCTCGGTTAGCGGTCTTCACCAACTCAAGCTGGGGCGGCGGGTTGGGCACTGGAACCACTGCAACTTGGGCGGTATCGGTGACAGGCGCTACCCCCGGCGTTGTGGCCTGGACGGTGTTGACACTGTTACCTCCCGGGGCATCGGCGGTGATCCGTACCTGGTAGGTCACGGTAATCGTCCCCCCAGCGGGCAAGGTGGCAAAGGTAAGGGTGAGGGTACGATTGGCGGCATTCACCACTTGGCTGGTGGCATTGGGCGTCGCCTGAATCGAACCGTCCACGTAGGCAAGGCCCACGGGCAACTGGTCGGCGATGGTAACCGGAGTGGCCGCTACCGCAGAGGTATTTCTGACAACCACCTGGTAGGTGACCACATCCCCCACTGCCGCCGCATCTCGGTTGACCGTTTTCTCGACCTGGAGGCTTGGTAGGGGGGTATTAGTAACATTCACCTGGGCCGTTGCCGTGACCGGAGGAAGCCCCGGTGTGGTGACTTGGGCGGTATTGGTGCCGTTGCCAATCGGCGCATCGGCAGCAATCCGCACCTGATAGGTCACGGTGATGGTTCCCCCAGCGGGCAGGGTCGCAAAGGTGAGGGTGAGGGTACGATTGGTGGCATTCACCACTTGGGTCGTGGCATTGGGCGTCGCCTGGATCGAGGCTTCAACATAGGCAAAGCCCACGGGCAACTGGTCAATGACAGTCACTGGAGTGGCCGCCGTTACCGTAGAGGTATTTCTGACGACCACCTGGTAGTTGACGGTGTCCCCCGGTGCCGCCGTTGACTGATTGACGGTCTTTTGGATCGTGAGCTGAGGCGGTGGGGCCAGAGGTACCGTGGTGGTGATGGAGGGTGGCAACACGACAGGGGGCAAACCCCCACCAGGCGCATAGGACGCCTGGGCCTGGTTCTGGAGCTGCGTGGGTGGAGCCTGGGCATAGACCGCTGTCGAACCCTGGGGAAAATGCCCCCAAACAATACTCAAAACAAGGGACAGGGCAAAAAGGCACCCCATCCACAGGTGTCGATAACGTCGTCTCACAATCACCCTCTGAGGTCACCCTCACACCATTTCAGGCAAGGACGAGCACGAGAACCGTGCCTCCTAAATCTCCTTGCAACTCGATATCACCCTGTTTTGCGCCCAGACCTCTAAAGGCTCTAGCCAGTTCGTTGGCTTGTGGCCTTGCGACAGCCCCCTTCGGCAGTCAGCCCGTGTAACTGTCCCCTTAACGTCTGCACCGAGGCTCCGCAATCACACGGAGCCGCAGCCTTAAGACTTATATTATTTTCAAGAGATTTCACCACTAAATCCATACAAATCTTAAGATTCGTTAAAAACTAACGCTTTCTTCCAGATGGGCTACATTAACTGCCCAGTCTAGGTTTGTGGGCCTTCAGAGCGTCTCTGAGCGCAGTTTAGGAGCAGGAGGGAAAGAGACAGGCGCGAATTTGGTCTATCCCACTGATTAGGCAAGTCAGTGAAATTACGGGGAATGCCAGGGCGGCGGGCTGATCCCCATCGCGGTTGTGACGATCCGTCCGGCCTGAATGGGGTGGGCCTGAGTGAGGGGCTGAATGGGGTGCATCTTTGTTGTGCCCCATTCGATACAGGCGACTCTAGGGGCGGTGCCGCGATAGAGTATCACTATAAAGAAGCGTAACGTCTCCCCAAGGTAGGTAGGGCTGGTATGGTTTTCAACTGGTTTCGGCGTGGTTTTGAAAAGTCCGATGCGGCCAAGGCCGAGCCTAAACCCGCCGAATCGGTGACGCCGGAACCTACCCCGGAGAAGGCCGAGGCCGAAGCTCCCGCCACGCCCAAATCCTTGGCGGAGATGACCCCAGAGGAAAAACTGGCTTGGGCCAAGGCGGCGGCGCAAACTATTCAAAAACAACAGGCCGCAGCCCAGGCGACCGAAGCCCCCGCTGAACCTACGCCAGAACCCGCAGCGATTGAATCTGAGGCCGAAGCTCCCGTCGAGCCCACCGAATCGGTCGCCCCTGAATCCATCGAGGAACTGACCGAAGAGCCGATTGCTGAAGTTTCCGTCGTGGAAACGGTGGTCGAACCGGAATCCGCTATTAGCGCTGAGGTTGAGCCCGAAATCGCCCCCGAATCAGCAGCGCTGGCTGAAGAATCCATCCTTGAGGAGGCTGTCCCCGAGGAGATTCCCGCAGAAGCAGTGATCCCAGAGGAAACCGTCCTTGAGGAATCCACCGCCGAAGCGCCTGAATCAGAACTTGCAGCCTCGGAAGAAGAATCTTCTGAAGAACCCGCTGCCGTAGTAGCAGAAATTCCCTCTGAGGCAGAAATCCCTGTTACGGAGTCCGTTGACGAACCCGTAGCGGAAGCGGCCACTGAGTCCGAGATCGAACCCGTCGCAGAAGTAGAATCCTCTGTTATTGAACCCGTTGCCGAACCGGAGCCCCAGGCCAGTGTTCCCTTTTGGGCGAGGGCCGAGGAAGAACGCTTGCAGCGGTTGGAGCGGTTAGAGGCCACCGCCATTGTGGAGCCAGAGCCGGAGCCAGAACCCGTGGCTACCGTATCCGCTCCAGAGCTGATTCTGCCGGACATTGATTTGGATGAAGCCTTCCTGTGGTCGGCGGAGGTGTTGGCGGCTCAGGGGCGGCGACCGGACGAGATTTCTGCTGAGGAAATCACCTGGCTGAAGCGGCTGCGGCAGGGGCTCAGCAAAACCCGCCTGAGTTTGGTGAACCAACTCAAGGCCATCGTGGGCCAGGGGCCGCTGAACGAAGATGCGGTGATGGAAATTGAGGCACTGCTGCTCCAAGCGGATGTGGGCGTGGCGGCGACGGATAAGGTAATTGAAGCGCTGCAAAACCGGATGCGGAACGAGGTGCTGCCGCCGGATCAGGCCATTGCCTACCTCAAAACCATCCTGCGCGATATGCTGGATGCCCCCCTGGGCGACTCCCACAACCTGCTGTTTGTGCCCGAAAAAGAGACCCTGAACATCTGGCTGATGACCGGGGTAAACGGAGCCGGGAAAACCACCACCATCGGCAAGCTGGCCCATGTGGCCAAAAAGTCGGGCTACAACACCCTGATTGCCGCCGCCGACACCTTCCGGGCCGCCGCTGTAGAGCAGGTAAAAGCCTGGGGTGCCCGCAGCCAGGTGGAGGTGATCGCCAATCCCGGCAAGAACACTGACCCCGCCGCCGTGGTCTACGATGCCATTGCCGCCGCCAACTCTCGCCAGATTGACCTGCTGCTGGTGGATACCGCAGGCCGTTTGCAAAACAAGAAAAACCTGATGGACGAACTGGCCAAAATTCGCCGCATTGTGGATAAAAACGCCCCTGATGCCAAAATCGAAGCCCTCCTCGTCCTGGATGCCACCCTGGGCCAAAACGGGCTACGTCAGGCGGAAGTCTTCGCCGAAGCGGCGAACCTCAGCGGCGTGGTGTTGACTAAATTGGACGGTACGGCCAAGGGCGGCGTGGCCCTAGCCGTGGTGGAACAGTTGGGCCTCCCCATCCGCTTTATCGGTGCCGGGGAAGGCATCGAAGACCTGCGCCCCTTCTCCAGCTACGAGTTCGTCGAAGCCCTACTGAGCGGTTGATGGCCATCCGCAGGAGTGGAGTTTTCTTGACACTGTTTAGCGCCTCCCCTTTGCCCTAACCATAGAGATTTTCCTAGGCAGAACCCGGCAAAACCCGGTGCACAACCCGTTATTCTAGGTAACGTATCGCCACTTTTGGGAAATACCAAGGGAAATATCGATGGATACCAAGGCTTTTAAGCGCTCCCTGCACCACTCCGATAACTATTTTCGTCAGGGCTTTGGCCATGGAGATGACGTGGCGGGGCAGATGAAGACCGAATACAACAGTGGCCTCATCCAGGATATTCGCGCCCTCAACTACACTCTGACCCGTGGCGATGTCACCATCAAACTAGCGGAGGCCTTTGGCTTTTGCTGGGGTGTGGAGCGGGCGGTGGCCATGGCCTACGAAACCCGCCAGCACTTCCCCACCGAACAGATTTGGATTACCAACGAAATCATCCACAACCCCAGCGTTAACCAACGTCTCAAGGAGATGAACGTTGCCTTTATTGAAGTGAAAAACGGCGACAAGGATTTCTCGGTGGTGGGCCAGGGCGATGTGGTGATTCTGCCCGCCTTTGGGGCCAGCGTTCAGGAAATGCAGTTGCTCAACGATAAAGGCTGCACCATTGTCGATACCACTTGCCCCTGGGTTTCTAAAGTGTGGAACACCGTGGAAAAGCACAAGAAAAAAGACCACACCTCCATCATCCACGGCAAATACAACCATGAAGAAACCGTGGCCACCAGCTCCTTTGCAGGCAAGTATTTAATTGTTCTCAACCTAGATCAAGCGGAATACGTTGCCAATTACATCCTCCATGGTGGCAGTCGCGAAGAATTTATGGCCAAGTTCAGTAAAGCTTGTTCCGCTGAATTTGACCCCGACACCGACCTAGAACGCATCGGCATCGCCAACCAAACCACCATGCTCAAGGGCGAAACCGAACAAATCGGCAAACTCTTTGAACACACCATGCTGAAAAAGTATGGCCCCCAAGCCCTCAACGACCACTTCCTCAGCTTCAACACCATCTGCGACGCCACCCAAGAACGCCAAGACGCCATGTTCAAACTGGTAGATGAAACCCTCGATGTCATGGTAGTGATCGGCGGCTACAACTCCTCCAACACCACCCACCTGCAAGAAATCGCCATCGAACGCCACATCCCCTCCTACCACATCGACAGCGCCGAACGCATCGGCCCCGGTAACCGCATCGAACACAAACTCCTCCATGGCGACATGACCATCACCGAAAACTGGCTCCCCGCTGGCCCCATCGTCGTCGGCGTCACCTCTGGGGCTTCAACACCCGACCGCTCCGTAGAAGACACCATCGAACGCATCTTCGCCATCAAAGCCAACCCCGTGCTGGCCTAATCTCATTTATTTTCCCAATCGAATTGGGGGTGAGGTGGCAGGGAGTGGGGCTAGTCGGCGTAGGGGAGATAGACCGTAAAGCAACTGCCTTTGCCCGGTGTGCTGCTGAGGGTGAGGCGACCGCCGTGGAGTTCGACCAGTTGTTTGACGAGGCCCAATCCTAGCCCAGTGCCTTCATACTTGCGGTTGAGGGCGCTGTCTATCTGCACGAAGGGATCGAAAACGCGGGCTTGATCCGCCGGGTCAATGCCGATGCCGGTGTCTTTCACGGCTAAGCAGAGGTAGGCGAGGTGGGCTTGGGTGGCGGAGGGCTGGCTCGAGGCGACGAGGGTGACTTGGCCACCGGGGGGGGTAAATTTGACGGCATTGCTGAGCAGGTTGATCAACACCTGGCGCATCCGGCGTTCGTCGAGGACTACCTTGGATAGGCTGGCGGGGCACTGGAGGTCTAGGTGGATGGCCTTGGCCTTGGCCTGGGGTTGCACAAAGGAGAGGCTTGCCTGACAGAGCTTAGCTACGTCGATGGGGTCGCCTAGGGCGAGGGTCATCTGTCCCGATTCCAGTTTGGAGACATCCAAAATATCGTTGATCAGTTGCAGCAGATGGGAACCACTGCGATCCACCGTGTCTAGTGCCTTGGTCTGTTCTGGGGTGATGGGGCCAAACACTTCCTCCATCAGCGCTTCGGTCATGCCGAGAATGGCGGTGAGGGGGGTACGCAGTTCGTGGCTCATGGCCGCGAGAAATTCGTCCTTGGTGCGGGTGGCCCGTCGGAGGTCGGCGTTGGTTTGTTGCAATTGGGCTTCGGCCTGCTTGCGATCATCGATATCGATGCAGTAGCCCACAATTTCCTGGGCTTGGCCTTGGTGGTCACACACGAGGCTCAGTTCGTTCATCATCCAGCGATAGGGGCCCTGCCGATGCTTCCAGCGATACTCGTGGATTGAATGTCCTTGCTGAAAAAAGTTCCCCAGTTCGTCCATCACCCGATCCGCGTCGTCGGGATGGATGTGCTGTGCCCAAAAGCCTTCCCAGCCAATGATTTCCTCTGGGGTATAGCCCACCATGCCCTCAATATTTTGGCTGATGAAGGTGATGGTGTAGTCCATGCTGCAGGTGAAGATGGCCGCCGGACTGGCCGCTAAAATAAACTCTAGGCGTTCTTTTAGGCGCTGGGTTTCCATCTCAGCCTGCTTCAGCACCGTGATATCCTGCACCGAACCGATGGTGCACTGGAGGTGGCCTTCTCCATCCCGACGAAAGGCCGTATAGCGATTAAAAATCCGCCGTCGTTCACCGCTGGCGGTTTGAATACACAGTTCATTGCTGCGAATTTCGCCATCGGCAAGGGTGGCAATATCGCGATAGTCGCGGGTTAATTGCGTTAGTTGGTCGGGGGGGCATAGGGTTTTGAAAAAGGTGTCGCCCATGGATAGCACCTCCTCCACGCTGTAGCCCAGGATGTCCTCCACGGCCCCACTCACGTAGATATTGCGGCGCGCTTGCACATCGTAGAGGTAGAGAATATTGGGGGAGGCATCGGCGATGTGCTGCAAAAAGGTTTGGCTTTCCTGTAAGGCTTGCTCTGTCCGCTTGCGATCTTGGATATCCACCGCCACATAGATCGCCTGGTCGTCAGATACCATCGTCCCGCCAATCAGCACGGGCACCCGATGGCCATCCCGATGGTAGAACTCCTTTTCGTAGGCGCTCACCCAGCCCTGCTGCCGAAGTTCGGCCCCCTTGGCGGTATCTTGATCGCGATGGCTGGGCGGGGTCAACGGTTCCCAGCGTAGGTTCCCCTCAGCCAGGGACTGATGGTCGTAGCCCAGCAAGGTCAGGAAATAATCGTTGGCATCCAGAATTCGCCCCTCGCCATCGCTGACCAGCAACCCCACCACATCGGCCTGAAAGAGCTTACGAAACTGCGCTTTACTAGCCTGCAACTCGGCTATGGACTGGGCCAAATCGGCGTGGCTGGTTTGGATAGTCTGGGCCATCTGGTTGAAGACAGCGGTGAGGTGAGACAGTTCGGCAACGGCGGAGGCCTCTGCGATGGGGGCTGGGCTACCCTGGGCCAGGGCTTGGCTGGCCTCCGCCAACTGGCGTAGACGGGTGACAATGGCCCGCGCCGTCAGCCAACCGAAGGCCGTCGCCAAGAGTAGGGTGCCCCCCCACAGCCACAGTAGACTCTGCTGGCTGGCTTGCAGGTTAGCCATCACATCGGATTGGGGTAACACCATCACCAACAGCCAGTCCAAACCGTAGGCATCCCGGTAGGGCTGCACCTCCCCGTAGAGCACCTTGCCATCCACCCTCACCCGGATATGGTTGTGCGGCTCAATGTCGTGGAAATTGCTATGGCGATGCAGCAGCTCACGGGTGACGGCTCGAAGCCAGGGCTGCTGGCTGCCCTGGGCATAGAGACGCACCGGATCCCCATTGGGTAGGCGCTCGTAGGGCACGTTCCCTGTGGAAGTGGCCACCAATGCCCCCGATGGCTCCAGAATAAACGCTTGCCCCGTGGGCGAAAATTTGAGCTGGCGGAGAAACTCACTGAGGTCTGATAGGGCGAAGAAGGTACTCAACACCCCCTCAAGACGGCCCGCGTCATCCCGCAGCGGCAATAGCGCATTTAACGAGAGTTGCGACGTGGTGTGGGTGGCAAAAATAGGCGACCAGCCCTGGCCCTGGAGGGACTGCGCTGCCTGGTACCACGGCAACTGGGTAACGGGTACAGTGGTGGTGTGGGCTATCGTACGCGGTTGGCCTTGCTCATCCACCAGGTAAAAATGGCGCTGACTCCGTTGACGAGGATCGCGCTGCACCAGATAGGGGGTACTCACCTCCAGATCTAACCCCGTGAGCTGTTCCGCCTGGACTACCGAATCTTCGCTGGTCAGCCGCCCATAGCCCACCTCCATGCCCTGCTCCGTCGCCCAATACAGAGAAGACAGCGTGGGCGAGAACTGCATTTTGCGCCAAAGCACACGCTGTACCACCGCTTCGTCTATCTCATCCTCATTCCCGCTATAGACCTGAAGCGCCTGGTGGGTCACCGTCAGGGCTTGTTGCTGCTGTTGTAGCCGCTGATCCAGATCCGCCTGGATGCGCAGCACCGCCTGATCCAGCAAATTCTGCGCCGCCACCTCTAGGTCGCGCTGGGCACTGCGGTGGTAGAGATAGGCCACTATCCCCACCGACCCCGCCAACTGCGCCACAAACGGCACCACCAACACCCACACTAGCGGTACCTGGGGCCAGCCTCGGCGCTTCCCTGGAGCAAAAAAACGATGTAGCAGCGATGGCATAGTGGAGAATCACAGTGACGGCATCAGTATAAAACAGGTGCAAGACAAAACAACGGATACCCTATATTGATGCCACACTACTGAGATTTGTCGTTGGTACCCTATCGCCATGTCTAGCCTAACCTACGTTAAGATCAAAGAATATTGGACGGATCATGGACGCGATGGAGTCATCGGCAAGGCCAGAGCCAACCCTGACCGACGTTATCACTAAGCTAGACAGCCTAGGTGGCCATGTAGAACGCTTGAGCGGTGATGTGGAGCGCCTCAGTGGTGACGTGGAGCGGTTGAGCGGCGACGTGGAGCGGTTGGCTAGCGACGTGGCGGTCAGCAATACTCAGTTTACCAAGTGGGATGGGCGGCTGTGGGGGCTTACCCTGGGGCTGATGGGTACCGCTTGGACGGCCATCTTTGCGGCCTCGGCGGTAGTGATAACGCGCACCTTGGCCAGCGGTGGCTAGGGCCATTGTTCTTACGGCCATGGGCTCACGATTGCGGATCGCAGCGAATTTCCACCCTAAAACCATCGGGGGTCATGGGGTGGTTCCAAGGGTGGTCAACGAAGCCAGGTCGGTGGGGCGGAGATGGTCATTCATCACCTCGCCATCCTTAAACCAAATAATCCGCTGGCTAGCACGGGCCACATCCGGCTCGTGGGTCACCATCACTACGGTCATGCCGCTGGCGTGGAGATCGGCAAAAATCTTGAGCACCTCCTCGGTGGTGTGGGTGTCGAGGGCTCCCGTGGGTTCATCGGCCAACAGTAACAGGGGCCGATTGACAATGGCGCGGGCAATGGCCACCCGCTGCTGTTGCCCCCCCGAAAGCTGGGTCGGTCGGTTATTGATGCGGTTCCCCAGACTCACCTGTTCTAGGGCGGCAATGGCCCGCTGCTGGCGTTCGGCCTTGGCCACCCCGGCATAGATCATCGGCAGTTCCACATTTTCCCGCGCCGTAAGCTGGGGCAGCAGGTGAAACTGCTGGAAGACAAAGCCAATTTTGCGGTTGCGAATGTGGGCCAGATCAGTATCGGTGAGAGTGGCCACGTTTTGCTGGTCAAAATAATAGTCGCCAGCGGTGGGCCGATCCAGACAGCCAATCATATTCATCGCGGTGGATTTGCCAGACCCCGATGGCCCCATAATGGCGCAGTATTCCCCTGGGGCAATGGCCAGGTTCACATCCCAAAGGGCACGGACTTCGGTATTGCCTTCACCGTAGACCTTTTGTAAATTGCGAAATTCAATCAGGGAGGTTGGCATGGCCACACCGTAGGAATCCGAGGGCTATAGTTCTTTCGATAAGCATGAGACGCCCTAAACGGCTACATCCCCTGTAAATCAGGCCCACGACTGTCTCAACGTTAGTCGAAATGACTACTATCTCCAGCCTAGCTGATTTGCGCCTGCGGTCTGGCTCTAAGGGCAAGACAGCGATGGCTTGGATCGGGTCGCTCAACATGGCCGCGTGGCTAATGGTCAAACCCATGCGCTCTAGAGGACTCCACTGAAAGGCCGATGTTAATATTGAAGTACCCTGGTACTGGTTAGAGACCCCATGGCCACCACTGCCGATGATGTTTGGCGTTTGTTGGGCGAACTAGCGACAGCCCAAAAAGAAACCGAACGCCGTTTTCAGGAAACCGAACGCCGCTTTCAGGAATCAGATCGCCAGCTTGAGGAAACTCGACAGTTGATTAAGCAACAAAACCAGCACCTCAACGAACAACTGGGGAAGTTGGGTAATCGCTTGGGTGAGTTTGTGGAGTGGCAGGTGCGGCCTGCGGTGGTGCGGCTGTTTCAAGAGCGGGGCATTGATGTCCACGAATTCCATGAAGGGGTGTCGGTTCAGCGCGGCGACGAGGGCATTGAAATCGACCTGCTGGTGGTTAATACCACTGAAGCCGTGGTGGTCGAGGTCAAAAGCAAGCTCACCCAGGCCGATGTGACCGAGCACCTAGATCGGCTGAGCAAGTTTAAGCGGCTGATGCCCCGCTACGGCGATGTCCGCGCTATGGGAGCCGTGGCCGGAATGGTGGTGCCCAACGACGTGGCCCGCTATGCCTACCGTCAGGGGTTATTTGTGCTGGCTCAGTCGGGCGATAGTGTGGAGATTCTCAATGATGGGAACTTTACCCCCCGTCGTTGGTAGCGCCCTTTACTTGTGTAGATCCTGAGACCGCATCCTGGGGGAGTTGCTGCACCAGCGGTATGTGTTCTGCAATGCAGTCTGGCTTTCATTACGTTAAGACCATCTATAGTATGGGCCGATTCTTGGCAAGTGCCGCCACAATAACAACGTGGGCCGCCTTGGTTCACCCACGATGGCCTCCTGAGTCGCGATGACCTAGGCGACGACTGCCCCTACCCCCTACCCCCAACGCTTATGGTGTCTTTGATTGAAAATCCCCTGCGGGTTGGCCTTCAGCAAGACCGCATCCCGGAGCCGCAAATTCTGGTGATTTTTGGGGCCTCCGGCGACCTCACCCAGCGCAAAATTGTCCCCGCCATCTACCAAATGCGGCGAGAAAGACGCCTACCGCCAGAACTCACCATCGTGGGCGTGGCACGGCGGGAATGGAGCCACGAGTTCTTTCGGGAGCACCTGCGGGAGGGCATTGAGGAATTTGGCAACGGCATCGGCCATGAGGCGGTGTGGGAGGACTTTGCCAAGGGGCTGTACTACTGCCCTGGCGATATTGACAACCCAGAGTCTTACCAAAAACTAAAAACCCTGCTGGCAGAACTCGACGAGCAGCGGGGTACGCGGGGCAATCGGGTGTTTTACCTTTCCGTTGCGCCGCGATTTTTTGGGGAAGCCACCCAACAACTGGGGGCGGCGGGAATGCTGGAAGACCCCACCAAACAACGGCTGATTATCGAAAAACCCTTCGGTAAGGATCTGGCCTCGGCCCAGGTGCTCAATCGGGTGGTGCAGAAGGTCTGCGACGAACGGCAGATCTACCGCATCGACCACTACCTGGGCAAAGAAACCGTCCAAAACCTGATGGTGTTTCGCTTTGCTAACGCCATTTTTGAACCGCTGTGGAATCGGCAGTTTGTCGATCACGTCCAGATCACCGTGGCGGAAACCGTGGGTCTGGAAGGTCGCGCCGGATACTACGAAACCTCCGGTGCCCTGCGGGACATGGTGCAAAACCACCTGATGCAGTTGTTTTGCCTGACGGCCATGGAGCCGCCCAACTCCCTGGATGCCGACAGCATTCGCAACGAAAAAACGAAAGTCCTGCAAGCCACCCACCTCAGCGACATTGATGACCTCAGCCAGTGCGCCGTGCGGGGGCAATATTCCGCCGGATGGATGAAGGGCCAAGCGGTACCGGGCTACCGGGAGGAGGAGGGCGCGAACCCGGAATCCACCGTGCAAACCTTCAGCGCCCTAAAGCTGGAAATCGACAACTGGCGCTGGAAGGGGGTGCCCTTCTATATGCGGACGGGCAAACGCATGCCCAAGAAGGTGAGTGAAATCTCCATCCACTTTAAGGAAGTGCCCCACCTGATGTTCCAATCTGCCGCCCAGCAGATGAACCACAACGTCTTGGCCCTGCGGATTCAGCCCGATGAGGGCATTTCCATGCGGTTTGAGGTGAAAACCCCCGGCAACTCCCTGCGGACGCGCTCTGTGGATATGGACTTCCGCTACGATGCCGCCTTTGGCCAAGCCAACACCGACGCCTACGCCCGCCTAATTGTGGACTGTATGCTGGCCGACCAAACCCTCTTCACCCGTGGCGACGAAGTGGAAGCCTCCTGGCGCTTGCTCACCCCCCTACTGCAAGTGTGGGATGCCCCCGCCGACCCCAATGCCATCCCCATGTACGAAGCCGGAACCTGGGGGCCAATGGAAGCGGAGTTTCTATTGAACAAAGACGGTCGCCGCTGGCGCAGGTTGTAGTTCTCTGACGGCCCAGAGACCCCTCACCCCTAGCCCCCCTCTAAAGCCCTCACCCCTAGTCCCTCTCCCACGGGGAGAGGGGGATAAGCAACCCACTCCCGACCCCCGATTCCCGATTCCCTACTCCCCAAACAGCCATGACCATGACTCCCACCGTTGCGATACAAAAGCCCAAGGACATCTCCATCGACGAGATTGAATCGGAGCTGCGAAATATTTGGCGACAACAGGATGCCGGAGCCGCTGCCCCCGTGGCCACCCGTGCCAGCACTTTTACCATGGTGATCTACGAACCGGAAGAGGTGCAGCAGGTACTCGCCGCCCTGGCGTTTTACCCTGGCCCCATCGATGGCAACCATGGCCCCCTTACCCGTGAGGGCATTCGGCAGGCCCAGATGGCCTACGACCTACGGATAACAGGCCGCATGGATCCGCCCACCTTGGCCAGGGTGCGCCAGGAATATGCCCAGCTTTCCCAGGCCCAAAAGGAATACCAAAATCCCGACCTGCGCGGCTTTAACCTGAGCGAGTCCATCTCCGCCCACAACCCCTGCCGGGTGATTACCCTCTGCCCCACCTTTGGCGAAGATAACGGGGTAACGGCCCAGGTATCGGCCTACTGCCCGGTGCAAAAGAAAAGCACCAGCAACCTGATCTGCTGCGAATACATCACCCTGCGCGGCACCAAGGCAGCGCTAGAACGGGTGAGCGACCTGGTGGCTTCGCTAATTTTGCCGGAACTGCCCCGGTTTGTGTGGTGGAAGGCCACCCCCAGCCCAGAGCAGCCGATTTTCCAAAATTTGTCGAAATCTAGTAATTGCATTATTGTCGATTCCAGCTACTTCAGTGATGCCGAGGCGGAACTGCACACCATGCAATGCCTGGTGGAGGAAGGGATCACCATCGCCGACCTCAACTGGCACCGTTTGGCACCGTGGCAGGAACTCACGGCTGCCGCCTACGACCCCCCCGAACGGCGGGAATCTCTGCAAGATGTAGACCGGATTAGCGTCGATTACGAGCAGGGCAACGCCGCCCAAGCCCTAATGTACCTAGGCTGGTTTGCCAGCCGCCTGGATTGGGAGCCCGTGGACTACACCGAGCAAGGCGGCATCTACAACCTCAAAACCCTGCACTTTCGGGGGCTAAACGGCATCGAAATTGAGGCCGAACTGGCGGGTATCCCTGTGGCCGATTCCGGCGAAGTGATCGGCGATCTGACTGGGATTCGGCTAATTTCCACCAACCCCAACGCCAACTGCTGCACCATCCTCTGCTCTGAAACCACGGGCTGTATGCGGATGGAGGCGGGCGGCGGTGCCCAGGCTTGCCAAGTAGAACAGGTGACAGCCCTCTCCGACCAAAAGGCCGACTTCATGCTGGGCCAACAGCTCCAGCGCTGGGGCGAAGACGTGCTCTACGAAGAAAGCCTCGCCATGGTGGCCAAGATGATGCGCCTACTGCAAGGCCCAGCCTAGGGCATTGCTATAGGGCATTGCCATAACGATAGAGGTCGAACCCTAGCATTGTCCGCCGGGGTTCGACCTGGTATCTATCCACTAGCGCTAGGGATTGGGCTAACTGGCGAGGTATTCGCGGATATCGGACTGGCGCTTACGCAGTTTGGTGAGGGCTTCCCGCTCAATTTGGCGCACCCGTTCGCGGCTGATGGAGAGGCGGTCGCCAATCTTCGCGAGGGTCATGGTTTGACCATCGGCCAATCCAAAGCGCAGAGACAGAACTTCTCGCTGTTGGGGGGTGAGGTCACCCATTAGACGTTCCAGGTCTTGGCGCAGGGAGGCTTGGGCGGCAAATTCTTCGGGGGAAGGGCCGTCGTCCTCCAGGAGTTCCACCAATTCGGTGTCTTGGTTGTCGCCCACCTTGAGGTCGAGGGAGAGAGGCTGGCGGGCCTTTTCTAGATAGTCGCGCACCTGCTTGGTGGTGAGGTCGCACTCGGCGGCGAGTTCAGCCACAGTGGCGGCACGGCCATGCGTTTGGGCGAGCTGGCGCTGGGCCTTTTTCAGCTTATTCAGCTTTTCGGTAATGTGGATGGGCAGGCGGATGGTGCGGCTTTTTTCGGCAATGGCGCGGGTGATGGCTTGGCGAATCCACCAGTAGGCGTAGGTGGAAAAGCGGTAGCCCTTGGTGGGGTCAAATTTCTCCACGCCCCGCTGCATTCCAATGGTGCCTTCCTGGATCAGATCCAGCAGATCAACGTTGCGCTTGATGTACTTTTTGGCGACGGACACCACCAGCCGCAGGTTAGCCTCGACCATCTTGCGCTTGGCCATTTCGCCTTCGCGGATGGTTCGCTTCAGTTCCGCGAGGGAAATGGAGGCAACATCGGCCCATGCTTCTAGGCTCAGGGTTTGCCCGGTGGTCTCCTCAAGGTCTCGCTTTTGGGCCTCCAGTAGGGACAGCCGCTGCACCTGCTTACCCAGAACAATTTCTTCCTCGTGGGTGAGTAGGGGTACTCGACCGATTTCCTTCAGGTAGGTACGCACGAGGTCGGTGGAATTCTGCAACGTTCTCATGGCAGGGAGAAAACTAAACGGTAGGACTACATAGATCGCAACCCACGGGGCGGGGTAATAACTAACGACGGCGCTCAGAAACAGCGCGATCCTCGACAGGAACAGGAATGGGGATTTCTTGGTTGGCGGTTTCGCCCTGGCGGCTCAGCAACCAGTAGCCACCTGCCAAGACAAGGAGACCACCATAAATCAAGGTTGAAGTGTCCATATTGGCTATCGCTCACTTATTTATGTAAACAAGTGTAACATTTATTAAGAAGGGGGGGGAATAGTAATTCTTACTCAATTTAGCTTTTTAGTAAGCCTGGATTGTTGGCAGAATAGGGCTTTTGGGGAAACTGGACTGCATCCCTTGTGACATATTTTTCGCGGCAAACCCAAAAAAATAATTAAGCTTTCATGGAAATATTAACGACTGTTACAGAAATTGGCACAGAACGACCCCGTTTCTGAGTGAGAACTCACCTTCGTTTCCCATCCATTGTGATGGCATCGCAGAATGGTGAACTCCCCCCTAGGAGAGATTAACCATTCTGGGGGCTGACAGTGGCGATCCGTGGAGCCTACACCGAATGGTTTAGACCACCCCCTAGACCGAGAGGGTAATGTGAGAGCCCTGGGCGGTTTTGGTAATGTCGAGGCGGGTGGGGAAGGCTTCGCGCAGGCGGGGCATGTGGGTAACCACCAGGATGCAGGCAAAGTCGGGTGCAATAGCGTTGATGGCGGCAACTAGATGATCGCACCCCTGGGGATCTTGGCTACCAAAGCCCTCATCGATCATTAATAGTTGCAGGGCCATCCCCGACCGCTGGGCCAGGATGCGGGCCAGGGCCAACCGTAGGGCAAAGTTAATCCGAAAGGCTTCCCCGCCGGAGTAGGTTTCGTAGGGGCGGGTTCCCTGGGCGTCGGCAATCAGAATATCGAGGGTCTCAATTCGCTTATCTTGGTTCCCTTTGCTGGCCCGCTGGGTGACAAACCGCAGGTGCAGTTGATGGTGGCTAAGGCGGCCCAGGAGGTAGTTGGCTTCGGCCTCCAGTTGGGGCAACAGGTTTTCAATCATCAGGGCTTGGATGCCCTTGCGCCCAAAGGCATGGGCGAGTTCTTGGTAAACCTGCTGGCGCTGCCGAGCCGCCTTGAGGTCTTGCCGATTTTGCTCAATCTGCTGTTCCAGGCTCTCTAGGTGTTGGCGAGCCTGGGCCAAGGCTCCTAACTGGGCGAGGAGGTGATCTCGCTGTCGCTGTTGCGTTGCCAATCGTTGCTGAAGGCGGTCTAGGTCGTCGGGATCGTAGCCCTGGTGGCGCAAGGCGGCTTGGAGAGGATCAATCTGGGCGGTGAGGCCGTCTAGGGTCTGCTGCTGTTCCTGCTGCTGGCGGCGCAAATGGGCACAGCGCTGTTCGAGATCGGGCCAACGTTGGCGGGCTTGGTCTAGGTCTCGCTGCCGACTGCGCCAGATCTGGGCTTCCCCTAGGGCCAAACGAACCTGCTGATATTGGGCTAAATCTGCCTGAAGGGGCTGAATTCGCTGCTGAAGGGTCTGGATCTCTTGCTGCATCGGCCCCTGTTCCAAGACCAGTCGCTGGGACTCCAACTCAGAGAGGGTGTGTTCGATCTGGCGCTGCTGATCCCGCAGACGGCGCTGGCGCTGCTGGGCCTGGGTGAGATCGTGGTGTTTGAGATCGGCCCACCGCAGGCGATTCACCTGCCCCCGTGCCAGGGCGTGATCTCGATCATCGTAGGCCAACTGGTGCAGGGTGTGTTCGATCTGCGCTAGTTCGGCCTGGAGTTCGGGGGCATAGTGCCGCTGCTGAAGGGATTGCTGAAGCTGATGACATTCCGTTTCCAAATCCCGTAGGCGTTGCTGTATCGAGATTTGGGAGGCCCGCTGGGCATCGATTTGGCCCTGGCGGTGCAGCACCGGAGCGTAGAGGGCCAGTTCCGCCTCCACCGCCCGATATTCCTGCCGCAAAACCTGGATCTCCCGTTCGGAGGCCGCCAACTGTTCCCGAATTACCCAAATCTGATCCTGCAAATCCTGCTGCTGCCGCCGATGGCGGTCGGTCACCAGGGCGCGATGGGGGCTATCGAGGGAGCGATCACAGAGGGGGCAAAGGGCGTCGGGGTAACCCAACATCGACAATTTCTGGGTAATTTCTGCCATTTGGGTCTCACAGTCCCGCTGACGAGCCTGGAGGGTGGCCACAAAACTACGCCGCTCCAGTCCCTTATCCCGAACCTGATCCCGGTAGGCTTGCCGCTGTTCCAGATAGCTCAGGGTTTGCTCTAGCGCCTGGGCCGAGACCTCCAGGGGGGGCTGTTGGGCCTGGGCTTGGCGCAAGTGATCGAGGGTGGCTTGGGCTTCCTCCAGGCGGGTTTGTAGCCGGGTTTCCTGGCGCTGAAGCTGGGCTTGAAGCTGCTGTTGTCGTTGCCGCAGTGGCCCCACCTGAAGCTGTAAGGCATCCAGGTGTTTCAGCCGCGCCTTCGCCACCGCCAACTGATCGCAGGCCGCTTTCACATTGTCCGTTTGGCCTAGGGTGTCGGCGAGTTCGTGGCGTTGGGCCAACACCGCCTCTAACTGGCTTTGGGCCTGCTGGTGCTGAGTTTGTAGCGCCTGGGTCTGGGCCTGGTACTCCGCCGTCAAGGTATCCAAACGTTGCTGCCAGATCTGGGCCTGTTGCAGCCGTTGACTCAGATCGCGTTCCGCCGCCTCCAGGGCTTGTAGTTCCGCCATGCCCGCCGTAATGGGCTCGGCCTCCGCCAGGTGTTGCTGGCACTGTTGGGCCTCCACCTCCGCCATGGCCAAGGCCACCTGGGTTTGCTGGTGCAGGGCCAAGGTTTGATCGCGCTGCTGGGTATAGATGCGCCGTTGTTCCCGCTGGTCTTGGCAGGTTTGCCCCAGGGTTTGGAGGCGTTGAATCTGGGCTTGGGTCTGGGCCAGGTTGTGATCCAACGCCTGTAGCTCGGCCTCAAGCTGGGTCTGGGCGGCAACCGTGGCCCCCGCCTGGGCTAGGGTGGTGGTCAACTCGTCTAAATGCTGAGTCCGCAGGATGACCTCGGCCTTGGCTTGGCGGGCTTGTTCCCTGGCCCGTTCCGCCAAATCGTCGTAGTGGTCGAGCTTGAGGAGTCGAGCCAGCACCGCCTTTCGTTCGCTGGGGCGCTTTAGCATAAACTCATCAGCCCCGCCCTGGCGCAGATAGGCACTATTAATAAAGGTGTCGTAGTTGAGTTTGAGGTGGCGACATAGGATTTGCTGGGTGGCCCGCATACTGCGCTGGGTCAAGACACGGTAGCCCGCCTCCGTCTGCACCTGAAATTCTAGCCCTGCCCCCTGCTGCCGATGGCGGCTACGAATTACCCGATAGCAATGGTCGCCTTGCTGAAACACAAAGGCGACCATTGCTTCCAAGGCTCCTTGATGAATCACATCGTCGTCGAGCGCGACTCGGCTTTGGCCCCACAGCGCCCAGCCAATCGCCTCCAATAAGGAAGACTTGCCCGCCCCGTTTTGCCCTGCAATGCAGACCACATGCAGGCCGCTAAAATCTAAGCTAGCCTCACGGTAGCTCAGAAAATTCCTTAGCGTAATGTGTCTGGGGATCATGGAGACAAAAGCACCACTGCCCCAAGTGTACAGTACGCTAGAACTTCAAGTACATGCGCTCTGAGAAAGTTGCCAAGTCGTTAACGCGCATTGCCACACCATGCAAAATTCGATGGTGTGGGCGTGTCATCCATTTTCTAGGAACTCTTTTCTAGGAACTCTGAAACCAGGGGTTCAGGCGCAACCGCTGGGGCGGGCAGGGGCAGATCTTCCACCGTCGGGAGGGTTTCGAGGGTGAGTGTGATCGGTTGAATGCCGCCCCCTAGGCGTCTGAGCAGTTTGGGGGTGGCATCGTGGAGCAGGTAGATGAGGCGATCCCCTACCTTCCAGGCATCTTGGCCCAGGGCAATCTGAAGGGCACCGTCCCGTTCCACTAGCAGGGGAATCATTTCGCCGCTGCGCACCAGGGCGGCCAAGTGGGCCTGTTGCAGGTCTGTGGCATCGGATCGCAGGCGGGTTTCCCCTAGGCGCACTTCCCCATCCGTGAGGTAGCGATTCCACTTTTTCAACGAAAGGCTAGGGGTGGCGGCTTCTTTCAGCTTGCCTTGGTGGGGCATTTCGCCCAGGTCTTTGTCCGTGGGCATGACGGCAATCACGCGGGGGGGCTGAAATTCCTCTAGGGCACGCTGGGCCACCACGGCATTCACCTCGCCATTGGTGGTGATGGCCAGAAACGTCCCTGCTTTGCCCAGTCCGGCCTGTTCAAGAACGCCCTGATCCAAGGCGCTATTGATGAGCACGTTAATGCCTTCCTTAGCCGCTTCGTCCGTGGCCGCTTCGTTGGTGTCGATCAGCACCACCGGGTCGCCATAGTTTTTGATCAAACGGGCAATCAGCACACTGAGGGGATGACAGCCCACCACCACCGCGCCCACCGCCTCGGTTTTGGCGATGCCCAGCCAATGCGCCACCCAGCGAGCCGTCAGCCCCTGCACCAGCACCGTCATAATAATGGTGAGAAACACCAGGGCTTTGATGGCATCGCCACCGCTGATGCCCTGTTCCGTCAGCAAAATGGCGAATAGCGAGGCCACCGACGCCGACACAATGCCACGAGGGGCAATCCAGCTTAGAAATGCCTTTTGTCGCCAATTCATATCGCTCGACTGGGTGCAGAGCCAAATGCTGACGGGCCGCACCAGCAGCATCAGCACCAGCACCGTGCCCACCGCCCCCCAGCCCAGGGCAAACACACTGGCAATGGAGAGATCCGCCGCCAGCAGAATAAACAGCACCGAAACCGCCAACACCGTAAGCTGGCCCTTAAACCGCAGCAGCAGCCGTTCGTCGGGCACCGACAGGGAACGCACCAGCAACCCTGCCACCACCGTTGCCATCAGACCCGATTCGCTACGGACGGTTTGGGCCAGACCAAAAATCCCCCACAGCCCCGCCAGCACCACCAGGTTGCGCAGGTCATCACTCACGAAACTGGCCCGCTTCAGGAACCACCCGATCAGCCCGCCGCCAATGGCCCCAATCACCGTACCAATGCCCAGACGCAGGGTAAGGCCACCCACCACCGATCCCACATCGGCATCGCCATTGAGGATGATCCCCAGCACCACCACCGCCAACACCGCCCCTACCGGGTCAATCAACACCCCCTCCCCCTCCAGCAGGGTAGAGACCTTGCGATCCACCTGCACCTGGCGCAGCAGGGGCGTAATCACCGTGGGGCCAGTCACCACCACCAACGAGGCATAGAGAAACGCCAGCGACCAGGGAAATTCCCCCAGCCAGTGAGCCGCCACGCCCCCGCCAATCAGGGTGACAAACACGCCGATGGTCACCAAATTCCGCAAGCTGCTCGATACCTGGCCCAGTTCACTCAGCTCCAGGCTGAGGCCACCCTCAAACAAAATCAGCGCCACACTGAGGGAGACCATTACCTCCAGCCCCACCCCCAGCGATTGAGGATGAATCAGCCCCAGCCCGTCCGGCCCTAGGCCAATGCCAAAGATCAGCAAAAAAATGATGCTCGGCACCCGCGCAAACTCGCCCACCACCTGAGCCGTCACCCCGGCTAAAACCGTCAGCACCATTTGCAGCGTTAGCTCGAAGGCGTTGTCCATAGCTCTCTTGAGCGGTCATGCCACCCCAGGAAAAAATCCTCCGGTTGGCCCGCAAAACCTATGCAGCAAGTCCCGTCTAGGATAGCATTGCGCCCAGATCCGAGGGTTTTGGGGCGCAGAGGCAAGGGTGAGAACCAGATGCTAAGGGGCTAACGGCTGATGCATAGCCAGCACCGCGATTCTGAATACATTCATAGCAGATAGATCCGTAGCAGAACCCTCAGGGTTAATTCATTTTCAGCAGATAAAAAACAGCGTAGAAGCGTTGAAAGACCTGACTAATCCGGTTGGTTAGGTCTTTCAACTCCTCCTGGGATGATGGCGCAGCCCAGTCCATGCCAGAAGACGACTAGTCTTGTTGGCTAGAGAACTGCTGGGCTCCTACGAGAGCCAAGCCAATCGCTACTACCAGCAGAATGGGGATGGCATACCAGGGAAATTCCGCTAGGGGCTGGTAGGCGGCGGCGCGGAGGCCAATGGTGGTGTAGGTGAGGGGCAGCAAGTAGACAATGGCCTTTAGGGCCGGGGGCAGCATGGTGGGATCAAAGAAGGTGCCGCCGAGGAAGGACATGGGCACGATGAGGAAGTTATTGAAGAGTCCCACGCTTTCTAGGGATTTGACATTGAGGCCGACAATCACCCCTAGCCCCGCAAACACGGCGCAGTTCAGTACCACTAGCAACAGAAACAGGGGATTGATGAAGCTCCAAACCCGCCCCGTAAACAGCACCGCCACCAAAATCACAGAACTCGCGGTCATCAGCCCCCGCACAATACCCGCCAGCATTTTGCCCAGGTGCAGCGCCAGGGGATGTACCGGGTAGAGCAGCATTTCCTCGAAGGTTTTGGTGAACAGGCGATCCCCGCAGATGGAAAACGTGGTACCGCCAAAGCTAATCACCATGGAGGATAGGGCCACCATCCCCGGCAGAATGAATTCTAGGTAGGTGTCCCCCGCTGGCGGTGTAGACACTTGGTCGATGGCGCTGCCCAGACCCAAGCCAAAGGCCAAAATATAGATCAATGGCGACACCAAGCCCGACGAAGCCACCTGGGGAATCCGCACCCGCAGATCGAGCCAATCGCCCCAAAAGACGGTGAGGGTATCGGCCCACAGGGTTTTGAGCGGTAACGAGCGGGTGGCCAGTGGGCGAGGGCGGGTGAGGGTATCGGTCACGGCAGGGGGTTGAAAGAGTCTTTAAGTAGTGTAAAGCAAATCGCTAGGGCAAATCGCTAGGATAGCCCGACAAAGCCAGGGGGTAGACTAGGGGGCAATCGAACTAGGGGGCAGGGTGGGACTCTTGGGATGATTTGGGCATGAATCTTGAGGAGCGAGGGTGAAAGGCGGCGGGCTAAGGTAACCATGGGATCCGTGACAGGTATTGATAATGGCGTGATTGGGTGGCGCGAATGGGTGGCCCTACCCGACCTAGGCGTACAGGCCATTAAGGCTAAGGTGGATACGGGGGCAAGATCTTCGGCCCTCCATGCCTTCGACCTAGAACATTTTGACCGCCACGGCGTGGACATGGTGCGGTTTCAGGCTCACCCCATCCAGCGCGATGACCGCCACATTGTGATCGCGGAGGCGGTGCTCCTAGAGGAACGCCTGGTACGCAATTCGGGGGGGCAGGAAGAACTACGCCCAGTAATTCAAACCCCGGTGCAGGTAGGCGGACACATTTGGTCCATTGAACTGACCCTCACCAACCGCGATGTGATGGGATTTCGGCTATTGCTGGGGCGGCAGGCGGTGCGGCGGCGGTATCTGGTTGATCCAGAACACTCCTACCTGCAACCATTAGCCGAAAAGACCTGATATTCTTGCACACGAAGGGGGCGGGCCTGGGGTGGTCCAAGGTTTTTGGCGGCTACAAACCCCGGATTGTGAAATCACGAGGTCAGTCTGATGTTTCGTTATCTACCTGTTCATGCCCCTTAGGCTTGCTATGAAAATTGTGATTTTATCTAGGGATGCCTCCCTTTATTCTACTCGGCGGCTGAAGGAGGCTGGCGAAGCGCGGGGCCATGATATGCAAGTGATTGACCACATGCGCTGCTACATGAACATCACCTCCCACAAACCCACCGTGCTCTACCAAGGCAGCCCCCTAGAGGGAGTGGATGCCGTAATTCCCCGCATTGGAGCCTCCAATACCTTCTATGGCACGGCGGTGGTGCGTCAGTTTGAAATCATGGGAGTGTTCACCGCCAACACCTCCATGGCCATCTCTCGCTCGCGGGACAAACTGCGTTCCCTGCAAATCATGGCCCGCCGAGGTATTGGCCTGCCCGTGACGGGCTTTGCCCACTCCACCAAAGACATCGATGGCCTTGTGGACATTGTGGGCGGTGCGCCCCTGGTGATTAAGCTGCTGGAGGGCACCCAGGGCATTGGCGTGGTGCTAGCGGAAACCCAACAGGCGGCCAAGTCCGTCATCGAAGCCTTTCGCGGCCTGGATGCCAACATTCTGGTGCAAGAATTCATCAAAGAAGCGGGGGGGATGGATATTCGCTGCTTCGTAATTGACGATAAGGTCGTCGCGGCCATGAAACGCCAGGGCGCACCGGGGGAATTTCGCTCCAATCTGCACCGGGGTGGATCCGCCAGTCGGGTGCGCCTCACCCCAGAGGAACGAAGCACCGCCATTCGCGCCGCCAGGGCCATGGGGCTCCGGGTAGCCGGGGTCGATCTCCTCCGATCTAACCACGGCCCCGTGGTGATGGAGGTCAACTCATCCCCCGGCCTAGAGGGCATCGAACAAGCCACCGGGATTGATGTAGGCGGCAAAATCATCGACTTTGTGGTGAAACAAACCGCCCCCAAAAACACCCAACAATCCGACAACGACCGCATCAAATACTAGCCAAACCCCAGTCTTATTTCTAAATCCAACTGGCTTGCTACCGAAATTAGCAGCCTCAGCAAACTCAAGACCTCCTCCCCCAAGCCCTACCTAGAAAGCAGCACAGAGGAGCGCCAGAAGACAGCGGAATTGCTCTAGACTGTGGCTAGTTTTGCTAAGACACCATCCATTCCCCTTTGCCCCCTCCTCCATGGCCGCTAACGATTGGTTCTATCCCTTCCCGCCGCTCCAGGCTGGCACCTTGCTCAAGCGCTACAAACGGTTTTTTGCCGATATTGAATTGGATAGCGGCGAGGTGATTACGGCCCATTGTCCCAACACGGGGCCAATGACGGGCATCTGTCACATTGGCGGACGGGTGATGGTCTCCCACAACCCTAGCCCCAAGCGCAAGCTGGCCTATACCTGGGAACTGGCCGAAGTCAACGATACTGTCCCCACCTGGGCAGGGACCAACACCGCCCTGCCCAACCGAGTGATGAAATCGGTGCTGGAGGCACGACTCCTTCCAGAACTGGGGGACTACGACACCATTCAGCCAGAGGTGCGCTACGGCCACGATGGCAAAAGCCGGGTTGATTTCGTGGTATCGCAGCGAGAGGGGGCACCGCCCACCTACATCGAAATTAAGAACACCACCTGGGTCAAGGGCACCCTAGCCCTGTTCCCCGATACCGTCACCACCCGTGGCCAAAAACACCTGCGGGAACTGATAGGTCTAATTCCCAACGCCAAGGCGGCAATGGTGTATTTCATCAACCGGGGCGACTGCATCGACTTTGCCCCCGGCGACGAGGCCGACCCCACCTATGGCGACCTGCTGCGGCAAGCCATGGCGGCAGGGGTGCAGGTGTTGCCCTGTCGCTTTGAGATTACTCCCCAAGGCTTGCGTTACCTAGGTTTGGCCCCCCTCAGGCTATCCACTACAATTACTTAGCCCTTGACCCTAAATCCGGCTCGCTTGCCCCCAGTTTCCGCACCGACGAGAAACCCCTCCAGCCCATCCAAACCACCGCCAGCCCCAGTTCTCCCATGGCAGGCCGCATCAACGCCTAGCTAATTAGAAACCGGGCGGCTAGCGTTGGCAAAGAAATACCCATGGATACGGCCTAAGGCAGTCGTTTGCCGTTAGCCTAGAAGTCTTATAAACCTACTCTATTTCAGGGGCATACGGATCGGATTTGGTATAAGGGGTACTGCAACACCACGCTCATCGAAGGGTGGGGCGAGTCCTGTCTCGGCCCTGAACTGACGCCCAGTTAGGTGGTCGTGTTGGATAACGCCAGTTTTCACAAATCTGACACCATCCGTGAATTCATTGAGCGAACGGGATGTCAGGTGGTCGCTCTGCCGCCGTACTCACTTGACTTGAACAAAATTGAGAAGTTCTGGGCACGGATTAAATACCACGTGCGAAAGACCCTGCACCAGTTTGGTAATGTGTGGGATGCCCTGGACAATGCCTTCCGCGCTCTGTCCTAACCTATCTGCGGGCTGCCATACCTCAAGGCAAATGTGCCGATTCAAACTGGGTTAAATAATGGTTAATGCGCTGGCGGGTTTGGTCGGCGGTGAGGGATTGCGTCCAATATTCCACCATGGCGTGGCCAAAGGCCCAGGCGGCGCGGTCGGGGTGGGCGTTGTGCTCCAGCAGCAGCGGCCAGAGGGAGAGCAAGTCGAGCGGTACCCCCATTGGAGCCACAACTTTGTAGAGGTCGTAGGCGAGCTGGAGTTTACCAATTACCACGGGCAGTTGCTCGATGGGAATTTGCTCGGCCAGCAGGTAGGCCAGGGTTGGGGTTCCAGTGGTGAGAGTAGCTAAAAATTGCAGAATGGGGCTTTTGAGAAAGGCGGCAAGACCCTGGGTGGTGCTCATTTGCAGACGGTAGCGCTCAATCAACCGGGCGGCGGCGATCACCTTGGAGTCTCGATCTCGCAAAAATCGAGCAAGGCGAAGTTCCTGGGTGGGGTCGATCTGCTCCAGCAGGGTCGCGGCCAACGCCTCGGTATTCCAGGCGGATCGGCCACTGGCTGGGTCGTAGGTGACGAGGGGCAACACTCGGTCGCACAGGTCGCCTAGTTGGGTTTGGCGGTATTGGGTGGCTTCTCGGATAGACATTTCCTTGGGCCGCGTTCCCCACTGCCAGTTGTAGGGAGGATCCCATTCCCGCAGGGGCCGCAGCCGATCCACCTGGGTAACGATGGCGATGGTGCCGAGGTCGGGCACGGCTTCTCTCATATCCTGGAGCAGGTCGGCATCCATTTGCAGAGCCGGATCCAAGACCGGAGTTACCAGCAGCAGCAAATCCGATTGATGGGCACAGTCGAGCAGCGCTTCCCGATAGTCCTCTCGCTCTGCCTGTTCGTAGCCGGGGGAATCCCACAGGGTGAGGGTTTCGCCGCTGTCGGCCTGCCAGTGATAGGTGCGGATGGCGTCGGTGCTGGGCAACACGTCCACCTCGGCCAGCACCGCTTCAAATAGGGTATTGATGACGCTACTTTTACCTGCCCCGGTGCGCCCCACCAGCAGCAAATTCAGAGGCTTTTCGGCCAGGGTATCCACGGGTTCCGCCTGATCGAGGATGTCCCGCAGGGTCTGAGTTTTTATCTGGGGGAGGACGGGAGCCTTGTCCATAGGCATAGGCATCTCCGGCAGTTGTCCCCCATAAAGCGCCACCGCCTGACGGTAGAGGTTACGCAGGGCCGCTTCCCGCAGCAGCAGGCTAAGGTTGCCCAACAACTGCTGATTGGCCACATTACTGGCGGGTTGGCTGAGGGTGCGGGCGGCGGCGGCGGCGGGGTTGAGAAACCACTGTGCCCAGCCCCAGGCTTGCCAAAGTTTTCCGGCCACGGGCTCCAGCTTGCGGTAGACCTCGTAGCCCTGCACCGCTTGCCCCACCGTCACCTGGCCCAGCACCGGGGATAGCTGATCCATCCAACGATCCATTTCGTCCACGGTGCCCCGCAGCAAGCCATAGGCGTCGGGGACGTAAATGTTCAGCAGGGGATATTTGACTTCAGGATGGTAGGCGTGGGCCACCGCCGTCACCACCCCCCGGCAGCGCTCCCAAAAGGGGTTCCAGTCTTCCCAAACTGGGGGATCGGCCTGGGCCTGTTCCAAAATTTTCTCTAAAGCTGCTTCGGCCTCGGATCCGATTGCCGTATCGGGTGACGCCGCCTCCACCGCTGCTTCTAAATCCTGTTCTGCCTGCTTCAAAGCCTCAGCCATGGGTTGTCGTAACGGCTTAAGCCAGCGGGCCAACAACCATCGCCAACCTACTAATGCCACCGCCACGATAGCCCAGATCCAGTTAATCCCCCAGGCGTGAATTTGTGCCCCCGCCGCCGCCACCACAAACCCCACAATGCCTAATGGCGGTAGGGCGATCACAATCCATTGCCAGGGCTGAAGCTTCATCATGGTGGGATTCCGTCTACTGTGCCTACTATAGCCCTCCTCAACTGGGCCATAAAACGCAAAACAGCCACAGCTTGGCTGCGACTGTCTGGCTGAGCAGAAGGTCAGAGAGATTTGGCAAAGCTAGGCACGAAACCTAGTAAGCCAGGGTCTCTAGGGTTTCGCGCAGGTAGCGGCGCACGAGGTAATCCAGGGAAACGTTATCCGCCTCGCCTTCAGAAAGCTCGCCTTTCCAGCTCCGAAAGCCAGAACTGCTGGCAATTGCAGATCGTAGGCTGCTCCAGATGCGGGCGTGATCAGAAAGGGCGCGGGAGTCCGCAGAACGAGATACTGCCATAGCTGCCTCAACAACGTTTAGGTCAATCAACAAAAACAAACACTGCACCGATAGGAGATGAGGTCGGCGTCAGGGTGGGTGATACCGCTGGACTTTGACCCGTTGGCGCAAGGGCTATAGGTTTAAGATAGCGCAAGTTTCTTGGGGGCCATTGTGCTTGGGGCCACAATTCAGTCCTGAAACGGCCAAAACCTGGGACAAACATTAGGATGGGTCGGATATCCGCACCACAGCCACTTCAACGGTCTGTTCCTTGGCCGACTCCACCGAGGCTTCCCAATTGGGGTCTTGTTCCCAATCGTGGGCCGTCTGATCCCAGCCATCATTGCCATGATCCCAGTCGTCAGAAGTTTGGGCTTCAGCTTGGGATTCAGATACTGGAACCTCAGCGACGACTTCAACGGCCTCAACCGTCACTTCAATGGTAGTGTCGTTAGCTTCGAGGTCAGTTTCTTCAACCGTCGCTTCAACAGTTGTAATGTTGTTAGCTTCGAGGTCGTTCGTTTCGATGTCATCACTAGACGATTCTGTTTCGTCGAGATGAGCTATGGAGCCGTCCAGGAAGGTTATAGCAGGCTCGGCGACCTCTGCTGTGGCTGGTTCTAGGTTTTCAGACAACGCCTCATCGTCAGCGGTAGACGCCGTCGGAATGGGTACCGTAGCGTCAACGATTGCCTGTCCTTCAGACTGCACCTCGGCGGTTTCAAGATCAGTCACCGTGCCGTCTTCAACCTCAACGTTGGCGGGCAGATGATCGGCCATCTCCCCGTTGTTCCAGCTTTCGTGATCCCCTTGGATTGTTGGCATGGCGTCTAAAACATTATGTTGATGGGCCACAGCCTCAGAGGACTCGGTTGAGGACTGTAGTGCCTCGGCCCACACTTGGGCTTCGTTCATTCTCGGCTCGAATGCTGTAACCTCCAACTCAAGAGAACTGGCTGCTTCTAGGTCAGCCAGTTCTGAGTCAGCCAATCCTGCCTCAACGAGTTCTGGGCCGACAGCAGCTTCTAAATCAACAGTGTCCGGCTTTTGTAAAACAAGCTCTTGATCAACGATGTCCTCCACCGCAGGCACCACACCATCGGGCGGCAGCACCTCAGGTAACAGGCGATTCAAGGGGATCCCTACCTGGGTAAAGTTGGCTTTTACTTTATCTAGAGGATAGGGAGCGGTGCGTTTAAAGCGTTTTTCAGAGGTGGCCATGACGGCAAGAACGCTGACAGGCACCTGGAGAAACAGGTTAGCCAGGGCGAAGGATCCCGCCGCCACCGCCAGCCCTCCAAAGTGCCCCAAAGAGGCAAAGGGCGTGATATCCGAAGCCACCACAGCCCTAGGGTAGATTTCCCACAGCAGCCATACCAGCAGTACCGGAGACACCACCGCCAGACTACGCACCCACCATTGCTGGAAGAGGGTCAGCATACGCCGCTGATCGTCGCTGAGAGCGGTCGGCTTTAGCGTGAGCGCTAGCAAACTGAAAATATAGAAGGGTCGCCCAAGCTGCATCCACAGCGCAGGCGAAACCCCTAGCAAAGCCAGTAGCGCCAGTTCAAGACCGGGCCACTGGGGCGAACCCACCGCTAAACCCAGCATAGAGATCGCCAGCCACAGAGGAACCGTGGCGAGGCCAGCCAGGTGTACCCAAAGGTACGGGTCGTAGCGGTGGGTAGCCATAGGGTTAGGTCATTGCTAGGGTACGTCGCTTGGTCACCATGCGGAAGGCGTCGATGATGTCGCTCTCCTTCCAATCGCTGAAGCTGTCGATGCCGATGCCGCACTCGAACCCAGCTGCAACGTCTTTGGCATCTTCCTTCATCCGTTTGAGGGAGTCGAGCTTGCCCGTGTAGACCACTTCGCCGCCGCGCACCACCCGCAGGTTGCAGTTGCGCGTGACCTTGCCCGACAGCACATAGCAGCCTGCCACAGCGCCCTTGCGTACCGGGAAGACCGCCCGCACTTCCACCTGGCCGAGGGTTTCCTCCACCATTTCGGGATCGAGCAAGCCTTCCATGGCTCCTTGGATGTCGTCCAGCAGGTTGTAGATCACGTCGTAGTCGCGCACATCTACGCCCAGACGATCCGCCGACTGACGGGCACCGGGGGCCAGGGTGGTGTTGAAGCCAACAATCACCGCGCCACTCGCGGCAGCAAGATCCACGTCGGTTTCGCTGATTTCGCCCGGAGCGGCCAGCAGTACCCGAATCTGCACCTCGTTTTGGGGCAACTGTTGCAGGGCAGCGAGGATAGCCTCGATGGAACCCTGCACGTCGGCCTTCAGCAGCAGGTTGAGATCCTTCAGATCCCCTTCCTGCACTTGGGCGGAGATGGTGTTCAGCGTCACCCGGCGAGAGGCCATGGCCTGCTGTAGGCGAGACATGCGCTGCTCAGACATCCGCTTATCGGCCACCGCCCGCGCCGTTTTCTCATCGGGATAGACCTCGAATTCGTCCCCAGCGGCGGGTACGTCGTTCAGGCCCAGCACCTCCACAGCAAAGGAGGGCGTGGCCTTGTCCACCCGCTGGAGTCGGTCGTCGAGCATCGCCCGCACCTTACCCAGCACAGGGCCAGCCACCAGGGAATCGCCCACCTTCAGGGTGCCGTTTTGCACCAGCAGGGTGGCCACCGGGCCACGGGCCTTGTCTAGGTTGGCCTCGATGACGGTGCCGCGTGCCCGACGGTCGGGGTTGGCCTGGAGGTCTTCCACCTCGGCCACCAGCACAATCATCTCCAGCAGGGTGTCCAGGTTTTCGCCAGAGAGAGCGCTAACGGGCACCATAATGGTGTCGCCGCCCCATTCTTCGGGCACCAGGCTGTGTTCCATCAGTTCCTGCTTCACCCGGTCGGGGTTAGCGGTTTCCTTGTCCACCTTGTTGATGGCCACGATCAGCGGCACTTCGGCGGCTTTGGCGTGGCTAATGGCCTCGATGGTTTGAGGGCGAACCCCGTCGTCAGCGGCCACCACCAAAATGGCGATGTCGGTGACGCGGGTACCCCTTGCCCGCATGGCGGTGAAGGCTTCGTGACCAGGGGTATCCAAGAAGACAATCTGGTGAGACTGGCCCGCATGTTCCACATCGACATGGTAGGCCCCAATGTGCTGGGTAATCCCGCCTGCCTCGCCCTGGGCCACCTTGGTTTTACGGATGGCGTCGAGTAGGGTGGTTTTCCCGTGGTCTACGTGGCCCATGATGGTGACGACGGGCGGGCGGCGCTGGAGGTTTTCCAGATCTGCCGCATCGATCATTTCCGTAACCTTCTTGGCCTCAGACTGGGCGGCTTCGGTTTCGACAATCACATCGAATTCCTCGGCCACCATCTTGGCGGTTTCAATGTCGAGGGTTTGGTTGATGTTGGCGGCGATGCCCTTGAAGAACAGGGACTTGATCAGCTCGGTGTCGGGCACCATGATTTGCTCTGCCAGTTCATGCACCGTCAGTCCTTCGGTGAGCACGATCAGTTCAGGCCGCTCCTGCTTCGGAGCCGATTCTCGCCGATCTCGCCGACCGCGACCGCCGCTGCTGCTGTCTCGGTGTTGGGGCCGATGGCTCTTCACCGTGGGGGTAGAGGGCTTGCCGCTACCAGCGCTCTTGGGCTTGGGCGGACGAGCCAGGGACATACTGAGGTTCATCGCCTCAGTAGACTGCTCTTCGCCGTCTAGTTCATCAGCGAGGGCATCGAGATCTTCGTCTTCGTCCTCTAAAACGGCCTGACCTCGACGCTTGGTCTTGCTGACCTTGCCCGCCTTTTCGCGCATTTCCATTTCATCGTCTTCGTCCTCCCGTTCCTTGCGCTTGTGGCGGGGGGGCGAAGGCCGACGTAGACGGCTTTCCAGATCCAGGGGATCCACACCAATGACAGAAATAGAATCCCCATCATCCTTGCTACCGCTGTCCTTAGACTCCGTTTCCTTTGTGGGAGTGGGAGGCGCGTCGGGGCGGCGCAGTTTAGGCTTGGGTTTGAGGCGAGGCACGTTAACGCTTTCGTCCTCATCCACCTCACGAATGGGGATGGTGGGACGTTGGGGAGCCTCATCCCCATCATCCCGGGCTTCCACCCGCTTCACAGGACGCACCGGACGGGTGATGTCTCCCGATTTTGCCACTTCCCCAGCACTGCTACTAACCCGACTGGGCGGGCCAGCCAGCTTGGGACGGGGAGCCACGGAGATTGTTTCTGGGACGGGTTCCGTGATCTCAGGCACCCCCCTGGTCGGGGCCGAGGGAGCCGAGACTGCTGCGGGGCGATTGGGGGAGATGACTGGGCGGGGCTTGCGTTCTTCCGGGCGCGATCCATCTCCCGGTGCCGTCGGACGAGTGGGTTTGTCTAGGGCGTCCTCCGTGGGGCGTGGGGGGCGGGGAGGAGCAGCGCCATCGCCTTGCCCAGCGCCACCATCCACAGGGCGCTCTGGTTTGGGAGTAACCCGATGACGGCGAATCTCTAGAATTTGCTGTTTTTGTTCGGGTCGATTGCTGCTTTTGGCTGGATTAGGGCGGGGACGAGCCGGACGGGCGGCACTACTGCTCTGGCGAACTTTCTGAGCCTCCGACCGGATTTGCTCCGCCTCGGTGTCGCCAATGGTACTGCTGTGACTTTTCACGGCAATGTCAAGGCGATCACAGATCGCCAAAATATCCTTATTCTCCAAGTTCAATTCCTTCGACAACTCGTAAATTCTGACTTTGCCGTTCATCCAGTTCTCCCTACGCTAGTCAAGAAAATTAATTCATAAAGCCAACCTGCTTCGTCCAACACAACGACATCAAACCATTCTGACGCATACGTTAGCCTAGCAAGGCATTGTAAACCAAAGCTAGATACTCTCTGGGGCACCTAATCAAGTTTACTGATTTGTGGGATGGGATGGGCAAGATTCCCCATCCGATGGTCATTTCCTAGGCTGCGGATTCCCCCTTCCCAGTGTAATCAGTTCCCAAAGCCCCTCGCGATTATCCATTCTCTCGGTGTCTTTCCTCAGCATGGCTGGTCGGTAGGGAGCATGACAATGCCAGCCTTCTCCTAGTATGCCCGATTTGGCTAGGTCTCCCTAGCCTAGGGTAGGAAAATTGTGTCTGGGAGCTTCCGCTGATAGAGGAGTGGGACTGGTACCCGACTCGATACGCTGCCACAGCAAAGGCCAGAGGCTATCGGGAATGGGAACTTTGAGCGCTCGGCCTAGGCGATTTTTGCGCTGGGCAAGGCGTAGGCAACCCGCATCAGGACAGAGATAGGCAGAACGCCCCATGCCTTCATCGAGACAGACTGTCGTCGTTTTGGCGAGGCGCACTACGCGCCAAAAGTCGGACTTTGGGGCAACCCGCCGACAACTCACACAGCGCCTATCATTCGGGGGCATAGGGCAGGGCTATCAACCTAGGGACTTGATCTCCACGATAACAGCTATCCCCCTTTAATCTCGTTCCAACGCGGCCACTCGGGCTGGGAATAGGGAGTGGCTTGGTGGGGCCGAGCGCTGGACTATTCCTCCTCAGCGGTCACGAAATCCTGATCGCCGTCATCCAGAGCCTCCGTCGCAACGGCCCCTTCAGTGGCGGCGATGGGTTCCATATCCTCCTCCTCTTTGAGGGATCCGGCTTCCAGTTCGGCCTCCACTTCAGCGGCGGCGGCGGCAATGGCGGCCATCTTGGCTTCACGGGCGACTTGGGCGGCTTTGGCCTTGGCTTCGGCTTCGGCGGCTCTGGCCTTGGCTTCGACCTCGGCGGCTTCGCGGGCGGCTTGCAGTTCCGCTAGCTTTTGGTCTTCAGCTTCGTAGTCGTACTTGCCTGCGTCCTTGATGTCGATTTTCCAGCCGGTCAGGCGGGCGGCGAGGCGGACGTTTTGCCCCTCTTTACCGATGGCGAGGCTGAGCTGGTCTTCGGGCACCAGGACGTGGGCCTGCCGTTCGTCGGGGTTGACCAGGCGCACTTCATCCACGCGGGCGGGGCTGAGGGCGTTAGAAATGTAGGTAGCAGGGTCGGGCGACCAGCGGATCACATCGATTTTTTCGCCGCGCAGTTCGTTCACCACCACCTGAATCCGCGAACCTCGTGCGCCGATGCAGGCTCCTACGGGATCCACATCGCGTTCTAGGGTATCCACGGCGATTTTGGTGCGGGGGCCAACGGAACGGGAGGGCGGGTTAGCTTCGCGGGCCACGGCCACAATACGCACGATTTCGTCTTCGATTTCCGGCACTTCGTTGGTGAACAGTTCTACCACCAGGGCGGCATCGGCGCGGGAGACCAACAACTGCGGCCCCCGGTGGGATCCCTCGGATACTTTTTTAAGGGCGACTCGGAAGGTGGCATTGGCGCGGTAATTATCGTTGGGGAGCTGATCCCGCTTGAGTAGTTCTGCCTCAACTTCGGGTTGGCCTACGCCGCTGCTGACGGACATGATCACCGACTGCCGCTCAAACCGCAGCACCCGCGCATTGAGAATCGCCCCTTCCAAATCCTGAAACTCTTCCTGGATGAGCTTGCGTTGCTGATCCCGCAGTTTTTGGGCTAGCACTTGCTTGGTTTGGATGGCTGCCATCCGGCCAAAGTCGCTTTGGTCGGGGGTGACATCCAACACCACGGTATCCCCGGCCTGGGCTTCGGGGGCCACTTCGCGCACTTCATCTAGGGCAATCTGATGATCCTGGCTGGTCACTTCCTCGACGATGGTTTTGGTGGCCAACACCCGGAAACCCTGTTCGCCATAGTCGTCCACATCCAGTTCGATATCGAAATTGTCGAAATATTCTTCATCGAAGTGCTGCCCCATCTGCTGGGTACGGCGGTAGCGTTCGTATCCCTTCAGCAGTGCCTCCCGCAGGGCATTTTCTACGGCGTGCTTGGGCAGGTTTTTTTCTCGACTAATAGTGTCGATCATTTCCTGGAGATTGGGCAAATTAACTAGCGACATAGACAACTACCTTTCGACATTACGGATCAAGAACCTGGGCCGGGGAGGGCCAAGGGCAAAAGACTAATCGGGGCTTTCGTTACTGAGTTCCACAGCCGTGACAATCTCGCGGGGTAGGCTGATGGGTTTACCTCGCTGACTGATTACCACAGCGGCATCGTCCCGGCGCAGCAGTTGGCCCACCCAGGTTTGCTTGCCCCGGTAGGGTTCCGCCAACCGCACCTCCACCATGAACCCCTTAAACACAATGAAATCCCGGTCGGTAGACAGATCGGAGGACACTCCAGGACTCGACACCTCCAGCACGTAGGCATCGGGAATCAGGTCTGAACCGTCCAGAATTTCCTCTAGGGCTTGGCTCATTTTTTCGCAGTCTTCCAGGCCCGTGTCTTCGTTTTCCAGGCTGCGGATGTCAACCCGCAACACGGGCGGCGACTGGTTGGTTTGAAAGACCGCTTCCACCACCTCCAGTCCCAGTTGTTCGGCAACGGGGGCAGCAAGGGCAAGCACCTGGGGGATGATGGGGTGGGTCATGGCTTCGAGTGGGGGCAAGGGAAGAACTCGGCCTAGGCTGGATGGGCCGTAACGGCTAGGCCCACAGACAATAAAAAAGTGGGCGTTGACCCACCTCCCTAGACACTAAGACTAAAGGAACCCAAGCCCGAAGACTTGAGCTTTCCTATTCTAACGAACTTTGCACCTATTCGGACTCCATGCGGCTGAGGAGTTGGTATACAAAGATCTGACGCAGGGTGGCGGCCTCTAGGGTGGACTGGTTCGCCCCAGCCTGAAGTTCGGCAGAATAGTAGACCAAGCCAGCGGTGGCAATCAGCAAAATCAAGATATTTCGCAGAACGAGATAGCAGGGAAGACAACGATTTTTCATCATGACTAGAACCCGTTGCCGCATGAGCGTGGGGAGATATAGCGGCTGTAGCTTTATCCTAACCGTTACCGAGTGCCGCGCTGATGGGCATTATACGGTTAAAAAGACGCACCCCAGCTTGCCCTAAGTGGTTCTTCACCGATGGACCGTATGCTGGCAAAGGCGCGTGTTTGCAACGACTGAGGCTAAACATTCACTTTGCCAAAGCGACGTTCCCGCCCTTGATAGGCAATGAGCGCTTGGTGAAATTCGGTGAGGTCAAAATCGGGCCAGAGGGTTTCGGTGACGTAGATTTCGGCGTAGGCCAACTGCCACAACAAGAAGTTGCTAATGCGCATCTCGCCACTGGTGCGGATCAACAGGTCGGGATCGCGCAGCCCCGCTGTATAGAGTTGCTGACTGAATCGTTCCTCAGAAATATCGTCGGGCTGAAGCTCTCCCCGCTGCACCTGATCGGCGAGGCGACGGCAGGCTTCAACGATTTCCTGGCGTCCACCGTAATTGGTGGCCACCGTGAACTCAATGCCCTGGTTGTCCTGGGTTTTGTGCATGGCCTGGTCAATTTCTGCCTGGAGGGAGGCGGGCAGGGCGGCGAGATTCCCCACAAAGCGAATCCGCACATTTTCCGCCATCATCTCCATCAATTCCTGGCGCAGCACCCGTTCAAACAGGGTCATCAAGAAATCTACTTCTTCCAAGGGACGGCCCCAGTTTTCCGTGGAAAAGGCATAGGCGGTGAGGGCACCGATGCCCCAATCCCGACAGACCCGCAGCAGAGTTTTTAGGGTATCTACGCCGCGTCGGTGGCCCATAATGCGAGGCAGACCCCGGCGTTTAGCCCAGCGTCCATTGCCATCCATAATCACCGCCACATGGTGGGGTAGGCGGTCGGGGTTGAGATCGGCGGGACGGACGTAGGGAACAAGGGGCTTGGGGGTCATTTTTTCTCTCGAGGAGACGACGATGCCGGACGAAATAAGCGTAGAAGAAAGGCGAGAGCCTGACGACTAAGTCTCCGCCCCAAGGTGCGGAGTTGGGGAGCCACAGCCTCACGATCCCCCGTTTTGGAGAACTTGGTGTTGAGGACGCTTCGCAGGCGACTACTCGTCAAGGGCCGATCTAGGATACCGCCCTCTGCCAAGGAAATCGAGCCTGTTTCCTCGGACACCACCACACACACACAATGATCGACCCGCTCAGTAATGCCCATGGCGGCGCGGTGGCGGGTGCCCAACTGGCGCGAGGCCACCCGCTCAGAAATTGGCAAAATTACCCCAGCGGCGAGAATACGCGATCCCCGAATCAGCATCGCCCCATCGTGGAGCAGGGTGGTGGTCTGAAAAATGGTCTGGATCAGTTCCTTCGATACCTCGGCATTGAGGCGTACCCCCGGCACCGAAAAGTCTCGCTCGTCGATGGGCTTGTCTACCTCCAAAATCAGCAACGCCCCCGTCCGGTTTTGGGACAGTTCCTTTACCGCATCGACAATTTCATCAATCACGCTGTCCGGTTGGGGCATTGTTTCGCGAGGGGGGCTCAGGAGTTCCCACAGCCGTCCCTGCCCCAGCAGCTCCAACAGTCGCCGAAATTCGGCCTGAAGGATGAAGGCCATGGCCACCGCTGAACCGATCACCAGCTTATCCAGCACAAACCCCAACAGTGTTAGTCCTAGGAATTTGCTCAGCGCTGCCGCCAGCATCAGAAAAATTAGCCCCCGCACCATCCACAGGGTACGGCGCTCGCCAATCACCACCAGCACCACATAGCTGAGAGCCAACACCAGCGCAATATCTAGGGCCTGGAGCGCAAACCTGACCCGGTCTAGGTTGGTTAGCCATTGCTCCCAGGAATCGTTCATGCCGTGTTAGAAGATGGTGCCTTGCGGACAGTGCGTCGCGTCGAAGGTGGATCGGGGAAGGTGAGACTAGCTGCCTAGCTCTTCAAGCAGTTTTGGAGCTAGGCGGCTGAAGATGAACGGATCTAGGGCTGGACTGTCTTCAGGGCAAGTGACTCCGGTAGACAGTCCTGACGCAGGAGATCTTGAAGCGTTTCCCGCCGCAGAATCAGACGGGCTTCGCCATCGCCCACCAACACCGCCGCTGGCCGAGGTACTCGGTTGTAGTTGGACGCCATGCTGTAATTGTAGGCACCTGTGGCCGCAACGGTAATCACATCGTCGGTGCGGAGGGTGGGTAGGGGTGCATCTTTAATCAGGATATCCCCCGATTCGCAGTGTTTCCCGGCGAGGGTGATCGTTTCACTCAGGGGGGCGGACATGCGGTTGGCCACCAGGGCGCGATAGACCGATTGGTAGGTGATGGGGCGTGGGTTGTCGGACATGCCCCCGTCCACGGCAGCGTAGGTGCGGATGCCGGGGACTTCCTTTTGGCTCCCTACTCGATAGGCGGTGACGCAGGCACTCCCCACCAGGGAACGACCCGGTTCACACAGCAGCCGGGGCAGGGGTAGACCTTGGGATTCGTAGGCGGCAATCACGCTTTCGCAGACGGTTTTGACCCAGGTATCGATGCTCGGTGGGTCGTCGGATTCGGTGTAGCGAATACCCAGACCACCGCCCACGTCCAGTTCGGTCAAGGTCAGGCCGTAGCGCTGGGCGGTAACGATCCACTGGGCCATGACGCCGCCCAAGTCGGTATGGGGGTTGAGTTCAAAAATCTGAGAGCCGATGTGAGCATGAACCCCCAGGCAGTTCAATTGGGGCTGTCCGGCCAGGAATTGGAACACCGATTCGATTTGGTCGGGATCAAAGCCAAACTTGCTGTCCAGATGCCCAGTGCGGATGTATTCGTGGGTGTGACACTCGATGCCGGGGGTAATCCGCAGCAGAATGGGCACGGTTTTGCCTTGTTGGGTGGCTAGTTCGCCTAGGGTCTTCAGTTCGTACCAGTTATCGACGACGATGCGGCATCCGGCATCCAGGGCCAGAATTAGCTCATCTACCGACTTGTTGTTGCCGTGGAAATAGAGGGTATCGGGATTCACCCCAGCTTCCGTGGCGGTGAACAATTCCCCAGCGGAAACCACATCGATCCCCAATCCCTCAGCGGCCACAATGGCGCACACGGCCAAACAATTCCAAGCCTTGGAGGCATAGAGCACCAGCGCTTCACCGGGATAATACTGCTCAAAGCCTTGACGATACTGACGGCAGGCCGCTCGTAGGCTGTGGTCATCCAATATATAGAGGGGCGAGCCAAACCGCTCCACCAAGTCCACCACATCGCAGCCGCCCACGGTCAAATGATCCGCGTCATTTACGGCAGCGGTGAGGGGCAGCAGGTTTTGGTTGGGCGAAGGCGAGGGGGAATCGGCAAGGTAGCGGCGGCTGCTCTGTGCGCCAGCGTTGGTCGGAGGAGAGGTGAGTACCATGGAAAAAATCAGAGAAAATCTGCCGTAGAGGAATATCTAGGAATGTCTATGCCCGGTCTGTACTAGGTTGTTGGGCGCAGGGGCTAGGCTTGCGCCCTAGGCCGAAACCACAGACGGCCCGCAATTCAGCCGCCTTTCGGGCATCCCATAGACCAGTGTACAATCAAGAACTGTGTCGATTCCCTGTGCCATGGGGCAAATTTTCTGCGCTACCCCCACCCCCGATCACATCCCGGCCCTAGTTGATTTCGATCAGCAGGTGCTAGGGGGGCTATGGAGTGCCGACGGCTATCAACGGGAAATGGACAGTCCCAATAGCTGCCTACGGGTGCTCAGTTTCTCGAATTTAGGGGCAGAGGCTGCTCTCCAGAGCCGTTTTGATACGCAGGAGCCCGACCTGTTGGGGGTTGGCTGCTACTGGGCCATTCTGGACGAAGCCCATATCACCCTGCTAGGGATCCTGCCCACCCACCAGCGGCAGGGGCTAGGGCGGTGGCTCTTGATCCATTTATTAGAGGACGCTTGGAACCGGGGGATGAGCCGCGCCACCCTAGAGGTACGGGTTTCCAACCAGCGGGCCATTGATCTCTACAAAAGCCTGGGTTTTAGCGCCTTGGGCAAGCGCAAACGCTACTACGGCGACGGCGAAGATGCCCTGATTCTCTGGCAAAATGCCCTAAAAACCGCTTCATTTCAGGAAAATTTGCGATCTAGACAGATCGCCACCGAAGCCCAATTAGCGCAACGGGGAATACAGATTACGGCCCCAAAAAATGTAGCCAACCGAACCTAAAACCGAACCATTAAGGTTGCGAAAATTAATATTTTCTTCCGAAGTGAGGGCTTGATCGGCCTTGATCCCAGGGCCATTTTGGGGATCGTGGGGATCCGGTCTACCCTTGGCAAAACCAATGGTTTGATGAGCCACAAACCACAAAAATCGCTGTGCTAGAATTTCCCTATCCGGCACGCACCAGGTGATAAATACCATCATGTTTGAACGCTTCACAGAAAAAGCTATTAAAGTCATCATGCTGGCTCAGGAGGAGGCACGTCGGCTCGGCCACAACTTTGTGGGCACCGAACAAATCCTGCTGGGGCTGATTGGGGAAGGCACGGGCGTGGCCGCCAAGGTCTTAAAGTCCATGGGCGTCAACCTGAAAGACGCTCGTATCGAGGTCGAAAAGATCATTGGTCGCGGTTCTGGCTTTGTGGCCGTCGAAATTCCCTTTACCCCCCGCGCCAAGCGGGTGCTTGAACTCTCCCTAGAGGAGGCTCGTCAACTCGGCCATAACTACATTGGCACCGAGCACCTGCTCCTGGGTTTGATCCGCGAAGGCGAGGGGGTCGCGGCCCGCGTGCTCGAAAATCTAGGCGTTGACCTCTCGAAGGTGCGCACCCAAGTGATTCGGATGCTGGGGGAAACCGCCGAGGTTTCTGCCGGAAGCAGCGGTGGGCGCACCAAAACCCCCACCCTGGACGAATTTGGCTCTAACCTCACCCAGATGGCCACCGACGGCAAGCTGGATCCGGTGGTGGGTCGCCAAAAGGAAATCGAGCGGGTGATTCAAATCCTCGGTCGGCGTACCAAAAACAACCCGGTACTGATTGGCGAACCCGGTGTGGGTAAAACCGCCATCGCCGAGGGTTTGGCCCAGCGCATCGGCAACGGCGACGTGCCGGATATCCTGGAAGATCGCCGGGTGGTAACGCTGGATATTGGTCTGCTGGTGGCGGGTACCAAATACCGAGGCGAATTTGAAGAGCGCCTGAAGAAAATCATGGATGAGATCCGCACTGCCGGAAACGTCATCCTGGTGATTGACGAAGTCCATACTCTCATTGGGGCGGGGGCCGCTGAAGGGGCCATCGATGCCGCCAACATCCTCAAGCCTGCCCTGGCGCGGGGTGAACTCCAATGCATTGGGGCTACCACCCTGGATGAGTACCGCAAGCACATCGAGCGCGATGCTGCCCTAGAGCGCCGCTTCCAGCCGGTGATGGTGGGTGAACCCAGCGTTGACGAAACCATCGAGATTCTGCACGGCCTGCGCGATCGCTACGAGAAGCACCACAAGCTGAAGATCTCCGACGAAGCCCTGGAAGCTGCCGCCAAACTCTCCGACCGCTATATTTCCGACCGCTTCCTGCCCGACAAGGCCATCGACCTGATCGACGAAGCGGGTTCCCGTGTGCGCCTGATCAACTCCCAGCTTCCCCCCGAAGCCAAGGAGAAGGATCGGGAACTGCGCCAGGTTCTTAAGGACAAGGACAACGCCGTTCGCTCCCAAGACTTTGACAAAGCTGGGGAACTGCGGGATCGCGAGATGGAGCTAAAGGCCGAAATCCGCGCCATTGCCCAGAACAAGGCCACCGAAGACGCCGATGGGGACGATCAACCCGTGGTGGGCGAAGAGGACATCGCCCACATCGTCGCCTCCTGGACGGGGGTTCCGGTGAACAAGCTCACCGAGTCCGAGTCCGAGAAGCTGCTGCACATGGAAGACACCCTGCACCAGCGCCTGATCGGCCAGGACGAAGCGGTAAAGGCTATTTCCCGCGCCATCCGTCGTGCCCGTGTCGGCCTCAAGAACCCCAACCGTCCCATCGCTAGCTTTGTCTTCTCTGGCCCCACCGGGGTTGGTAAGACGGAACTGGCCAAGTCCCTGGCCTCCTACTTCTTCGGTTCCGAAGAGGCCATGATCCGCCTGGATATGTCCGAATTCATGGAGCGGCACACCGTTTCCAAGCTGATCGGTTCGCCTCCGGGCTATGTGGGCTACAACGAAGGCGGCCAGCTCACCGAAGCCGTCCGGCGGCGGCCCTACACCGTGGTGCTATTCGACGAAATCGAAAAAGCCCACCCCGACGTCTTCAACATGCTGCTGCAAATCCTGGAAGACGGTCGCCTCACCGATGCCAAGGGTCGCACGGTGGACTTCAAGAACACCCTGCTCATCATGACCTCCAACATCGGCTCCAAGGTGATCGAGAAGGGCGGCGGTGGCCTCGGCTTCGAGTTCGAGCAGGATCAGGCCGAATCTCAATACAACCGGATTCGATCCCTGGTGAACGAGGAACTGAAGCAGTACTTCCGCCCAGAGTTCCTCAACCGTCTGGACGAAATCATCGTCTTCCGCCAGCTCACCAAGGACGAGGTGAAGCAAATCTCCGACATCCTGCTGAAGGAAGTGTTCAACCGTCTGACCGAGAAGAACATCAACCTGCAAGTCACCGAGCGCTTCAAGGAGCGCCTAGTGGAAGAGGGCTACAACCCCAGCTACGGGGCACGTCCGCTGCGTCGGGCGATTATGCGCCTGCTGGAGGATACCCTGGCGGAGGAAATTCTCTCCGGTCGCTTGGGCGATGGCGACACCGCCACTGTGGATGTAGACGACAGCGGCAAGGTGACGATTCAATCCGAGCATCGGCGTGAGTTGATCTCGGCTGAGAGCTAAGCTTCTGCCCTCACCCCCAACCCCTCTCCCTGGGGGAGAGGGGAACCGGAAGCCATTCAAAGTCCCTCTCCCAACTTGGGAGAGGGACTTTGGGTGAGGGCAGCGGAGACTTTGCGATCTAAGTAAGTCGCTGTTCCGTAGCGCTGGTTTATCAATATCTGTCACCCAAGGGGAGGGCTGCTTTGGCCTTCCCCTTTTACGTTTCACAAGGCCACGGCTTCCACGCGCTATAATCGCGATGTTTTGACTGATACCAAACTTGACCGATACCAGAACAGACTGAGGGGGCTATGGGCACCGCAGCAGCGTCGGAACCCACCATTTTGATCCTAGGCACCAGCGAGGGCCAAACTCGCCAGATGGGCCTTGACCTTCAGGAGGCGGGCTATCATCCGGTGATGGCCTATAGCCGCAAGGAAGGGCTCGCCTTGGCCACCGACACCAGCCCAGCCCTGATTGTGGTGGATCGGCTGCTGGGTAACGAGTCGGGGTTAACGGCCTGCCAAGCCCTACGGCAGCAAGGCATCAAAACCCCCATCGTGCTGCTGATGGTGAAGGAAAACCTAGAGGATCGGGTGGCCTGTCTAGAATGTGGGGCCGACGATTATTTCCTTAAACCCTATCGCGCCGATGCCTTTCTCAAAATTGTGCAGCTTTACCTAAAATCTAGCCCCGCCGAGGTAGAAAGCCTGCGCTTTGGCGAACTCACGTTGGACTTGGTAAACCGCCATGCTAGCCGCAACGGTCGCGTGATCGAACTCACCATGAAGGAATTTGACCTACTGAAGTACCTGATGGAGCATCCCCGCGAAGTCCTCCATCGGGAGCAAATCTTAGAAAACGTGTGGGGCTACGATTTTGTGGGGGAATCGAACGTGATTGAGGTCTATATTCGCTATCTGCGGCTAAAAATTGATGGTGAAGACGAAAAACGCCTGATTCAAACCGTGCGCGGCGTCGGCTATGTCCTCCGTGAAAGCTAAGGCTTACCCTTCTGCCGTCACTGCTTTCCTGCGTCTCTTTCCTATCCCTGCGTTCCGGTAGTGCTATGGTTTCTCGATTTTTGCCAACCCTCTCGCGATGGCGTACTGGCCTGTGGTCGGGCTGTTGCGTGGTGCTGCTGGTCGCGAGTGTCGGCTGTACCAATCCCCAGTCCACAACAGCCCCCACCCCGACAGACGCTGGCCCAGGGGTGGACAATCCTTCCCCCAGTAGCCCACCTACCACCGTCTCGGAACCGGAGGCTGGCAATGCGTCCACAGAAACGAACGACAGCGCCGCCACCGATGCCACAACGAACTTAGGCCAACAGTTACCCATCACGGCCAAGACGCTTCTCGGCGGTGAAGAAATTTTCCTAGAGGTGGCTGAAACCCCGGCCCAGCAAGCCCTGGGGCTGATGTATCGCGATGCCTTGCCCGACGACCGAGGCATGGTATTTCCGATGAATCGCCCGCGCCCGGTGCGCTTTTGGATGATGAATGTGCCCGTCGCCTTGGATATGGTGTTCATTTACCAGGGTACTATTCAACACATTGAAGCCGAGGTGCCCCCCTGCCCAGTTGATCCTTGCCCTACCTATGGCCCCGACAATCAACTGATTGACCATGTGATTGAGCTGCGGGCCGGACGCGCCGCCGAACTGGGCTTAGCGGTGGGCGATGCCGTCGAGATTCTCCCCCTGGACTAAAGGGTCGTGTCTAGGGAACAGGTATCTTAGTACCAACATGCAGAGCGACAGCCGAGAGCCCGTCTAGGGTGGCGGTGAACTGCCCTGATGCGTTGACCTGGATGGGTTCGATTTGGTTCTGGCAGGCTTGACCATCCTCGGTCAGGTTTCCCACCGCAACGTTGCAGTAGCGACCTGGGGGAAGTTGGGTTTGAAACGTGTGGGTCAGAGATTCGGTGTCGCCGTTGATCACCACAAAGCCTAGGTCTCCTCGGCCAAAGGCGATTTGGTTGGTGCCGTTATCCCACCAATCTGTGACCGTGGGTTGGGCCTGGGTGACTTGCCGAAAGGCTACCATATTGAGAATGGCGGGCCAGCGGTGTTCGCAAATCCAGTCCCCAAAGCAGTGATCTGTACCGTTTTCGTGGATGGGGCGGGTGGTACCGTCGGGGTAGGTGGGTGGGCCTTGGTCGTTACCCTCAAAGGCGTAGCTGGACATCATTTGGGGGGTACCGTAGGGAAAGGCCAGCATAAACACATTAGCCAATGCATAGTGAGCCCCATCCTTATAGGTGAGGTAGCTGCCGCCGCCGCCGTGGCCTCGTTGTTTGTCGTGGTTGTCGATAAACACCACCGCTTGATCCGAGGGAGCCAGCCCCCAGCCTTCGCCCAGGGTTTTCAAATTGGCTAGGGTTTGGCCATCGATGCCTAGGACGGCCTCGCTGACAAACTGGCCATACTTAAAGTCGATCACGTTGCCGTGGGCGTAGTAGTCCTGCTTGCGAATGGCCTCGGTGCCAGGGTCAATCACTTCCTGGTAAATAAACAGGTCGCCGGAGTATTGGTCGCGCAGTTGATCCAGAACTTGGCCCAGTTCTTCATGGCGAATGTGCTTGGCGGCATCAATCCGAAAGCCGCTGATGCCCAGGTTGGCCAAGTCCAGCAGGTAGTCCACTAACCGAGCCTGCACCCGTGGGGAACTGGTATCGAGATCCGCCAGCCCCACCAACTCACATTGGGTGACGTTGGTCACATCGTTGTAGTTCTCAATCGCCGTGCGGCAGGGGTTAAAATCCTCCGGCCCGTAGAGACCGGAGTAATCGTACTTGGTAAACTGCGTCCCGGCACTGCCTATCCCCGCTTCCATCCCCGCCATGTGGTTGATCACGGCATCGGCATAAATCGTCACCCCCGCTCGCCGACAGCGCTCCACCATGTCGATGAGATCCTCTCGACTGCCGCCCCGGCTTTCTAGTTGGTAGCTGACGGGTTGGTAGCGCTGCCACCAGGGAAAGTTCCAATCGGGCAGCACAATATGCTCCTGGGGTGGCGAAATCTGCACTGCGTCAATCCCCGCTGGCCCCAGTACGGTTTCGCATTCGGCGGCAACATCCCGCCATGGCCACTCAAATAAATGAACAAACACCACATCTGTCGCTGGTTCCGCAGGGATCACCGGATCTGATGGTATCCAGGCGCTCGCCAGCATCACTAAGCCAGCCAAACCACCCAAGGCAATTATCACAATCGGGTATTGCTGAAAAATCATTACCATCGATGATGAACGCCAAGTTGGGACAGGCGCTGAGAATGGCCTCAAGGTTGGTAGGCGCTCGCTCCGGTCATAGCCGTCCGTACCCTAACGCGTGGTTGAGCACTCGAGTTCAGCGATGAATCCATGCAAAACAAAACTGGTCTAGGAGAGATTAAAAGTCAATGCTGTCGGGGGTGCGGGGGAAGGGGATGACATCGCGGATGTTGCCCATCCCAGTCATAAATTGCACTAGGCGCTCAAAGCCGAGGCCAAATCCGGCGTGGGGTACGGTGCCAAAGCGGCGCAGATCCAGGTACCACCAGTAATCTTCAATGGGCAAACCCGCTTCCTGAATGCGGCGTTCGAGGATGTCGAGCCGTTCTTCGCGCTGGGAACCGCCGATGATTTCGCCCACCTTAGGGGCCAGGACATCCATGGCCGCCACGGTTTCGCCGCCGTCATTCAGGCGCATGTAGAACGCCTTGATGCCCGTGGGATAGTCGGTGACGATGACGGGCTTTTTGAAGAGTTCCTCCGCCAGGTAGCGCTCATGCTCGGATTGTAGGTCAATGCCCCACTGCACGGGAAATTCAAAGGATTTATCGGCTTTTTTGAGCAGTTTGACGGCTTCGGTGTAGGTGATGCGCTCAAAGGTGTTGTGGATGATGTTGTCGGCGGTGGCGAGGACGGAATCGTCGATGCGTTGGTTGAAAAACTCCATGTCCTCCGGGCAGGCATCCAGCACCGAACTAAAGATGTACTTCAGGAAGTCCTCGGCCAAGTCCATGTTACCCACCAGGTCGCAGAAGGCCATCTCTGGTTCCACCATCCAAAATTCGGCCAGGTGGCGGGAGGTATTGGAGTTTTCCGCCCGGAAGGTGGGGCCAAAGGTGTAGACATCCTTGAAGGCCATGGCCATGATCTCGGCCTCAAGCTGGCCGCTCACGGTCAGATAGGCAGGTTTGCCGAAGAAATCTTGGCTGTAGTCCACCTGTCCAGCGGCGGTTTTGGGCACCTGGGCGAGATCAAACCCGGTGACCGCAAACATTTCCCCCGCTCCTTCACAATCGCTGGCGGTGATGATGGGGGTGTGCATCCACAAAAAGCCCCGCTCTTGGAAAAACTGGTGGATGGCCTGGGCGCAGGCATTGCGTACCCGAAACACGGCCCCTAGGGTGTTGGTGCGGGCACGGAGATGGCCCAGGCTGCGCAGAAACTCGAAGGAATGGCGTTTTTTCTGGAGGGGATAGGTCTCGCCATCCGCCGTGCCAAAAACGGTGAGGGTTTGGCCCTGAAGTTCCACCCGCTGCCCCTTACCGGGAGATTCCACCAAAGCACCGCTAATTTCCACCGAAGAGCCTGTGGTCAGAGCCTTCACCACCGTGTCGTAGTTGGCCATGTCGGCATTCAACACCACCTGCAACCCCGCCATCGAGGAGCCATCGTTCACCTCTAAAAAGGTGATGCCCTTGCCCTCTCGCTTGGTGCGCACCCAGCCTTGGATGATGGTGGCTTGACCGGGTTGGCCGCTGTGCAAAATATCTCGGATACGTGGCATGGTTTGCTGCAAGAAGTGGGGGACAGAAAATGGCATGGCCGCTTTCTATTTTCGCCCATGTTGCCCCAAACAGAGGGGGAAACCAATCTACAAATGACACCTATTTTTAGTTGTGATCGCCGATGGCTCGTGATTTTCAGCCCATGTCGTCCCGGCTCATCGTTACTTTTTACACATGGTCTCATAAATAGACTAATTTAATTCGTATTTAGACTCATTTTGACTTTCTTGAGTCCTTTATTGGGAATAGCTAGATCGGTAGGTTGTCCTAGGTCTGGCTGGTTTGTCTCCGGCCCTAGTGGATAAGGAGACCTCGCCCATGCGTTACCGGTGCGGCTTTTGCAGCCGTTCTCTCTTCTTGATGATTAAGGGGCTCAACTCTCTAGTACGAGACTTTCGCGCCCAACTTGAGTCTTATTGGTATTAATTTAGGTCTATTAAGTGGCAAATTAATTCTCGTTTTGAGACTATTGGATACGAAGTCTGGGTTGTCGTTGTCGCCATAGATGCGTGTGTTTGCGCGTCACATGCCGTGACTGCCGAGGTCAATGAGAGATGCCCAAAAAGTCTTATAAATAGACTAGATTATCTTTTTATAAGACTTGCTTTGACACTTGTAAGTCTCGAATTGAGGAAGGTCGTTAGGGGGTGGGACTGGGTCTCTTTGTTGTACTCAGTGTGCGGTTTGCCCTCATTCTGATTTGTGGCTGATGCTTTATCCGGCTTGATTGTCCCCGGTGTCGGCGGACGGGATCTTTGTCCCCTGCGGCTTGTCGGGCTGGAAGTCGGGTTTTTCGGTTCCAGGTTGGTGTGAGATGAGTAATGCCGCCCAGCTTGGC
>JBBAWV010000005.1:0-80455 GCA_040396995.1 Nodosilinea sp. | reverse complement strand
AAGGGAGAGGTCTCTTTCCACATCTCTGGCTGTCCTCATGAATAATGCAGGCTAATGGAACAGCGATCGGGGATGAACTCATTAGCCGACTCCTGAGTCTGTCGTAACCAAGTCACTCAACAAGCGCACTATCCTTGCGGAATCTGGGTTCCCACTAAAGGGTTGCCCAGCATACTGTCCAGGCTGCTTGGGGTAACGGTTGAAGGGGTGGGGAGGCTCTGATGAATCTACGAAGCAAGCTTGGAGGCTTGAGGTTGGGTTCGGAGTCCTCCCCCCAGCGATAGGCCTTTAGGATAAATCCAAGGGGCTTACCGCTTATATACAAGGTTGGGTGCAGCGAAGCGGAACCCAACACTTACCGAGAATTTTGGGCTTGTTGGGTTCTGCTATCGCGCCACCCAACCTACGAGAAATCAAGGCTTTTCAGCGTTGTGTCAGTCAGTCAGGTCTCAGGCAGTAATACATTTCAGGCAGTCAGGGATCAATGTCCAAAGAAATCCTATAAATGCGTTTTTTGGGCTGTCCGGTGGCCTGGGCCAATTGGCGGCTGGCGTCGGCACGGGAAAGACCTTGGTGAATGAGGCGTTTCAGTTCAGTGCGTAGGGCGTCATCGGAGAGGGCAACCTCGCCCTGGGGTGCCCCTTGAAGAATCACGGTAAATTCGCCCTTGGGCTCCTGAGTTTGGTAATAGGCCAGGGCTTCGGCTAGGGTGCCGTGCCAAAATTCCTCAAAGCGTTTGGTCAGTTCTCGGCCTAGGGTCAGGGGGCGATCTTCCCCCAGGCGTTCCCGTAAATCCGCCAAGGTTTTGACCAACTTATGGGGCGCTTCGTAGAGGATGATGGTGCGCTCTTCCCGTTGGATGGCCTCGAGGCGGGCGGTGCGGCCTGGGCCTTTGAGGGGCAAAAAGCCTTCAAACACAAACCGATCCGTAGGTTGCCCAGAAACGCAAAGGGCTGTCATGGCGGCAGTGGGGCCAGGGACGGGTACGACGGGCAGATGGGCGGCAACGCAGGCGACCACTAACTCATAGCCCGGATCGGAAATTCCCGGCATCCCAGCATCCGAGACCAGCGCCACAGAATGCTGTCGTTCTTGTAGGTGGTGCAACACCTCTCCGATGCGACCCTGGCGGTTATGCTCGTGGTAGCTAATTTGGGGCGTGGTGATCTGAAAATGATGCAGCAGCTTACCCGTGTGGCGAGTGTCCTCCGCCGCAATCAAATCGACCGATTGGAGAATACGCACAGCCCGAAAGGTCATGTCCTCCAGGTTGCCGAGGGGAGTGCCCACCACATAGAGATGACCCGGCTTTGGATCCAAAGATGCGGCGTCAACCATGATATTTATTGTCCTAGCATCTATCGTCCTAGCCTCTGCTGATCTCTAGGCTAGGCCATCACCATGCCGCCATCCACGTTGAAAACCTGCCCCGTGATGTAGGCGGCAGCGGGATCAGCCGCGAGAAAACGCACCATCCCCGCAATATCGTCGGGTTTGCCAAATCGCCCCAGGGGAATGAACTTGAGAATTTCCTCGGTGTTGGGCAAATCACCCGTCATGTCGGTTTCAATGAAGCCAGGAGCCACGGCATTCACAGTGACGCCTCGACTCGCCATCTCCTTAGCTACGGTTTTGGTGAAGCCGATCACCCCGGCCTTGGCGGCGCTGTAGTTAGCCTGCCCTGGGTTGCCCATTTGCCCCGCCACCGAGGCAATGTTGATAATTCGCCCGGAGCGTTGCTTCAGCATCCCCTTCGCCACGGCCTTGGTGCAGAGGAACACACCAGTGAGGTTGAGGTCAATCACCGCCTGCCAGTCCTCCAACTTCATCCGCAGCAGCAGGGTATCGCGGGTAATGCCCGCATTGTTGACCAAAATATCAATCCGCCCAAATGCCTCTAAGGTGCGGCTAATCAGGGCATCTACCTGTTCTGCCTGGGCAACATCGGCTTGCAGGGCGAGGGCGTGGCCCCCCTCAGCGGTAATGTGGGCCACGATCTCCTCAGCCGCCGTGGAGGAACGAGCGTAGTTCACCACTACCTTTGCGCCCTCCGCCGCCAGGGCTAGGGCAACGGCGCGGCCAATCCCCCGTGAAGCCCCTGTTACCAACGCGACCTGTCCCTCAAGCTGTTTCGCTGCCGTCGTCATGGCCAACCCTCTCCTGCGTCAACGTGGGATCCTAATGCTAGGGATTGCAACGCCCCTATACCAACCGATCCGCCCCATCGTTGTATCACGAAATCGGCCCCTTCCGAACGTTTGCTACAGCCCATCGGTTTTACTCCGCCCGTTGCAGGGGGGAGAGCTTAGGATCAATAATTTTGCGTCCTTGGCTTTGGAATTGCACCGCCAAACAAATTTTATTGCCCGCTCCAAAAATGTGGGTGACTTGCCCTGCCCCGTAGGATTTGTGAACGACGACATCGCCCACTTTCCAATCCCGTTCGTGGGCACCACTGCCTGGTTTTGCAGCAGATTCCCGCTGTTTACGGGCCTCGCGCATGGGGGTACTCATCCTCGGTGTGGCGTGCCCTGGCTTAGCACTTCCTGGGCGGCGATGGGGACTGTTGCCGCTGACTAAATCGGCAGGTAATTCTGACAAGAAAATTGACGGACTAGCCATTTCTCGCTGACCATAGAGGCGACGTTCTCTGGCGTGGGAAATAAACAGTCGTTCCTGGGCGCGGGTGATGCCTACGTAGCAAAGGCGACGTTCTTCTTCTAGGGCAGCGGGGTCTTCCATCGAGCGATAGTTAGGAAATAAGCCCTCTTCCAATCCCACCAAAAACACCACAGGGAACTCTAGCCCCTTGGAGGAATGGAGGGTCATTAGCGAAACCGCATTTTTGCCGTCCTTGGTGTCGTCTAAATCCGAGGCCAAAGAAGCATTGGCCAAGAAAGCTTCTAGGGAAGGATCATCAACGTTTTCTTCTTCAAATTGCAGTACAGCATTGTAAAGTTCCTGCACGTTGCCAAACCGATCTTCGGCTTCGTCGGTACCCTCGGCTTTGAGGGCAGCCAAGTATCCGCTGTCATCGAGAACACCCTGGATGATCGTGGACGCTTTTTGATTCGCCATATCTTCCTGATGCTTTTTGATGACCTCGGCAAATTCCAACACGCCTCTAGCCGACCGTCCGGCCAAGGTTTTGACTGAAGTTTCGTCCGACAAAATTTCCCACAGAGGCACCCCTAAGGTTTGGGCCGCTTGTTCTAATTTATCCAAAGTACCCTTGCCAACCCCTCGCTTAGGGACATTGATCACCCGCTTCAGGCTCACCGTATCTGAGGGATTATTGATGAGCCGTAGATAGGCCAAAACGTCTTTAATTTCGCGGCGATCATAGAATCGCATTCCGCCCACTACCTGGTAGGGAATACCGTAGCGAGTCAGCATTTCCTCAAAGGCGCGGGACTGGGCATTGGTGCGGTAGAGAATGGCAAAATCGCCCCAGTTCAGATCTGGATGCTGGGTTTCTAGGTGACGAATTTGGCTAATCACAAAATTGGCTTCGGCAATTTCATCGTCAGCGTGGTAGATAAAGATACTTTCCCCCTCACCACGGGTGGGACGCAACACTTTATCAATGCGTTCGGTATTATTTTCAATCAGGTAATTCGCAACTTCTAGAATATTGGATGTGGATCGATAGTTTTCCTCTAGCTTGACCATCGTGTGGGTATCGTCATCGGGCAATCCATCACCAAAATCATCCTGAAAATTCATCAGAATGGTGAAATCCGCTGCCCTAAAGGAATAAATTGATTGATCTGCATCACCCACTACAAAAACAGATCGATAATCCCAGTTCTCATAGTCAGAAATTTCTTCGCCATTGGTGGCTAAAAGGCGAATGAGTTCGTACTGGGTGCGGTTAGTGTCTTGGTATTCATCTACTAAAACATGGCGGAATCGTTTGTGCCAGTAGGCGAGTACCTGTTCGTTTTGCTGAAACAGATAAACGGGCATCAAAATCAGATCGTCAAAATCTAGGGCGTTGTTTTCGGCCAGGGCTTTTTGGTAGTGGCGATAGACATCGGCAATCACTCGCCCGCGATAGTTGGGCTGTTCTTGCTCTAGTTCGTCGGGAGAAAGTTTTTGATTTTTGGCGTTGCTAATGGCAAAGCGCACGGAGCGGGGGTTGAATTTTTTGTCGTCCAAATTTAGGGTTTGGGTGACAATGGTTTTCACCAAGCTTTGGGCGTCGGACTCATCAAAAATCGAAAAGCTTTTTGTCCAGCGGTAGCCTGCGGGGTGCTGGTATTTCTCAATATCAAATCGCAAAATTCGAGCGCAGAGGGCGTGGAAGGTGCCAATCCACAAATGCTTGGTGATGTTTTTGTAGACCTGGGATTTGAGCTTGGTTTGTTCGTAATCCGACAGGGCCGACAGGGATTTACCATGTTTAGCCTGAGCATCCTGTTCGGCAAACAAAATTTCGATGCGCTCCTTCATTTCCTTGGCGGCTTTGTTCGTGAAGGTGACGGCCAAGATATTTTCGGGATCGATGCGGTGGGTGAGCACCAGGTTGGCGATGCGGTAGGTGAGGGCGCGGGTTTTGCCCGATCCGGCTCCGGCCACCACCAGCAGCGGGCCGCAGAAATGCTCGACGGCTTGACGTTGGGCGGGGTTGAGGGGGGCAAGAAAGTTGGTCATGAAGCCGGGGTGGAATTTTGCCTATCTAGTATGACAGACGGCGCTTGGGGTATGTCCCGGTGTACCGCACGAAACCCTAGCTCGACTGGCTCACATCCTCGAAAAACGTGGCTAACCCTCGTTTCCTAGCCAACTTGTGCCCATGGGCATGGGTTAGGCTAAGAAGGTTAGCTTTGGTGGCGGTGCTATGCCCTTCGGAACTTCCCTGGCTGCGGCCAATGCGCTAATTGTGGGGGCCAGCCAGGGTATTGGGCTGGGGTTTGTGCAGCAATTGGTGACGGATAGCCGCTTTGGTCGGGTCTATGGCACCTATCGTCGCCCAGAAACCGCTGGAGCCTTGCTGGCCTTGGCCCAGACCCACCCCCACCTGACGCCCCTGAAGATGGATGTGACGGAGGAGGAGAGCCTTACCCAGGCCGTCGCAGATCTTCAGGGCAGCTTGCAATCTCACCAGCCCGTGCCCACTGCCGCGCCGCGCCTGCATTTCGTGGTTTACTGTGTCGGGCTCCTCCACGATGGCCCCTTTCAACCCGAAAAAAGCGTACGGCAGCTAACGAGCGACCAGTTGCTGCGGTCGTTTCAGGTGAATGCAGTAGGGGCTGCCCTGCTCACCAAACATCTGTTTCCCTTGCTCAAGCACGACCAACCCAGCGTTTTTGGGGCGATCTCTGCCAAGGTGGGCAGTATTGGCGATAACCGCTTGGGTGGCTGGTACGGCTATCGGGCCTCCAAGGCGGCGCTGAATATGCTGATTAAAACCGCTTCCCTGGAATATGCCCGCAAAAGCCCCAACACTATCTTTGCCCTCCTCCACCCCGGCACCACCGACACTCGCCTCTCCCAACCCTTTCAACGGGGAGTGCCGCCAGAGAGACTGTTCCCCGTCTCGCGCACCGTAGCCCAGTTGATGACCGTCATCGACAACCTAGAGCCTAGGGACAGCGGCGAATTTTTTAGCTGGGACGGTAGCCGTTTACCCTGGTAGAATCCCTGGCCTCTGGCACGATGGGGCCGTCCCTGGGGTGGGCATCTAGGGCAAAACGTCGCCCCTTTTAGGTGGAGCCCATAGGGTATCTTGGGGTGGTATGAGCTGCCAATTGTGAATTAATGGGCCGCACCCCCACCCTCACCTACGACCGGGGCACGCTAATTTTGCACCCGCCCCCACGGGGGAAGGGCTGGATGGATTTCGCCCACTGGGACGACCGAGTGGAGAAGTTTCGGATTCCGGCCCATCAGTACCGCGCCCTAGTGGAAACCCTGCGGGCGGAACAGGTGCCGTTTACCGATCAGGCCCAGGGGTTTCAGCCGTTGGCTTTGGCCCCCAAGGTGACGATGGAACCCTATGCTCACCAGCGGGAAGCCCTAGCGGCCTGGGTGGGGAACCGCTGGCGAGGGGTGGTAGTGCTGCCCACGGCCTCTGGTAAAACCTACCTGGCCCAGATGGCCATGCAGGCCACACCGCGTAACACCTTGATTACCGTGCCGACCCTGGATTTGATGCACCAGTGGTATGCCCACCTGGAAGCGGCGTTTCCCGATGTGGAGGTGGGGCTGTTGGGCGGCGGGTCAAAGGATCGAACCCCGATTTTGGTGGCCACCTACGACAGTGCCGCCATCCACGCCGAAAGCCTGGGCAATCAGTACGCCCTGCTGATCTGCGACGAATGTCATCACCTGCCCAGCGACTTTAACCGGGTGATTGCCGAGTATTCCATTGCCCCCTACCGCCTGGGGTTGACCGCCACCCCCGACCGCGCCGATGGTCGCCACGAAGACCTGACCCACCTGCTAGGAGCCGTGGTCTACGAGAAATCAGCGGCGGATCTCTCCGGCCACGCCCTCGCGCCCTTCGAGATTGTGCCGATTAAGGTCAAGCTCTCTAATCAGGAACGTCACCGCTACGACCAACGGATCGCCCAGCGCAACCGCTTTTTGCAGGAGGCCAACATTTGGCTCAGTTCCGCCCAGGGCTGGCAGCGATTTGTGCGGGCCAGTGCCCAATCCCAATCGGGACGACGGGCCATGTTGGCGCACCGAGAAGCCAAAACCATCGCCCTCGGCACCGAAGGCAAGCTGCGCGTTTTGGAAGACCTGCTGGCCCAGCACCACCCGGAGCGCACCATTGTCTTTACCAACGACAACGCGACGGTTTACCGCATTTCCCAAACTTTCTTGATTCCCGCCATTACCCACCAAACCCCAGTGAAGGAACGCCACGCTATCCTGCAAGCCTTCCGCCAGGGCGACTATCCCACCCTCGTCGTCAGCCACGTTCTCAACGAAGGGGTGGATGTGCCCGACGCCCGCATCGCCATTTTGCTATCGGGGACGGGATCCACCCGCGAGTACGTGCAGCGCCTAGGCCGCATCCTTCGTAAGGGTAGCGGCAACAAACAGGCCATCCTCTACGAAGTGGTAGCGGAGGAAACCACCGAAGAAGCTATCTCCCAACGACGACGGCAAGCCACCCAGCCCAAAGCCCCCCGCCAACTGGAACTGGTGCCCGTCAAACCCGTCTACGCCGTGGAGGATACCCCTTTGCCCAAGGTCGCCGACCCCGGCCCGGATACCCCCTATCCCGATGCGTTGCCTCCCAATGGGTAGGGGTTGCAGCCCCAACCTGAACGGTACCGTAGGGGAGAGGTTCCCTCGCCCAATGCTCGCCCAAGCCTAGGGATGGAAGGACGGTTTGCCGCCACCCTGGGGCAATAACACGGTGACGGTGGTGCCCTGGTTCGGCTGACTATCCAAATGGATTTGGCCACGATGGGTGTCTACAATCACCTTGGCAATTGCTAACCCCAGCCCCGTCCCTTGATCTCCACTGCGCAGTCGGGCCGGATCGGCACGATAGAAGCGATCAAAGCCGTGGGCCAATGCCTCAGCATCCATGCCAATGCCCGTATCCTGAACGGTAACCTGCACCCAGGCTTGCCCCTGTTGTTTGATGGGTTTGACCGCCACAGAGACCCGCCCCCCCGCTGGCGTGTACTGCAATGCGTTGCCGATCAGATTGGTAAAAAGGCGGGTGAGCTGGCTAGCATCGCCCCCAACGATGAGGGCATTTTTGAGATCCAGTAGCGCGGACTTGGTGGGCAAACTCAAGCTCGACCGCGACCCTGGATCGCTTAAATCAGGCTCGTAGATCAGATCAAGCTGCTTTTCGGTGGCGATCACCTGTTGCTCTTCCAGAACCTCATCTAGCAGTTCCCCTAGGGCAATGGAGGCAGGGGTAAAGGCGATCAACCCGCTCTCCTGACGGGCCAAAAACAGCAGATCATCCACCAGTCGCCCCAGGCGGCGGGTGAGACGTTCAATCACCTGGAACTGGCGCTGCTGGGTCGCCACATCGGGGTCGGGGTCAGACAGGGCCACCTGGGCATTGGTTTGAATCACGGCGATGGGATTACGCAGTTCGTGGGAGGCATCCGCCGTGAACTGCTTGAGCTGTTGGTAGGAGTCACGCACGGGGGCCATGGCAATGCCCGACAGCAGCCAGCCAATCCCCGCCACCGCCCCTACCATCACGCTCGTACCCAAGGCCAAATCCACAATTAGCCGCCGACTGGGCTTGGTCACCTCAAACCAGGGATGGCTCACCCGCAAATAGCCCAACACCTGCCCCTCCACCTCCACCCGCTCGGTAATTTGCCGCAGAATGAACTCTGGCGCAACCCGCACCGTCTCCCCGGCTGGGTTCACATGGAGCGGCAGGGGCAGCAGATCCGAGAGCGTAGACCAGAGCAGCACACCGCCCGGACTAAACCACTCCAAATCAATATGGTCATCCTCCACGGTGTGGGCATTGTCGCGAAAGCTGGCCTCCACATTCACCTGAAGACTAGGTGCAGGCGTCAGTCGTGTGGGTGAAGGCGGAATCTGATCAGGACTTGGCTCAATCACCAGCGACCGCTCCACAATTTCCACCACATGATTGAGGGTGTCATCTACCCGTTCCACCAGCGTCGTTCGCACATAGAGATAGACTCCACTGGCAAACAGCAGCAGCAGCACCGCCGTTACCGCCGTATACCAAAGCGCCAACCGCTGACGAGTTGCTTGAAACACCCCACTTCCCCCTGGAGCCCTGTGCCTTGAAACCTAACATGAGTTGCAAATGGACACACCCTGTTCTCCCTAGGGCTGCTTTCTCCAGTCTGCCCCCGCCATCCCCAGCGACCCTAGCTGCCCTAGACATTCAGGATGGCTCCGTGGTGACGCAGGTGATCGGCGATGAAGGTGGCGATGAAGTAGTAGCCGTGGTCGTAGCCAGACTGCATTCGTAGGGTGAGGGGCTGTCCGGCTTCCTTACAGGCGGCCTCAAACACCTCTGGCAGCAGTTGCCCCTGGGCTAAAAAGGGATCGGCGGTGCCCTGGTCGATGAGGATGAGGCGGTTGGGCTGGGTGTGTTTTTTGACCAATTGGCTAGCATCGTAGGGGTGCCACAGGGCGGAATCCTCCCCCAAGTATCCCGTAAATGCCTTTTGTCCCCAGGGGCATTGGCTGGGGGCGACGATGGGCGCAAAGGCCGAAATCGACTTAAACAAATGGGGATTGCGGAGTCCACAGACCAAGGCTCCATGCCCACCCATGGAGTGGCCAAAAATGCCCTGGCGGTCGGCCCGAATGGCAAAGTTGGCGGCGATCAGTTCCGGCAGTTCCTCCACCACGTAGCTATACATGCGGTAGTGATGGCTCCAGGGGGTTTGGGTGGCGTTGACATAGAACCCGGCCCCGGTGCCAAAGTCCCAGGCGTCGGCCTCGTCGGGGATGGCCTCCCCACGGGGGCTGGTATCGGGGGCCACCAGCATCAGCCCTTGCTCCGCCGCATAGCCCTGGGCTCCGGCCTTAGCGGTAAAGTTTTCCTCGGTGCAGGTCAGCCCCGATAGGTAGTAGACCACAGGCACCGGGCCATCTTGGGCCTGGGGCGGAATAAACACCGAAAACCGCATCTCGCACTGACACTGGATCGAATAATGGCTGTAGTAGCCCACGGTGCCGCCAAAGCAAGCGTGTTGATTGTGGAGGGTGAGGGAGGATGGCATAGCGATTTTAAGGTGTAGGGGGAACTTGCAATTTTAGTTTTTCAATTAATGGTGGAATCTCGTATTGAATGACATTCCAGACAATATCAAGATTGACGTCTTCATAGTCATGAACCAAGCGATTACGCATTCCGTTGATGTCTTGCCAAGCAATGGTTTTTAAAGACTGCTTAGTGATGTCTGAAACCCGCCTTGCCGCTTCGGCAATAACCAACAGTCGCCGAATGACTGAATCTTGAAGCTGCAAGTTAGCCATGAATTCATCCTTTGAACACTGTCTTGTGTAAGTCAGAATCAACTCGGCGGATTGCAGCATATCAAGCAGGAATTGAGGATCCCGTTGCATAAACCACCTGGGCAGAAGACAGAATTTCGTGACGACGCAGATAATTACGGCTAGTTTCAACTCCCTGACGAGTAATTAGATCCACCTCTCGATGGAAAAGCGTTTTGAGTTCGGCTTCCATCTGATCCAGGGTGCGAAAGGTAGGATGAGCCTCTGGGTGAAATTGCACCATCACATCAATATCGCTATCTGAACGAAAGTCATCGCGTAAAACAGAGCCAAATAAGGCAAATTCTGTTACCTGCCATTTTTGACAAAACTGCGCAATTGCTTCTACGGATAATTTGATTTCGGCTATGGTCATCGCGGTTTTACCCCAAAGACTAGCAAGTTATAAAAAACCCGATTTCTTCGTGGCCAACTCAATGATATGAGCATATTGATAAACGAGAAACCGGGTTTTTCGGCCTTCTTTTGCAGAGGACTAAAACGTCACCACGGTGCGAATACTTTCGCCTTCGTGCATCAGGTCAAACCCGTGGTTGATTTCCTCTAGGGGAATGACGTGGGTAATCAGGTCGTCGATGTTGATTTTGCCGTCCATGTACCAGTCCACAATTTTAGGGACATCGGTGCGGCCCCTGGCTCCCCCAAAGGCGGTGCCTTTCCACACGCGCCCCGTCACCAGTTGGAAGGGTCGGGTGCTGATTTCTTCCCCGGCTCCGGCCACGCCGACGATGACGCTGACCCCCCAGCCCTTGTGGCAGCACTCTAGCGCCTGCCGCATCAGGTTGACGTTGCCCACGCATTCAAAGCTGTAGTCGGCTCCACCCCCGGTGAGATCTACCAGGTAGGACACCAAGTCGCCTTCCACTTCCTTGGGGTTGACGAAGTGGGTCATGCCAAATTTTTCGGCCAGGGCTTTTTTCTTGGGGTTCACGTCCACGCCGATGATTTTATCGGCCCCCACCATGCGGCAACCCTGAATCACGTTCAGACCAATGCCGCCGAGGCCGAACACCACCACGTTGGCCCCCGGTTCCACCTTGGCGGTATTAATCACTGCGCCAATGCCCGTGGTAACGCCGCAGCCGATGTAGCAGACCTTATCAAAGGGCGCATCGGGCCGGATTTTGGCCAGGGCAATTTCGGGCACCACAGTATAGTTGGCGAAGGTGGAGGTGCCCATGTAGTGAAACAGCGGCTGGCCTTTGAGGGAAAATCGACTGGTGCCGTCGGGCATTAGACCTCGGCCCTGGGTGCCGCGAATGGCTTGGCAGAGGTTGGTTTTAAAACTAAGGCAATACTCGCACTGGCGACACTCCGGGACGTAGAGCGGGATCACATGATCCCCCGGTTTGAGGCTGTGGACCTCAGGGCCAACCTCGACCACCACGCCCGCCCCCTCATGGCCCAGCACCGCCGGGAACAAGCCTTCGGGATCCTTGCCTGATAGGGTGTAGGCATCGGTGTGGCAGAGGCCCGTGGCCTTAATTTCTACCAGCACTTCCCCCGCCCGTGGCCCCTCTAGCTGAATGGTCTCGATGGTGAGGGGTTGTCCGGCGGCATGGGCAACGGCGGCTCTAACGTCCATGGCATCTCCAAGGTTTTTGGTGCGAAGGGGGCCAACTAACCCGTTTTTGGGCGAAGCATTGACCTTCGTCAGCTTAGCAAACTTGGGTGGAGGACTTTGCGGCCTATTGCATCCGATCAATGGTGCGGTACTGAATGGCCTCCGCAATATGGTGGATTTGCAGGTGTTCGGCCCCGTCCAGATCGGCAATGGTACGGCCTACTTTTAGGATGCGGTCGGTGGCACGGGCGGAGAGGCCCAGTTTGCGCACGGCCCCCTCTAGCAGGGTACGACTGGTGTCGTCGAGGGGGCACCAGTCCTTTAGGTGGCGGCTTTGCATATCGGCGTTGCATTGCAGCTTGGGGTCGGCCTTAAAGCGGTCGTGGGCGCGTTGGCGGGCGGTTTGTACCCGTTCCCGCACCACCTCCGACGCCTCTCCGGGCTGGTGTTGGGTCATTTCTTCGGGCTTGATGCGGCTCACCACCACTTGCAAGTCGATGCGATCCATCAGCGGCCCAGACAGACGAGACCAGTAATTTTCGCGATTGCGGGGAGAGCAGGTGCAGGGCTGCACAGAATCGCCATAGAAGCCACAGGGACAGGGGTTGGTGCTAGCAATTAGGGTGAACTGGGCCGGAAAGACCACCGATTGCCGGGTGCGGGTGATAGTGACGTAGCCGTCTTCCAGGGGCTGGCGCAGAAATTCCAGGACATCGCGCTTAAATTCTGTCATTTCGTCGAGAAACAGGACGCCGCGATGGGCCAAGGAGATTTCCCCCGGTTTGGGGTAGCTGCCACCGCCCACCAGGGAAGGCCCAGAGGCGGAATGGTGGGGGCTGCGAAAGGGGCGGGTGTTGACCAGGGTGCCCTTTTCCTTGAGCAGTCCGGCCACGGAGTGAATTTGGGTGACATCCAGGGCTTCCTCAAACTGCAACGGCGGCAGGATGGAAGGCAAGCGGCGAGCCAGCATGGTTTTGCCACTACCCGGTGGCCCCACAAAGATCAGATTATGGCCTCCAGCGGCGGCAATTTCTAGGGCGCGGCGGGCCAGGGCTTGGCCCTTTACATCCCGCAAATCCAGGGCTCCGGCGTGGTTGGTTTCTAGGCTGCGGTCATCGTTGACCACGGGGCTATGGTTGCCAGGATTATTGAGAAAATCCGCTACTTCTGAGACATGCTTGAAGCCGTAAACCGTCAGACCGGGCACCACAGCGGCTTCTCGGCCATTGTCCACAGGAACCACCAGGCCCCGAATTCCCAGTTTTTGGGCCGCAGCGGCAATGGGCAATACCCCCGCCACAGCCCGCAAACTGCCATCCAAAGAAACCTCTCCCAAAAACAGCAGATCGTTCAAAGCTTCGGTTTGCACCTGCTCGGCGGCGGCGAGGATGCCCACGCTGATGGGTAAGTCGAAAATGGGTCCCTCTTTCCGCAAATCCGCCGGGGTCAGGTTAATCACTACCTTGCGCATGGGGAAGGGAAATCCGGCATTTTTCAGCGCCGCCTTCACCCGTTCCCGCGATTCCTGCACGGCGGTATCGGGCAATCCCACAATCACCACCCCCGGCAACCCACCGGACAAATCCACCTCTACCCCCACCTTCAGGGCATCAATGCCCATCAACGATGCACTCCAAACTCTGGCTAACATGGTGCGTCCCCTTGCAAATGCCATCGCTAGTGTGCCCAGCCCAAATCGAGAATTCACCCCCTAGCCCGACGCCAGCCCCACCATCCGCCATTCGGCCCAGACGGCCCGAATTCCAGCGACATCTTCTTAGCAGGTGACATCGAGCCCCCAACCGTATGGGTAGCATCTTTGGGATGAGTCTACATTTCGTGAACTTAGGGAATACAGGGCAGAGGGGTCGGCTACGCTGTGGAGATTGAGGGTGGGGTGCCCGCCCGCTGCTCTGTCTCTGTGGGGTGCCTATGGCGTCGATGCTGCCGTTTATTATTCAAAAATTGGTGTTTCAGGCCGAGGGGCAGGCGCACATTGTCAACCTAGACGACCCCAAGGGTACGCCGGGCACCATTCCGGGCTACTTTGTGATGAGTAGTGCTCCCCCCAATATTGACCCCAACCCCGACGAAAAGCTGGAGTTTACCGAGGCTCAGCAACAACAGTATGCCCAGCAGGGGATAAAAGAAATTGCCGATCACCTGCACCGGATGGTGGCCACCAGCCCAGAGGGCAACGCCGAATTGGTGATCACGGTGCATGGCTACAACACCAGTCGGGGCGGGGTGCAGGCTTGGTATAAAAATATTTTTAAGTACGTCAACCGCCACGATGAAAACATTGCGGCGCATCCGAATCGCGTGTTTGTGGGGTATCGTTGGCCCTCGGAAAATGTCACGCTGGGCCGTTTCCCGGAGGCGCTCTGGGCCTTGCCCCCCCTGCCCCGCGATATTTTGTTTACTGGGGCGGTTGGCCTCGTTCTATTCATCATCTTCCAGTTCATCGCCGTTGGGGGCACCTGGTGGGGACGGCTGCTGAGTGTCGCCTTTGGTTTGGCGACGGCCTTGGGGCTGCTGATGTTTGCCCTGGTCGTGCTGCGGCTGGTGGTGTATTTTCGGGATAACTATCGAGCCAATAACTTTGGCGTGCTGGACTTGGTGGAACTGCTGCGCCAAATTGACCATACCATCGTGCAGCGAACTGCCGAGGAGATGTTCCCCGGCATGGCCCAAGCTAGCCTGACCGAGCAAGCCAAGGCCATGGCCCAGGCCCAGAGCTTTTGGACAAGGCGCAGCCAAAGCAACAAGGTGAAGCTGAGCTTCATTGGCCACAGCATGGGAGCCTTTGTGGTCACCAATGTGGTGCGCATTCTGTCCGATGTGTTTGATGATAACTCGGTCAACAAACGCCCCGACAGCAATGTGGGCGATGTATTTCGGCTGGAGCGGTTGGTGCTGGCCTCCCCGGATATCCCGGTGCTGACCATTATCACCAGTCGGGCCAATTTTCTGGCTTCCTCCCTGCGGCGGTTTTCCGAGTCTTACCTGTTTTCCAGCGAGGGCGACATTGCCCTGCGGATTGCCTCCACCGCCGCCAACTACATCGCCTTCCCCAGCCGCACCCAGGCGAGGGGCTATCGCCTGGGCAACGTGGCCCTACGCAATCCCTCTGGCACTTCGGTCACCTATGGCCTAATCAACCTGCCCCGCCTCGACCAAGACTTTCCCCCCGACCAACCCATCGGCGAAGCCATTACCCAGGCCCAGGACAAGGTGATGGCTTCGCTTTTTCTCACCTTCCAGCGGTTTCAGTTCCAGGGTGTAGTGACCCTAGCCAGTCTCTTCCAGGAGCAATCCCTGGGCAACAGCAACCAGGCCACCATTGCCGACCTGTTCACCTACTTCGACTGCACCGATTACGTAGACTTTCGCTACAACCCGGAGAACAACACCTGTTCCGCCCAGCCCATGGGCTTGCTCACCAAGGCTAAGGGCAAGCCTGTCTTGAGATCCTGGGACTACTTCCTGCTCACCCTCGACTATGCCACGGGCAAACGGGATGTCCACGGTGGCTATTTCCAGGGCCAATTCACCCAAAAATTGCTCTATGGGCTGGCCTTTATGGGCTTTGGCGGCTACCTCAACACCCTTAACCCCGACCCCCAGGTAGCCCTCAGCCAACTCCATGTCGATTGTCAAGCGAAAGGCATCCAGGGCTACCTCTCCCCCTTCCGCTATCGGGTGGATATTCAGGGCGGTAACCTGGAAGGATCCCTGAAAGACATGCTGCGGGCCATTGAAGGCAACGCTGCCCAGGCCATCATCCAACCGGGCGAAACCCCTACCCCCGACCAATAACCTGCCCCCCGCTTCCCAACATCCAGATACTCCGCACAACCCACCATGGCAACCGCCGATATCCAAGCCTTCCTAGAGGATCTCTACGCTCAGCTTCGGCCCCTGGGTCAGGGGCATCTCGCCTGCTACATTCCCGAACTGGCCAAGGCCAACCCCGACTGGTTCGGCATTAGCGTCGTCACCCTAGATGGCCGTAGCTTTGATGTGGGTGATGTGCAGCAAACCTTCACCATCCAGTCCATTTCCAAGGTCTTTGTCTATGGCATGGCCCTAGAGGACTATGGCCGCGAAAGACTGCTCAAAAAAGTGGGCGTAGAACCCACGGGCGACCCCTTCAATTCCCTGATTCGCCTCGATGAAGACTCCAAACGCCCGGAAAACCCTATGGTCAACGCCGGGGCCATTGCCACCACTAGCCTGATCAAAGGCCAAGACCCCGCCGACCGCCTCAACCGCCTACTGGCCATGTTCCAGCGCTATGTCGGCCATGAGGTATTCATCGACATGTCCACCTTTCTCTCCGAAAAAGCCACCGGGCACCGCAACCGGGCCATGGCCCACCTCATGCTTAACTTCGGCATGATCGATGAACCCCTTGATGATGCCCTCGACCTCTACTTTCAGCAGTGTTCTGTGCTGGTGAACACCCACGATCTGGCGGTGATGGCCGCCACCTTGGCTAACCAAGGCATCAACCCCATCACCGGGGATCGGGCGGTGGATGCGGCCCACGTCCGCGATATCCTCAGCGTCATGTATACCTGCGGCATGTACAACTTTGCCGGAGAATGGGCCTTCCGGGTGGGGATTCCCGCCAAAAGTGGAGTTTCCGGCGGCATCCTCGCCGTGGTGCCCAACCAGGCTGGCATCGCCGTCTTCTCACCCCCCCTAGACAACCATGGCAACAGCGTGCGGGGGCTCAAGGTCTTTGAGGCACTTTCCCAGGAATACGGTTTCCACCTCTTCGACCTTTCCCTAGGCCGCTGCCGATTTACCGCCGCCCTGGGTGAGCATGGCGATGGGCTGGCCGATTAATTGGGGTCTACATAAAATGGGCCTGCATAAAAAAAGAGGCATAGCCGAGCTATGCCCCGTTAATCTGCATGGTTAACACAGAATCCTAATGGATTGCAGCGGTATTAGAGAAACCTGAGGGAACTCCGGCTGAACACCGCCTCAACCCCTAGGACATGGCTTGAATGATGTAGTCGAAGTAGGGCGCGGCCTCTCCAGCGTCTTCGTCAGACAGTAGGTTGAGGGAGGCTTCCTTCAGGCAGCGCACCGCTTCGGCCATGCCGGGAACGGGCACATTGAGGGCGTTGTACATTTCGCGCACGCCAATCAGGCCAATGCTTTCGATGGGATCCTTATCTCCGGAGATCACCCCGTAGGTGATCAGCCGCAGATACCAGCCATAGTCGCGCAGGCACAGGGCGCGCTGCTTTTGGCCAAAGGCATTGCCACCGGGGGCGATGAAATCGGGCCGACGACGCCACAGTTCGCGACTGGCTTGGTCAACGATTTTTTTCTCGTTTTCGGACAGGGTGCTGGCGATGCGCATCCGCTGCTCACCCGTTTTCAAAAAGTCTTCGATGGCCTTCAGCTCACCGCTAGTCGGGTAGCGCAGCTCATCATCGGCGTTCAAAATGACTTGGCTAACGACAGACATAGTTAATTAATGACTGGGGATGACTCTTTTATCTCTGTTAGTGTAACCAGTTGGGGGCGTCAGGGAAAGTTATCTAGCCATGATCTAGCCTAGATTTCTGACAATTGGAGAACCGAGATTGATCGACTAAAATGCATGTCTGGCAAGGGGTTAGGGCTTTTCGACACCTATGGAATGCATGAGAAATATTTCCGATCCCGTAACGTTTCGATACATTAGTGCCGCCTGGAAGAGGGTGGCCGATCCTCGGTGACAGATCCCAGGGTTCTCGGGCCATTGGCGACAATCTGGGCCATCTGCCAAGGCAGAACCCTGGGATCTCCCCATCGGGTAGCGATGCCCTAGAGCAGCATGGCGGATCGCTCGGCCAGGTCAGACCGTTCGCCCTTGGTGAGGGTGATGTGTCCGGCGATGGGCTCGTTTTTGAAGCGCTCTACCACATAGGTGAGGCCGTTACTAGCGGCATCAACATAAGGGTTATCGATCTGGTCAGGGTCGCCCGTTAGCACAATTTTGGTGCCCTCTCCGGCGCGGGTGAGGATGGTTTTTACTTCGTGGGGGGTGAGGTTTTGGGCTTCGTCCACAATCAAAAACTGCTTGGGAATGGATCGGCCCCGAATGAAGGTGAGCGGCTCGATTTGCAGTAGCCCTTGGCTAATCATTTCCTCGTGGCCCCGTCGCCAGTGTTCCGGCTTGCCCCGGCTGTCTTGGGTGCCAAAGATCAGGTCAAAGTTGTCGTAGAGAGGCTGCATCCAGGGGTTGAGTTTTTCGGTGATGTCTCCTGGCAAATAGCCCAAGTCGCGGCCCATGGGCACGATGGGGCGGGCAATCAGTAATCGCGAATAGAGTCGTTCGTCGGCCACCTTTTGCACCCCGGCGGCGATGGCCAGCAGGGTTTTGCCCGTTCCGGCGCGGCCCACCAGGGTCACCAAGGAAATGGAGTCTTGCAGCAGCAGTTCAAAGGCAAAGCGTTGTTCCCGATTGCGGGGCTGCACCCGCGACACGCCGGAATGGGGCAGCTTGGTGAGGGGGATGAGCTTGCCGCTGTCGCCCTGCACAAAGCCGAGGGCGGTGTGGCCAGGGTTCGATTCATCCACCAAGGTGACGGCCTGGTTGGGGCAGAGAGACTCCTCTAGGTGCAGGTAGCCTTCGCTAAAAAGTTTCCCCATGGTTGCCCCAGACACCATTACCTCGGCGGTGCCTGTATAGAGGTCGTCGATATCCACCTTGTCGGTTTCGTAGTCTTCGGCCACCAAGCCCAGGGCGTCGGCCTTGATGCGCAGGTTAGTGTCTTTGCTGACCAGCACCACGGGCAGATCGCGATGGTGGCGATATTCCATGGCCACGGCCAAAATGGCATTGTCGCCCTTGTCGCTCTCAAGTTCGGGGGGCAGTTGCAGCAGGGTCTCGCGATGGCACAGGGCCACCTTCAAAGTCCCCCCGTGGTCGAGGGGGATCCCCTCCACCAAAGACCCCCGGCTACGCAGATCGTCCAGGGTGCGCGAGACATGGCGGGCATTGCGGGCAGTGTCTACGGTACCCTTTTTAAAGCGATCCAGCTCTTCAATGATGGTGATCGGTAAAACGACATCGTTATCCTCAAACCTAAACATTGCCATGGGATCGTGCAGCAATACGTTGGTATCGAGGACAAAGACTTTCTTCATAGAGGAAAAGCAAATAAAGGAAACGCGGAAATGCGGTGAGCGAACTGCAACGGCCCAGCCCTAGCCGTCCGATAACGGACAACGGTTTACTCACGGTTGTTTAGTCACTGTAGCGGATCTGCTAGCCTCTACTGATCCCCAAGTTCTTGAATCTTGACAGGGATACTCATTAAAGTTTCGATTAGCCCAGGGCTTCTCGGTAGCGGGTAAGCAGGGGCAGGAGATAATCGTAGCCATCCACGCCGATGCTGGCCAGGAACTGGGGACGGTGGGTTTCCAGGATGGTTTGGAACCCCTCTGGCCCTAGCTGGCCATAGAGAATGCTGAGCAGGGCGGCGGGTTGTTGCCAGTCGTCGGAGCCGATTTGGTCGAACAGGTACATGGCCAAACTGCCCGTGAGGATGGCCTGATCGAGGGTTCCGGCTCCTTGGTGGGCGGCGGCGAGGTGGGCCAAGTTGGAGGCCATCAGGAAGCGGTCGCCAATGGCCTGGGCCACCTGCAACCCATCGGTGATGGCGGTGATGGCCGCTTCGTACTGACCGAGCTTGAGTTGGGCGATCCCCAAACTGTTGGCGCACAGGGCTTGGCTGGGCCGATCCCCCACCTGGGCCGAGAGGGTGACGCCCTGTTCCAGATAGCTGAGGACAGCCTCGTACTGTTCGGGTTCCAACAGTTGATCTTGGCCCTGGGCTACCTGGCTATAGCCCAAATTCGCGAGGGCGTTGGCTTGGCCGAGGGTGTCCCCCTGCTGTCGGGCCAAAATCAAGGCCCGCTGGCTGTGGCCAAGGGCGGTGTCGTAGTCTTGCTGGGCCACGGCGGTGCGGCTGAGGTGGTTGAGGCTGGCAATTTCACACACGCCATCCTGGGCTTCGCGGGCAATGGTGAGGGCCTTCTGGTGGAAGGCTTCCGCCTGGGCGTAGTTCCCCATGGCCCGTTGGGAATAGCCCAGCAGCGTCAGGATACGGCCCTTGGTTGCCGTGTTGGGCACCTGCTGAAGGGGTTGATCCAAATAGTCCAGCAAGGTTCGCAGGGGTTCTCCAGATAGCGCCGTAAACAGGCCGCCATAGAGGGGGAAATAGGGCTGGTTGGCAAACTGTCGTAGCCCCTGCAACAACACCTGAAAACTGCCCTGGGCCAGGGAAACCTGCCCCAATTGGCCCAATCGATTGGCAATTTGGCTCCAGACCACCGCAAAGCTCAAAAAGGTGGCGATGGATAGACGCTTACCCGCCTTGGGGTCGTAGGGTTGCTGGTCAAACCAGTTCACCAAGGCCCGCTGAAGCCGTTGCAGCACCACTACCCAGGCCACCCAGTCGGCGATCAGTAGGGGGGTAGACAATCCGGCGGCGGTAACGGTTTGGTTCAAGGCCAGGTCTTCAAATAAATACCGCAGGGAGGAAAGCTGAGTCTGCTTCCCCCAAAACGACCAAGGGCCTTGGGTCTCCCGCGCATTGCCAAAGCCCAGGGTGGATTGACCCGCCGCAAAAATCCAGCCCACCACCTCGGTTTCTAACCCCTGCCAGGTGGCGAGACCCTGGTCTAATCCTTGGGCCAAATCCTCCAGAGATGGGCCAGCCTGGGGTTCGACTTTTGTCGTTGCGGATTGTGCGGATTGATGTAGCGCTTTGGCCAACTGACTGAGTTGATCTCGATCCAACGGCTGGGCCTGGTTGGGGTCTAGGGCCGTTAGCAGGGTCGTCAGTCGATCCGCCGCTGCCCCCTGCCCTAGCTCTGCCGCCACCCCAGTTAACACCGCCGTGGCCTGGTTATCGGCCTGCCAGCGCTGCCATTCAGATTCAATCATCTTCAGCGCCCGCTGCTGCCGTTGGGCCTTGGCCTGCTTAAATTCGTCCTCGTCTGCCAGTCCCTTGTCTACCTGGGCCAAGGTGTTGGCCAGCGCCCGCTCAAACAGTTCGCCACTGCCCGGTTCTAGCCCCTGCTGCAACCGCCGATAGACCTGTTGTTTGGACTGAATTTTGCCCTTCAGGGTATCGGCTACCAGTTGATCAATGAGCGCTTGGCAGGGTGAGGTCATGGCTAGGAATGGGATGTCTGTTGATGTTGTTCTAGTCAGTTCAATCCCAGCCTAAAGTAATTCTGCTGTCTTCCGGCGTTCCTTTTCACTACTGTGGTAGTGCATTAGTGTACAGGACAGAGGAAAATCAAGCGAAGGAGAGCAAGGCGCTGGTGAAGTGGCTGTTACCTGAGTGGCCCCCATGACCACCCTGGTTATTTCAGGGGTATGGAATTCGGATTTCGTATCAGGTTAGGGTTAGAACAACCGCAAGGAAGGAAGTCGTCGTTCCCGTTGTTACGAAAATCCACGCAGGATTGGCTGCCCAGCCTTGGGTTCCCACCTTCGCGGCAAAGACGGATCTTTCGTGTTCAAGGTCTGGTGTCCTGATAATTTTGCGGAGCACTGGGGTGTTAGTGCCCTATCCATCCCCACGATGGCCCCGCCCACTCCCTGCGCCCAACGCCTAGCGAGTGAGGGTGGCTAGTTCCATAAACATCACCTCCCACACCAGACGGGGCTGCACAAAGCGGCGTAGGTAGCCCTTGGCTTTTTCCAGGTGCGGAAGCCATTGGGCGCTTTCCACGGGGTACTGTTGCCAATACCAGTTCAGCAGGTAATCTAGCAGCCAGATCTGGGATTCCGTATCCAATACCTTGGCTACCTGACGCCCCTGATCGAGGGCAAGGCGAAGGGTTTTGGGGGGCTGGTGGAGGGCTTGGAGGAGGTCGGTGGGGATGGCTTGTAGTTGTTGGTAGGCGGCGATGGCCTGTCCGGGGCTACCCTGGGCCATGGCGATTACCTGGGGCTGGTTGAGGACTTCGGCTTGCCCCACCCGCTGTAGCACGGTGGTCAGGTCTGGGCTATTGAGCCGCTGAAAGGGAATTGTTTGGCAGCGGGAGACGAGGGTCGGCAGCAGGGCTTGGGGGCCGGGGGCTAGCAGGACAATGGTGGCCTGTCCGGGCTCTTCTAGGGTTTTCAGCAAGCCGTTGGCGGCTCCCTCGGCCATGGTTTCGGCGGCTTCTAGCACCACCACACAGCGAGGGGATTCCAGCGGTGGACGGCTGAGAAACTGGGCAATCTGGCGCACTTGCTCGAGGCGAATTTGGGGTGCACTTTTGCGGGTAATGCCCTGTTCCGCAGCGGCAGAGGCGGGGACAAGGTTGCCCTGGTGCAAATAGGTCGGCTCTACCCACAGCAGGTCAGGATGGTTTCGCTGGGCAATGCGGCGGCGCTGGTTAGGCGTTGGGTCCGGGCCTGTCAGGGTGGTGGCATCGGCGGCAAACAGCACCTCAGCCAAGCGTTCTGCGGCTAGCCGTCGCCCCACCCCATTTGGCCCCGCAAACAGATAGGCCGGAGCCACCCGCCGCTGCCCCACCGCCCGCGCCAGGAGGGCAATGGCCGTATCCTGGCCCACTAGGTCGCTAAAAAGGGCTTGTACCACTGTGCCAAATCGTCATGAACTATGGTGTTGATCTGTGCCGCCACCGCATCGGCAGGCTGTGCCCCGTCAATGGTAGCCCGTCTCTCTGGAAATTGCTGGGCCAGGGTCTCAAAGCCCCGTTGCACCCGTTGGTGAAAGGCGAGTTCCGCCTGCTCCATGCGATCTTGAGAGCCACGCCGCTCTGCCCTGGCTAGCCCTTGCACCACATCTAGCTTCAGCCAAATCGTTAAATCTGGCACTAACCCCGCCGTCGCCCCTTGGTTGAGGTCTTGAATCAGGCCCAAATCTAAGCCCCGACCATAGCCCTGGTAGGCCACGGTGGAATCGGTAAACCGATCACACAGTACCCAACTTCCCCTTTCCAGGGCTGGCAGGATCAGTTCTTCAATGTGCTGAGCCCGGTCGGCGGCATAGAGCAACAGTTCCGCCCGTGGCGCAATCACCACATCATGGGGATTGTCCAGCAAGAGCCGCCGCAATCCTAGCCCTAGGTCGGTGCCCCCCGGTTCGCGGGTGATGAGCAATTCGGGGATGATCCCCTGAGCTTGCAGAGTTTGAAAAGAGGCACTCTGGGCTAAATTTTCCCGCAGCCGCTGGATCTGGGTAGACTTTCCACAGCCCTCCACCCCCTCAAACACAATCAATTTACCCCGCATCATCACCACCTAACCGAAACCAAAAACATCCTGAGATTAGCCTGCTTCTCTGATGTAGAGAACGGGAGAATCCCACTTTCACAAAGTCATCGCCCACCCTACGGAAAGCAAGCTAGATCCCCCAACCCCTTCTCCAAAAAAGATAAGGAAGAAGAGTCAGATAAAAAGTCTCTTTTCCTACTCATTCATGTTCTTATAGGTGGCCACCGCCGAGGGCGAAATGCGGTTGAGATAACGGAAAATCCAGTACTTAAACACCGTATCGAGAATCACCGGGAAGGTAGCGATAAAGAGAAAGATAAATTCTCTGTTGGCAGGAAAGCCTAAATGACGGGATAGCCCTTCTAGTAGGACTTCCCAGCCGTGGGGCGAGTGGAACCCCACAAAAACATCGGTAAACAGAATGATGATGAAAGCTTTGGCACTGTCGCTAAGGCCGTAGACAATTTCATCCATAAAGGATTTCAGGTTGGCTACGTCCTGTTTGCGGGTGATCAACAGGAGGGCGAAGGCTCCCGCTGCCATCAGATCGGCAAAAATATTTTTAATGGCGTCGGCACTGCGTTGGCGATATTCTTCGTCAATTTCCGTAGCCTTTTCCCGCACCTGTCGTTCAATATTGAGTTCCGACAGGGGGGGAGCCTTGCCAATCAGTACCTCAAACCGTAGCCGCTCCTCAAACTGCTGAAGTTCGTGGAGCGCCTCTTCCTCCATTTCCACGTTCAGAAACACCTCAGCCTGCTGATCCTGGCGGAAGTGATCGACCACTGGCCCCACCAGAAAGGTTTTGGTGAACTGCTGGGTGAGCAGGGGCACAATCACCAGCAGCAGCAGGAAGCGAATGGCGGTGGTAGTTCTGGCCTTGGAGGTACGAAACTCCTGCACCACCTCCTCTTCGGCGTTGGGATCGAGATCCTGACGAATCCGATCCACCGTACGCAGGATGGATCGGGGCAGCACGTTGACCCGGTCTGACAGCCCCTCCCGGCTGTCGCTGGTGGCATCGATGGCCCCATTGCTTTGCCCCCGCGACTGTTCGGCCTTAGCCCGCAACACCTGGGTCGATGAGGCCGAGGCCAGGTTACCGTTGGCCCCCTCGGTCAGGGTAATCACTCGCTCTGGCGGAGCCTCTAGGGCGGCATAGCGGGCTAGCACCTCATCAATCAGCCGCAGCTTGCGAAACAGCACCGCCTGCCGATCCACCACATTCACCGCCAGTTCGTCGGCTTCGGGGGTTGATAAGGCCACCTCCATGATCCGGGCATCAGACACCCGGATCACCGTACGGCTGGTGCGAAACTCGGCCATGCGCACCTTAATCAGGTTGAGATATTTCTTGAGCTCAGCCTGAAAATAGTCCATGGCGCTGTCGCCGTAGCTGCCGTAGCGAGAGGAGATGGGGTTGCCACCAAAATATTCCCGCTCAATGGCCTCAATCATCTGTGCCGCCTCGTAAGCCTGGTTTAGGGCTCGTTCCGGGGTGCGGAAAAACCATTGCTGGGCGTTGCGAAAAAAGCCTGGAGTCTGCATCAGCGGGCACAGGGGAAAGGATTGCGGTCTGGCTCTAAACCCAAGGATAATACATCACTTCCAATCGGCTCTGGAAGTGGCAATGGATCCCTGCTTCCAGGCCTTGCTACTCCACCCAGGTTTCACCGATCCTAGGAAGGAGCTTGCATCGCGTCGGGAGGCCGTTCACCATGTCCCAAGCTACCCCTGAAAACGGCTGGGTCAACACCACCAAGGGCCAGAATCCGGCGGTGCTGGCCAGGGCACGGCAAATTCTAGCGGGGACAATCTACGGCACCCTCGCCACCAGCAGCCCCGATGGCCTCCCCTGGGCTTCCCCAATCTTTTTTGGCTACGATGCCGCCTGGAACCTCTATTGGTCTTCAACCCAGGTGGCCCAGCATTCCCAAAACCTCTACGCCAACCAGGGCCATGCTGCCATCGCCATCTACAGCACCGACCGAGCCGAGGGCCAAGGGCAGGGACTTTACCTCGCAGGCACCGCCACAGAAGTGGCTGCCGCCGCCGTCGAAGCGGTCATTCCCTTGCTCCTGCAACGAGCGGCCCCAGGACAACGCCGCACTGCCGCCGATTACCTCCCTCCCTCGCCCCGCCGCCTCTATCGCTTTCAACCTCAGACCGTCTGGATCACCGGAGACCGCGTCGTCCTCAGCGACACCATTTTGATCGACACCAAAATTCAGCTCGATTTGTCCAGACTGATCGCCACCCCCGACCCTGGCCCCTAACAGGAAATTCCGATGGCAAGGACTTAATCCCGTTGCCTATGCCGCGCCTAGTTGCAAGCCGCGCTAGCGTTATCAATCGCTTAGAGATCGCTTAGAGGACGGTTGAAACGCGATCTGCTAGCGATGACAGGTGCTACCCCCGACTAGCAACGGAATCCCGCTGGCTGAGGATGGCCTGGTGGGCCTTTTCCCAGTGCTGGGCGGTGATGCGGATTTGACTGGGGTCAGTCATGGCCTGGGCGCGGTATTCGCGAACGGCTTCTAGGGCGGCTTGGTTGCTGAGTAGGGCCAGGTCTGCACCATTCCAGCCGTCGGTGAGGATGGCCCAGTGGGGCAGGTCTACGTCATCTAGGGGGCGGTTTTGGTTGTGGACTTCTAGGATGGCGAGGCGTCCAGCGGCATCGGGCAGGCTAATTTCGAGCTGAAGATCGATGCGTCCAGCCCGCAGGATGGCAGGGTCGAGGGCGTTGGGGCGGTTGGTGGCCCCAATCATCAGCACGTTACGGCAGTCTTGCAGGCCGTCCAGTTCGGTCAGCAGTTGGCCCACCACTCGGTCGCTGACGCCGGAATCGCCCATGTATTGGCCACGGGCGGGCACCAGGGTATCAATTTCGTCGATGAACACCACGCAGGGGGCGGCTTGGCGGGCCTTGGCGAAGAGTTCTCGCACGGCCTGTTCCGCAGCACCCACCCAGCGGCTCAGCAGTTCTGGGCCATTAACAGCGATGAAGTTGGCCCTGGCCTGGGCGGCGACGGCCTTGGCCAAGAGGGTTTTGCCCGTGCCCGGTGGCCCCCACAGCAGCAGCCCACGGGGAGCTTTGGCCCCCGTTTGCTCGTAGAGTTCGGGGTAGAGCAGCGCCCCTTCCACCGACTCTTGTAGGGTTTGCTTCACCGCTTCCAAGCCACCGATGTCGTCCCAGGCAATGGCGGGGGCTTCCACCTCCACCGACCGCAGGACGGAGGGTTTAATCGCCTTCAGGGCTTGGGCGAAGTCCTCCGGCAGCAGGGTCATGGTGTCGGGTACGGGGGCGTTGAGGTTGGGCACCTGGCGACGCAACGCAAGGTATGCCGCTTTTTGGCAGAGGGCTTTGAGGTCGGCCCCCACCAGCCCCACGGCTTGGTCGGCAATGGCGGCGAGATCCACGCCATCCAGGGGCATCTCACGGGTTTGAATGGTCAGAATTTCCAATCTTCCCTGGCGGTCGGGGACGCGGAACTGCACCTCGCGGTCAAAGCGTCCGGGGCGGCGCAGGGCGGGATCCAAATGATCAGGCCGATTGGTGGCCGCCAGCACCAGTACTCCCTGGCTTTGGGCAAAGCCGTCCATCAGTCCTAAAAGTGTGGCGACCAGACGCTTCTCCAACTCCCCTTCCACCTTGCTGCGGTCGGGGGCAAGGCTGTCGATTTCGTCGATGAAAATCAGGCAGGGGGCGGCTTTTTTGGCTTTTTCAAAGATGCCGCGCAGGCGTTGTTCGGCCTCTCCATAGTATTTGCCCATCACCTCCGGCCCCACAATGGCGATGTAGTTCACCCCCAAATCCTCCGCGAGGGAGCGGGCGGTGAGGGTTTTTCCGGTGCCGGGAGGGCCAACCATCAGCACGCCACGGGTGGGGTCTAGGCCCAGTTTGGCCAGTACATCGGGCCGTTTGAGGGGAATTTCCACCAGTTCCCGCAGTTCTTGCAGGGTTTCGGCCAAACCGCCAACGGACTGCAGGGTGGGTGGTTCGGGTGAATGGTCAGCGGGTGACGTGTTGGCAGCAGTGGGGTGAGAATCGGGAGAAGTGGGAGCGTCCGCTGGGGATGGATTGCGATTAGGGGGCGGGGTGATAATCACGTCATCCACGGAGTCTGAGCTAACACCCGCACCCGGACGCCCCATGCGGCTGACGCCGATATCGGGAATGTTGCCCTGGCGGGGAATGCTGCTCATCCCACGGGCATTGATCTGCACATTGGTCTTGAGTTCGCCGCTTTCAGCCTTTTCCTCTAGGGTTTTGGCCAGTTCCAGCAGTTGTTCAAAGCCTTTAAAGAGGTCACTCATAGGGCATTCCCAGGCAAACGGCAGCGATGGTGGGCCAACAGACCCCACCTTTAGGATTCACGGCCTCTGCCCTCCAACCTCCAGGGTAGCCACAAAACTTTAAATTGCGTGGTTTGCCCAAGCCCGTCAATTGTCCCCGTCTTTATCCTCATCCTGGAGCTGATCTTTCTCCTGATATTGCTGGCGGAGGGCTTGGGCCTTGAGGGCGAGGTCTTGGAAAAAGTCGGTTTCCACAATTTCCTTCACCTGGCGCTGGCGTTTGGATTCATCAATCTCGATCTGAAATGCCTGGATTTGCTGCTTCAGCCGCTGCTCTCGTTGGTAGACCTGATGGGCCATTTGGCGGAAAATGCGGGCGAGGCGACCTATTTCATCCTGGCGGGTGATGATGGCGGCGAGGGGATCGAGGTCTTGATCGAGGTCAAAGGTTTCATCCTCGATTTTGGTGGCGGCTTTGGCAATGTCTAGGACGGGTTGGGCAATGAGTCGGTTGGCTAGCCCAATGGCGATGGCGGCGGTGCAGATCGTGAAAAAGACAATCACGACGAGTAATAACTGCTGGTTGCGGCGAATGCCCGCCATGTAGTCTGCTTCGGGGATGATGGTGCCGACCGTCCAGTCGAGGTAGTCGAGGCGGGTGAGGGAGATGTAGTAGTGTTCGCCGCTCTGGCTGTCGGTGTAGCGCAGCAGGTCGTCGAGGGCGGGGGAGGCTTGGATGGCCCGACTGGCCCGTTGTAGGAGGGGATCCTGCACGGCGTCAAACCGCTGGAGTTGGGGCAATCCGTCCACCGAGACCTGGGTGGGCATGGCCTCCTGAGCCACGGTGGAGGCAATCAAATCTCGCTGATCGTTAATGATGAAGGCGGCACCGGGGCGATCTTGCTGGAGCGATTCTAGGTAGTCCGAGAGCTGAGTCAGCTCAATACCAATGCCGATCACGCCCATAATCTCCCCGTCCCTGGATAGGGTAACCGTGACATCCATGCCGGGGACTCGGTTCGACCGATACACGTACACGGTTTCGGCGGGTTGCCCTGGGGTCTTTATGGCCGATTGGTACCAAGGTCGCTCTGGGGCGTAGAAGGGCGGATTCATGATCCGGGTCTCGCGGCGGATTTCCTGGGGGATGGCACCACTGTCGTCGAAGGTGTAGATAGTGGTGGTGGTGGTTTTGCGGTCGGCATCCCAGGTGCGATGGTGGAAATATAGGGTCGAGTCGGTGCCGCGCTGGGCACCGAGGAAGTCGCCCCCCGCATCGCCATACTGTACCCAGGTAAAGTTGGGATAGGCCCGCAACACGCCTAGCATGAAGTCACGGGTGGCGTCTAGGTCGGTCAGGTCGATGAGGTCTTGGCCAAAGCTGCTGCTGAGCACCTGCTGGGCAGACTGGGCATTGGTAAACAGGCGCTCAACCTCCTTGGAGGTGCCCATCATCATTTCTTGGTTCACCTGGGCCACGATGGTGTCGATGTTGCGGCGGGCAGTGATAGCCCAGGGCAGGTAAACAATGGCGGCGGTGGCGCTAACGGTAAGAAAGACAGCTCCAACTAGGGTGGCTTTGAGCCCAAGGGGACGGCGAAATCTGGAGGTCATGATCGAGGGTGTAGATGTCCGGCGGGAGGGATCGGGGGCTAGGGGGGGCGATGATAGGGTCAGCCTGGGGTTGGACGATAGCTTGGGGAGCGGCAATGGCGGCGGTGGTGGCCATCCCGGTGTGGACAATGCCCAAGGTACGCAGGGGATCCATCAGGGGGTCGATGGCAATGAAGAGCACCAGCACCGCTTCTAGGGGAAGACGCAGGGGATCCAGCACCAGACCCAACATGGTCAGGGTCAAAATTCCGGTGACGCCGGAGGTAGCCATGCCCGCCAAAATGGCCCCAAAGAGAATCGTCAGTAGGGTGCTGAGGCCTATATCCTTTTGGTAGAGTTGGGCGACAAACAAGGCCGCTGCACCGAAGTATGCCACAGAACCAAACCGACACAGGGTAATCGTCAGAGGGGTAACCAAATCCGTGGTTTGGCGGTCAAAGCCCAGATCCTCGCTGAGGCTGCTGATGGCAGCGGGCAGACAGGCCAAGCTGCTAGAGGTAGCCAGGGCCAGAATGGTGGGATCCTTGATGGCAGTAAGCACCTGACCGAAGGATCGGCCCGAGCGCTGCCAGATGACCAGGGTGCCCAAAAGATAGATCACCAAGGAAATCCCCAGCATCACCACCACAAAGTCCACCATCGATACCAAAACCTCGACACCCATTTCCGAGAGTTGGTAGGCCAACAGACTGAATAGGCCAATGGGCAGTAGATAGGTCAGCCAGTGGATGACCTGGTTGAAGCTGCGATACACACTGTCCAGAATGTCAAACAGGGCGTTGGTGCTTTGGGTACGAATCAGGCCGAGGGAAACGCCAAAGATAATGGCAAATAGCAAGACCTGGAGGGTCTGGCCTTCGCTGAGGGCGGAGAAAATGTTCTCCGGCACAATGTCCACCACTAAGTCGCCGATGGCGTTGCTCTCTTCCACTTCAATGGGGCCATTGAGGGCAATTTCCAGATCGATGCCCGACTGGTTAATTAACACCCCTAGGCTTTCTAGGGTGCTCGCTGTGAGGTTGCGGCCTGGGCCAGCCACCGCCGCAATGGACGTTGCAATGCCACTCACGATGAGCAGCGCCAGGGGAAAGATCAGCACAATCCGCCGGATATAGCGTTGGGCATCGTGGCTGCGCATTAGCCGACCAATGCTGTTAGAAATGGCTGACAGCAAAATTGGCAATACGCACATCTTCAGTAGGCCCAGATAGAGGCTACCGAGGGGCTGGAGTTGTTGGGCCACCTCAGGGTGAAAGCTGCCAATGTAGGCTCCCAGCAAAACGCTTACGACAATGGCCCAAGGGCTACGCAGCCACTTAATCGAGATCCGAGGAAACGACTTAGAGTTCAGCAAGGTGGTCATGGGGTTGGAACAATGGGATTAGACATCACGGTCACGTAGGCGACGATCACAGAGGCGGCAGTGGGCCACGCCCAGGGTTTAGGAGTCTCCTGGCCTCGACCAGTAGTCCGCGTAGTCATCCAGCACCGTGTCCACGGTGTAGGTTCGCCCTTGGGTTTCCATGTAAAGGTCCACCCAGGACAGCAGATGGGTACTATCCCAGGGCAGCACCATAGCCAAGTGGTCTTGGGCATCGGTGAGGGCCACGGTTTGCAGGTTCAGGGATGCATCGGGTTTGACCCGCATGACCTTTTTGACTTCGAGTTCATCGCGATAGGCGGCGAGGATATCTCCCTGGCTAACCGCCTGCACAACGTCTTCCCAGGTGGGCATTTCAACCACGGTGGCCTGGGGAAACTTTTGGCGCAAAAAGCCCACGTAGGATGAGTTTTGGATCACCCCCACTGGCCCCGCTAGGGCGCGAATCGCCTCAGTTGTGCGGCGGTTTTGGCTCTGTTGGGCCAGTTGCAGGCGGTTCACCAGTAGCCCTTGACGCATACTCAGGTAGGGTCGCGAAAACCTCACCCGCTGGCCCCGGTGCAGGGTGCGGCTAATTTTAGAAATGGCTAGGTCAGTCTCCTGGTGATAGACCTGATCCACCACCTGATCAAAGGTTTCCGCCGAACGATTAATCTCTAGATCAACCTCCAACTGCTGGGCGAGGGACTTGGCCAGCTCGATGTCGAGGCCGCCCAAACTACCGTCGGCCAGGGTCATAAAGAACGGTGGATTGTCCACCCCCAATACCGCCACCACCAGCTTGCCCCGGTCGCGAATCCGTTCTAGCTCTGGGGGCGGGGTGCCACACTCCTCGGTTCCCGCCGTGGATCGGTTGGATCGGTTGGATCGGGTGGATGACACTGCAGATCGCTTGGTGCTGCCAGCGGTGGATCGGGTGTTGCTGGCTCGACTGGAAGCCTCCAGGTCGAGGTCTTGGCACGGGCTGTCGCTATCGGTCACGGTGGTAATACGGAAACCGGAGGAGGTCGCCCCATTCGCGCTGGTACTCGCCGCCCAGGCGGGGGCAGGCAGCAGGGTGAAGAGGAGCGTAAGCCATAGCCCCAGAATCAGGCCAAGATTCACCAGGCGAGGGCGATAAGCTGCAAACTTCAGCACGACAAAATACCTCTATGCTTCCAGCAGGGATGAAACGGTGCGCACACCAAAGGCCAAATCCAGGGTGATGTCTGCTACTGCCTCGAGGGGATCAACCCAGGGCAGGGGCAGAGGATCCAGGGTGCTCAGCCCCACCGAAAGTTCGGTGCAGCCCGCCACCACCACCTCCGCCCCTTGATTCGCAAGCCACTGAACGGCCTCGGCCAAGGCCGCGAGGGCTTGGCTAGACAACCGGGTTCCCGTGGCTTTGATGCCCCAGTCTGGGTGATAAATCGTTTGCATCACCTGTTGTTGAATGGGGGATCCGAGGGCGGGGGAAATTTCTTGGAGCCGCGCCGCCATCAAGCTAGGGCTAAACAGGCGATGTTGGAGGGTGCCGTCGGTTGTTAGCAGGCCAATGCGATGCATCGCCGGGTAGCGCTGACGGATGAATTGGCTGGTACAGTTCATCAAAGAAATCCACGGAATATCGATCTGATCCTGAACACGGTCATAGAAGGCATGGGCCGTATGGCAGGGCACCACCAGAAAATTGGCTCCTCCCTGGGCTAAAATCCGCCCATAGCTCACTAGCCAAGGCGCACAGTCGGGAGCTTTGCCCTGAAGGCTGCGAGTCCGGTCAGGAATATTGCTCGCATTCACAAGGATCCAGGTGGGGTGATCTTGATCACACCGGGCACCCCGCTTGACGCTTTGGTTAATCAGACGCTGCTCAAACTGAATATGGGCCAGAGGGCCAAGGCCACCTAAAATCCCCGGAATAGACTGCTGCCGACGACCAAGGGGAGCAAGGGAAGCCATCGCGGTTACCTACGGTTATCACCATGGAAGCAGGCACAATCAGGGCAGTCAGCGTCGATACCAAATCCCCGCAAACCGCAGAGCCAATGGCCGTTTGACTGAATTTAACCTATTCAAGATTCAGTCCTAGAAACCCTATTCCGGACACTTTTGGAGACAAACCCCGAAACCGCCACGCCGAGCTTGGTTGTCACGCGGCCTATCGAAGATGCCACGGCTATTGCCAAGAATGATACCTTTCGCCCAATGCAGTGTCTAGAAGAGAACCCACGTAGCCCTGAGGAGACAAGGCATCCACGACGGAACAGAGTCACTGTCTCCGCCCATCACCTTGTGCAGGTGCGAAATCTTTTACGGGCTTTGTCAAAGGGCTAGATCCACGGGGTGCATTCGCCCAGCCATCCACAGCCCCACGGCAATATGCAGCCCAGCATAGATAGACCAGCAATACCTAGACTAGCAACTAGATTTAGCGTCATCCCTTGCAAATTATCGGATTGCGACACTACGCCTAAGTAATGATCCGCTATGATTGACAACCAGGCATTGATCCTCATGCATAGTTCACTCAAAGGCTGACCCATGGTTCAAGAAATCCCCCGTACCCGGCAGCAAGGGCCGTTCCCCGAAGCTGCCCCTGCCGCATTCCCGGTGTTCTACCGCACCTACAGCCGCCGGGGCGAGGTGGTACCAGGACAACGGGAAACCTGGGATCAAGTCTGCGAGCGCACCCTGGAGGGGCTGAAGGAACTGGGCAACCTCACCGACGAAGAGATGGCCCTGCTGAACCGAATGCAGCGCCAGGTGAAGGCTCTGCCCTCCGGTCGTTGGCTGTGGGTGGGCGGCACCGCCTGGAGTAAGCAGCCGGAAAATTTCTCTGGAGCCTACAACTGCACCAGCACCAACGTCGTAGACTGGCGCGCCTTTGGCCTCATGATGGACTTGGCCATGATGGGCTGCGGCACCGGGGCGATTCTGGAACCCAAATACATCGACCAAATTCCCGCCATCCGTAACCGGATTAGCGTCACCATGGGCGGCGATATTGGCACCACCCCCGCCGCCGACCGTCGCGAAATCACCGAAGTTTCCATCGACGGCAACCAGGTCAACATCCGGGTGGGCGACAGCCGCCAGGGCTGGGTGCAGTCTTACCAAACCCTGCTGGAACTGTCTACGGACGAGCGCTTCACCGACACCGTCGAAGTCACCATCGACCTCAGCGACGTGCGCCCTGCCGGGGAGAAACTCAAGGGCTTTGGTGGCGTGGCCAACCCCATCCGCCTGTCGCTGCTGTACGACCGCTGCGCCAACATCCTCAACAAAGCCCTCGGTCGCCAGCTCAATTCCGTGGAATGCTGCCTGCTGATTGATGAAGCCGCCGCCTGTGTAGTGGCTGGGAACATTAGGCGCAGTGCGGGGATGAGGCAATTCGACAGCAGTGACGAACTGGCGGCTGGGGCCAAGGACAACCTCTGGCAGCAAGATGCTGAGGGCAATTGGCGCATTGACCCCGAACGGGACGTGCTACGGATGGCCAACCACACCCGCGTTTTCCACGAAAAGCCCAGCCTGCAAGATTGTGTAGACTCGGTGCGGAAGCAGTTTTATTCCGGCGAGGGCGCAATCCAGTGGGCTGGGGAGGCCAAGCGTCGGGCGGGAGCCGATGACCGCTATGGTCTCAATCCCTGCGTGACGGCGGATACCTGGGTGCATACGGGCGATGGCCCTCGCCAGGTTAAGGATCTGATTGGGCAACAGCACAGCACCTACGTCAACGGTGAACTGTTTAGCACCACCGCCGAAGGGTTCTTCTACTCTGGAACGAAAGCAGTTCTGAAGCTCACCACCCAGGAGGGTCACCGTCTGCGGTTGACCGGGAACCACAAAGTCCTGAAGGTGACGGCGCAGACCCAAAAAGCGCAGTACACCGAGTGGGTAGAAGCGGAAACCCTGCAACCGGGCGATCACGTCCTGCTGCACAACCACCGAGACCTACAACCTTGGGACGGCAAGGGTACGCGGGAGGCTGGCTGGCTGCTGGGTAATTTGGTGGGCGATGGCAGCTTGGCCAAAACCCAGTGGAATGATTCGGCGCTGCTGCGCTTCTGGGGTGAGTCTCAGGAGGAGATGAGCGAACACGCCATTGCTCTTTTGCAAACCACCGTGGGCTATGAGCGTCGTACGGCAGCGGCCCACTACCACCGCCAACTCAAGCATCGGGTGGTGAACTCGGCGGGGCTGGCTAGTTTAGCGGCTGAGTTCGGTATCACCCCTGGCCACAAGGAAATCACCGCTGCTGTTGAACAGGGCAGCTATGAGTTCTACCAAGGCTTTTTGCAAGGCTTGTTTGATGCCGATGGCAGCGTCCAGGGTAGCCAAGCGAAAGGCATTAGTGTGCGCCTCGCTCAGAGCAACCTGGCTAATCTGCAAGCGGTACAGCGAATGCTAGGGCGTTTGGGAATTGTCTCAACGATTTACCAAGAGCGACGGCCCGAAGGCTATCGCGATCTGCCCAATGCGAACCGGGAACCTGCCCCCTACTTCTGCCAAACCCAGCATGAACTGGTGATTGCCAACGATAACCTCCAGGTGTTTGCCGACCTGATCGGCTTCCAGGAACCCGCTAAAGCAGAGAAGTTGGCTGAGGTTTTGGGACAATATAAGCGCTGCCCCAATCGAGAACGGTTTACGGCTACGGTCTCCAGCGTTGTGCCCGATGGCGTGGAAGCGGTCTACGACTGTACCGTTCCTGGCCCCGCCCGGTTCGATGCCAATGGCCTAGTGGCCCACAATTGTGGCGAAATTCTTGGATCCAATTTTCACTGCGTAGCGGGTTCTACCCTGCTGATCACCCGTGATGGACTGCACCCGATTCAGTCCCTCGTGGGGCAGTCGGTAGAGGTGTGGAATGGTCGTCGCTGGAGCCAGGTGGTGCCTGTGCAAACGGGACAAGATCGCCAGATGTATCGCGTTACCTTTGGCGATGGCACTTGGCTGGACGTGACTGGAAAGCACCGCTTCTTTGTGGGGGATCGTTTTAGCACCACCTACCAAGAACTGACCACCGAGGAACTGAGGGATCGCCTTGACAGCCATCCCTACGCGCTACACACGGAACCGTTCAAAATTGACTATCGCGACGGCGAGTTTGTCGATCCCACCTGGGCCTACACGTTGGGGCAACTGGTGGGGGATGGTTCCCTATGTCAGTCCAACGGCAAGCCCCAGCTTCAGTTGCGGCTCTATGGAGCCAAGAGCTATCAAAGCCTAGCCCTAGCTGGACGTACCTCTGGCAAACTGCGCTACTACGCCGAAAATCCTGAAACCCCCTGCTTGCTCTACACGGGCTTCCACGAAAACTTCGACCCTGAGCAGGTACGCGCCCTCAAGGGTGAAGCCCAATCCCTGGATGCCTTGGCAAGTTGGAATCGCGAGGGCATTCTGCACTTCATCGCTGGGTTGATTGATGCCGATGGCTCGGAAACCCCATCTGGCGGTGTGCGCCTCTATATTTCTGACTATGATCGGGCCTATCGCCTGTATCTGCTGCTGCTGAAGTGCGGCATCCGTTCCTCCATCAACTTGGCCGCTAAGGCTGGCAGCGAGACCAACCTGGGGGTACGGCAAAAGGATCTGTGGTATCTGCAAATTACCGACTGTGCCGCCATTCCCTGCCAGCGGGTGGATACCTCCAAAGGTCATGCGCCTAGGGCCAAGGGCAAGTGGCAGGTGATTCGTTCTGTGGAGCCGCTACCCGGACAGCACGATAGCTTCTGCTTTAATGAGCCGGAATTCCACAAGGGTGTCTTTGGCGGCACCCTGACGGGGCAGTGCAACCTAGCCGAAGTGCATCTCAACCAGCTTGATCCTGGCAATCTCCAGGATCAAGAGGATGCCTTTACAGCGGCGGCGTTGTCGGTGGCGGTGCTGTTGAATCACCAATTCAACGAACCGCGTTACCAACAGTCGCGTTTGGAAGACCCGATTGTGGGGGTCTCCTTCACCGGACTGTTCGACTTCTTTGTGCAGGCCTTTGGCGTAGATTGGCTGCGCTGGTGGGAGGCGGGTCGTCCCGACACCATGCCGGGGCTGGAGTTCAAGCAAAAGGAGCAGGACTACCTGACCCGCTGGAAGGACATTGTTCATCGGGTGGTGTGGGACTATTGCGACCGCCACGGGTTGAAGCGGCCTAACCGCTGTACCACCGTGCAGCCTGCGGGGACGAAATCCCTGCTGACGGGGGCCTCTCCTGGTTGGCACCCGCCCAAGGCCCAGCGCTTTTTGCGACGGATCACCTTCCGCAAGAATGACCCCGTGGCGATGGCCTGTATCGACTACGGCTATTCCGTGGTGCCCTCCCAGTCCGACAAGGACGACAACGGCAACCTGCTGAACGATCCCTTCGACCCTCGCTGCACCGAGTGGCTGGTGGAAATTCCGGTGGAGGTGCCCTGGGCCAACCTGCCCGGTGCCGATGAAATCGCCATCGAAAAATTCACGGCGGCGGCTCAGTTCGACTTCTACATGCAGGTGCAGAAGCACTACACCACCCACAACACCTCGGCCACCATCGAGTTTCGGGAGCCGGAACTGGAAGATCTCGGTGAGCGGATTTACCAGGCCATCCAAAACGACGAAGGCTACATTTCGGCGGCACTGCTGGCTCGGTTCGACGACCTACAAACCTTCCCCCGTCTGCCCTTCGAGCCGATTGATAAGGCCACCTACGAGGCCGAAAGTCAGAAGGTCGAAGCCCGTCGCGGCACGGCGGACTTCCACTCGGCCCTGGCCATGTACGATGCCGGAGACCTGATCGAAGCTGGCCCCGCTGGCTGCGACTCCGACAAGTGCATGATGCCGGAGAAAAAGCCGGATTAATTCACGGGGGATATTGCGGATCTCAACTCGATGTAACACAGGCAAGGGGCTTCGGCCCCTTGTTTGTAGGTGGAGAGATGACCCTCATTCATTAGAGAACCGCTATAGATGGGGAGGGATAGGCCATGGAGGGATCTATGGCCTCTTTCGGGTGGCTTCAGCGGCGGTCTGGCACCGATAGGGAAGGGGCTACTGGGCCGAATCGGTGGAGGTTGCAAAGAGGGCGAGGGTTTGGCGACAACATTGCTTCAGTCGCTCGCCACAGGTGGGGTCGGGGGAAATCTGGCCTGCAAAGGCCCAATTGTCGATGGTGGAGAGAGTCCATTGTTTGCCGCGATGGTCAAATCCAGCTACCTCTAGACCGATCACACGCCGTTCGTCGGTGTCGGGATCGGGATGGAGACGAATTTGCACCAGCAGGCTGCGGCAGCGAAATAGACGACTCACCCCCGGAAAGTGAAATCCCAGATCAATGGAATCGGGATCGACCAAGTCACGGGTTTCCCGATCATTAGCCCAGGGTTTGAGATCGACCCGCAGGTCTGGAAATTCGCCCTTAAATAACCCGACTACGGTGGCGATTTTGCTAGCAAATTCGATACTGTTGGCCTGTTCTGATGCGTTCACGCTGCCTGCAACAAAAGTGGGTTGGCTTTCAGAATAGGATAGCGCCTGGTTTACAACAGTTAACTGGTTAACCAAATGGCTTAACCAAGGGGATGCCCCATCCTGCCAAACGAAGGTGAGGCTTAGGATTCGGGCATCAGGTCGGCCTTGCAGGTATTCAGCATCCGCAGGTCGTTCTCCGTGAGGGTATTGAGGGCATGGAAGCCATCGAGGTTGAGGGGAACCGTTGTATGGCCCACCAGCTCCGTGGCAATGGCGCTGGTGGGCACCAGGGCAATGGCGTAGGGGTAGGCCTCTTGGCTATAGCTGTCGGTGATGGTCATGGCGAGGGCGTTGTTCTCTACCCGTCCCTGGAAGCAGTCGAAGGAGGACCCCGGAAAGTAGAGCGCTCCATAGATGTCTTGGCCATTGCTTTCTAGGACAATGTAGCCATGGCCAAGCTGGTCGGGCTCGGAGGCTTGCCCAAAGAGATATTGCCCCGGAGCCGGGAACGGGCTAGGAGCCTGCTGGGCCAAGGCGGGTGCGGACACGGATGGGGGTTGGGCCTGGGATACCCAGTGGTCGTAGTGGGCCTGGGACTCTAGGCTAAGACCTAGGGCGAGGGCGCAGGCAGCTATCGTTCCAGCCAGAACACGGGGGGTTGCCTTCAGCCAATGGATCGGAGGTGAAAATGATCTGGTTAGGGTCATGGGTGCGATCATTTGATGTCCCTCCTTGAGTGGTTAATTCTGATTGTTTAGCTTTATAAAGCAGGCTGATATTCGGTTCGTTTTGGCCTAGGTTAGGCTGACCGTAGCTCCCAAGGTTTAAAGCTTTTAGGCTCAAGAATCCTCAAAGAATCCCGAGTTTAAAGCCCCTAAATTCAATGTAGTAGACCCGATTGATCCGCGTGGGGCAATCTGTCCTGACCGTAACAACTCTTTGAACAAGCCCTACTTGAGCAGGGTCTAGCGCCTAGGTTGGTGGCCTGAATGCTCAGGGCATCTAGATTGATTCCCTGGGTATAGTCTTGTTATAGGATCAATGGCTGGGATTCCTCAAGGCCAAGGTGCCACCTCTCCAATTGTCAGGCTGGCGATACTGAGGGCCGTTGTTTCTTAGAGATAGGGCCACCCCTAAGGGAGAAATCACGCCAATGCAAAATCCCTTGGTGAGATTCGTGGGAACGGTGGAAATGCTGACCTTGAACCGTTTCACCTCACCCGCTCGGGCTAGGCTATGTATGGCGTTATGGGCTCACAATGGCCTATTCTTCAGTCAGGATGAGTGGCGCAGTCCAGGGAGGGGAGACGCGATGGAAATTGCCTCCGATAGGTTAGAACAGGGTCGGGTGCCGCTGAAGCTCTTACTGTTTATCGACAAGCGCCCTAGTTTGGCTAAGCAGGTGCAGCAAATCCGGCAATACCTAAAAACCCTGGAGGATCGGTTTCAGCTCCACCTCGATGTGGTGGATATTGGCGAACAGCCCTACCTTGCCGAGCACTATAAGCTGGTTGCCAGCCCGTCCTTGGTGAAGGTCTCGCCTTTGCCGCAACAGCTTTTGGCGGGCAGTGATATTGTTAGCCAGCTAGAGCATTGGTGGCCTCGCTGGCAGCAAGAACACCAGCTCACGGGGCATGAGGTGGAGCCCGCCCTGGGGAATCATCCCCTCGATCTGGAGTTGGCGGACATTAACGGCCAACTGACCCACTCTGCGGAGCTGATTAAGCTGTCCGACGAAATCTTTCGTCTCAACCAAATGAAGGAAGAGTTGGAGGCCCAACTGCGCTTCAAGGATCGGATTATTGCCATGATGGCCCACGATCTGCGCAACCCCCTCACGGCGGCCTCCATTGCCATCGAAACCCTAGAACTGGGCTATGCTCCCAACCAACGGCGCAAGGTCAGCCTCAGCCCTGAGTTAACAGGCCAACTGCTGAAACACGCCAAAACCCAAGTGCGGGCCATCAACCGCATGATCACTGACATTCTCAAAACCGCTAGGGGAGCCTCCATGGATCTGCAAATCCATCCCCAGGAGATCAATCTAGTAGCCCTCTGTAACGATGTGCTGGAAGAGGCGCAGGATCGGCTTCAGGCCAAGTCCCTCTACCTCACCACCGAATTGCCCAAGGATCTGCCCCCCGTCTATGCCGACAGCAGCCAGGTGAAGCGGGTGATCAGCAACCTGCTCGACAACGCGATTAAATACACCCCAGAACGTGGCAATGTCTCCCTAACTGCCCTGCATCGCACCACCCAAAAGGTGCAGGTGGGGGTAATCGATACGGGGCCGGGGATTCCTGTCGAAAACCGCGACACCATCTTTGAGGAAAGCTTTCGGCTCCAGCGCGACGTCACCCAGGAGGGCTATGGGCTAGGCCTAGCCCTATGTCAGCGCATCGTTCGCGCCCACTATGGCCAAATTTGGGTCGATTCTGTCCCCGGAGAGGGAAGCGCCTTCTACTTCACCCTGCCCGTCTATCGAGCCTAGGGAGAACTCCTAAATCCTTGACACAGGGAAAGGCTAAGAGTACTCCATGAAAATAACCATCCCTTTGTAATCGCTCTCTACCCTCACCCCTGCCCCTCTCCCTGAGGGAGAGGGGTTTTGAATCCGGCTTCCCTTCTCCCTAGGGAGAAGAGGGGTTGGGGGATGAGGGCAAAGGCTGGACGTTTTATTCGTTGGATTACTCTAAGCCCCATCCAGGACGGTGCCAATCAGACAGGCTCCGGTCATGCTAGCCCCCTCTAGGCGGGTTTGGCTGAGATCGGCACAGAGCAAATTCGCTCCGGTCAAAGCGGCTCCAGACAGGTTGGCTTGGCGCAGATCGGCCTCCTCCAGGTTGGCATTGTCCAGTCTGGCCCCTTGCAGGTCGGCCCCCGAGAGATCCGCCCCCTTTAGGTTGACCTCGCTGAGGTTGGCCCCGCGCAGATCGGCCCCGCGCAGATCCACCCCTTGCAGGTTTATTCCGGTGAGGGTGCAGCCATTGAGGAAAGCCCCCGCCAAGCTGCCGCCGCCAAAACGCGCCCCCATCAGGTTCGCCCCCCGGAGATTGGCTCCCCGCAGGTCGGCCCCACTCAGATCACACTGCATCAGGTTCGCACCCCATAGGTTGGCCCGTAGATCGGCCCCCACGAGGCTGGCCCCCATCAGGTTGGCCCCCTCCAGGTGAGTCTTGGCCAGGTTGGCGCGACTGAGGTTGGCCCCCACTAAATTGGCCCCCGGCAGATGCACTCCAGCCAGGTCGGCCCCAGCCAAATCCTCATCCGACAGGTCGGCCCCAGGCAGATGGCGCAGCTTTCCGGCCCTGAGGGCCGCTAGGTCAAGGGAGTCGGTAGGCACAGGGGACATCACTCAGAAGGAGGGGGAAGAAAGAACAATGGGGCAGAAGGCGGATTGACACAATTAGACCAGCCCGATGACCGGGATGCACCCACCCTAGCAACGGTGCCAAGGTTAAGACAGCACAGGCGAGGCAAAGACCGTGGCCGCATCAGCGATCTCCGGGTTCAGCAACCCAGCCCCCAGGGTAATTTTAGTGGGAATGGAGGGCAGACTCATCCCCTGCTGCAACCCCATCACCATCAGGCCCAGAATTTCCACCAATTTAGGATCCCAGCGTTGTCCGGCCTCGGCTTGGAACTGGGCCAATACCTCAGCGAGGGAAACCAGGGGCGCACTGGCATCGGGATTGACCTCGGCGGTGGTGTGGTGGTGTCGCTGGAGGGCCACCTGGCGCTGAAACTCCGCCACCAGGGCCAGCAGCCGAGACTCTAGGGGAATACTATCTCCGGCCAGTCCAGCGGGATAGCCCTGGCCATCCCAGCGCTCGTTTTGGTGGGTAATGATGGCGGCGACGGCCCGCATCCGGGGCATCAGTCGCAGGGCTTGTACCTCGTCCACCAGAGGACAACTGGGGGCTTCGCTGACCAAGGTGGAGGTATCTGCCACGGGGGCAATGCGGTGCAGCATTCCGGCCAGACGCAGGCGCTGAATTTGCCAGGCCGGAAGATCCAGCAGTTGGCCCATCATATCGATCAGGGCCACCACTTCGCTGGCCGCCAGGGGGTTGATCGGGTCGCTCAGATCCACCAGTTGGGCCATGCGCAGAAACGCCTGAAGCTCGTTAGAGAACAGATTTTGATCGAGGTCGTCTGCCAGACTAAAGGCTAAGCTGCCCTTGAGGTCATCGCGGCTGGTTTGCAGATATTGCACCACCTGGGTGACGGTGCGCCCCACGGTGGCGGCATCGGGGCAAGTCTGGGTGGGGGTGTGCTGGCGCAGGGTGACTAGTTGCTGGGTGAGTTGGGCCTGGAGGGTGGGATCGTATTGGCCGATGTGATCAATCGCCAATTCCACCGTTTGACAGACCAGGGCCGCATCGAAGGTCCAAAAGCCGTAGAATTTGCGCTCTAGGTCGTTGCTGGGGATGCCAGTGTTGCCATAGTCGGCTTCGGAAAGCTCTTGGCACAGCACCATGGCACTGTAGGTGGGCGACAGGATCATCAGATGCCATTCCTGGGCTACCGGGTCGCCATCGGCCAAGTCTACCAGGGCCACATTGGGGCGCTGGCTGGTGGGGTGTTCGTGGAATCCCGCTTCCGGGGAGGCCATAATCACAATCTGTTCAGAGCGATCCGCCAGATCCGCATAGCGTTCGGCCTCTTCGAGATACCACTTTCCCCGCTGAAAGGCGGTGATCACGAGGGGGGCGACCTCGCCCGAATCGGCGGTCAAAATAAAGTCTTCGAGGGCGTGGCAGAGGGCCACCAGGGTATTTTTGTAGTAAACCCCATAGTTGAGGGGAGTGGTCTCAGGCTCGGTTCGTCCCTTCACCAACCGTTGCAGTATTGACCCCTCCAGCATTGCAATCCTCGATCTAACCTAAAGTCTACATAGTCTGGATGATAACGCAGCTTGCAGGGCCACACCATAATCTTATGGGGCCATCGCTGCTTCTCGACCCCAATATCCCTGGCCGTCATCCCTGGGCGGGCGTTTCCCTGGCTTCCTACCCCCCCCGTTGCACCCACATCCCATGAAATCGTTACTAAAACCGTAACTTCTGTCGCAGGAATGGTTCCACTCAGTACAGTTCAGTACAGTGATGATGAACAAAAAGAATTTAGACCGCCCTTCATGCTGTGGATGTAAGGTGACCCCATGACAAAACGTACGCTGATCCGTGGGATTAAACCAGGACTGGGGCTGCTGGCTCTGGTGCTTGGCTTCGGCGCGATGGAATTTGGCCAACCCGCCCGCGCCCAAATGGAGGCAGAGTGGCATAACTGCCTCACCCGTGAGGTGTTTAGCCCAGCCAAACAAGCCTGGTGCAATCGCTGGGAAACCATCCAAAATGGGACTTATCTGGTGCCCACCATTGGAGTACAGGACTCCATGTATACCGAGATTACTCTGACGAACGGCCATTACGGGGCCGAAGAGGGTTGGGGTGTGGCCCTGGCTAACGAACCGGGCTGGATGGCCTTTGGGGATCTCAATGGCGACAACAAGGATGATGCAGCGGTGATTCTGGGGGTGATTTCCGAGGACGGCACCGCCCTCTCGACCTATGTGGTCACTCTGATGGATATTGATGGCGTAGCCCAGGCGCTCAACCCAGTGCCGCTGGGGGAACGGATTATGATGAACGGCCCCATGTCCATCGCTGATCAACGCCTTTTGGTGTCCCAACTCACCCAAACCGAGGTGATTAACCGCACCTTCGTGGCCGATGGTGGCACCCTCAGCGAGCTAGCCCAACTCCCCACCCCAGAACAGGCTCCTGGCGGTGCCCTCGATGGCACCCTCGTGTTTACCAACACCTCCACCTATGCCGTGCGGGTGTTCACCCAAGACAACCAGCCCTACCTCAACCTGTTTAACCACAGAACGGGTCGCCTGGAGGTTGAGGGCGGACAGGTCGTGGTCATTTCCTCCGTAGGCGGCATCCAATACCGATATCGCGGCACCGGAGAGGTATCCTCGGTGCAGATTAGCCTCGCCCCCGATGGCGCTCAAACCTTTGAGGTAAACAATGTGGAGCAAACCGATCTGGCCACGGTCACAGGCACGGTCACCTATCGCCCCCGCATTGCCCTGCCCCCCAATGCCGTCATGGAGGTGCAATTGGTGGACGTTAGCCTTGCCGATGCCCCCGCCATCGTCCTGTCCAGCCAAAGTATCGTCACGGGCGGACGGCAGGTGCCCATCCCCTTTGAACTGATCTACAACCCCGATAAGATCGATCCCCCTATGACCTACGCCGTGCAGGCCCGCATCACCGTCGATGGCGAACTGCAATTCATCAACACCCGCCGCTTCTCGGTCATTAGCCAAGGCAACCCCAACCGCATAGAAGTCGTGGTAGACCCCGTCCGCCGCTAAGACTGGGCAACCCAAACCCCATCCCACCGCAGGGGCGCAATCGCCTCACCCGTCGCAACCAGGGAAATGGGTGGGTTGGGCGACGACCCCATAGCAGAACTCACCCAGCCCTAAATGCTCGGTAGGTGCTGGGTATAGCTTCAGGTGTTGGGTATAGCTTCGCTGTGCTCAACCCACTGTCGCTGCAAACTTCACACACCCCCAAAAGCCGAGATTTGAGAACACCACTCCATCTATGGGCGTGAAGCCGAGGCCGCAGTCACCGGATACATCGGCTCTTGGCCATTTAAACGCCAGAGGCTAACACAAAGGGCCGTGGCCACTGTCAGCCAAACCAAGGACGGGAAAATCACCCAGCCCGCCAAGGGCAACACTTGGAAGTAGCGCGTCGTCAGGACGATGACCGACAGCAGCGGCCCCAGGATCACCATTGGCACCGCCGCCCCTAAACGGCCCTCTACGGTAAAAATCGTGTTCCAGGTATCTCCTAAGCTCAGGTGAATCACGTAGAGCACTAGGGGCCAGCACAGAAACGTTTGCCCCAGCGCCGACCAAACAAAGTAAGCAGACGTCACCCGCAATACCGCAATGCTCATCCACACAATGGGAAAGGCCAACGGCGGCGGTGCCCAGCCCGGTCGTTGCAGGGATTGGTAGCGACCGCTGTTGCGCGTATTATCTAGCCAGGAAAACAGCCGCGACCGCAGGGTGATAAACGCGAAAAAGCCACAGGGAATCGCCGTCATCGCCCAGGAAGGCAGCGCAGCCCCCGCCCGCCAGCCCATGATCCCGTCCATGCCCCACAACAGCCCGGTCATCACAGCAACCTGGGTGACGGTGGCCGCGAGGTAGGTGAGCGTCGCGGCGGCGTCCCAGCGGGGGTTGGCCAAATCTGTAGAAACCTTGGTGTCGGTGGCCGTTTCGTTAACGCCCATCACGGTATTCACGCTCTGTTTGACCCAGTTTTTGCTGTCCATGATGCTTGGTTGGAAATGGGGCGATGGCTAGCTCTGCCCTGCCTAGGATATACCACGCCATTAGGCGATTGCTAGGACGGTCGATTTCTACTGAGCTATTCTGGGTAGCCTAGGGTGAGGTAGCGCTTGCAGCAACGGCAATGGCAAATGAAGAACAGGTGGCTTTACTCAAGCGGGGCAGTGAGGTTTGGAATGCCTGGAGGGAGAAAAATCGAGCCATCCAGGTTGATCTTTCTACTGCAAATTTTAGAAATATCGACCTGAGGCATGCAGATTTGAGTCTTGCATACTTGGGGCTTACCAAATTTGACTTTGCTGATCTCAGTAATGCCAGACTGATTGGATCTAAAATGGGGGCTGCTAGTCTCAGTGGTGCTAGTCTTATTGATGCTAATCTCAGTAATGTAGATTTAAGTCTTGCAAACCTTACTTGGGGCTAATCTCACCAACGCAAATCTTAGTTTTGCAAGTCTTGGTGGTGCTAACTTCACCAGAGCTGACCTCAGTAATACTGACTTAGTTGCTGCACAAGCTTTAAGAACTAATTTTCGGTATGCAATACTGACAGGCGCTTGTATCCAAGATTGGCAAATTAATAGATCGACCATTCTTGAACACGTTCGATGCGACTATATTTTTCGTACCTATGATCCTAGAATATATAAATTCTCTGGTCGTCTTCCCGTAGACCCTGAAAGCACGTTTGCCCCAGGCGAATTTACCCAGCGCTTTCAAATTATTGCTAGTGCCCTAGAGACTATTGATATTACCTTCACTGAAGGGATCGACTGGCAAGCCTTTTTTACATCTTTTCAGGAATTACGGCAACGGTATCCTCAACAGAATATTGGCATTCAAGGCATTGAGGAGAAAGATGGAGCCTTGATAGTCCTGTTGAAGGTGGAGACCGAAGAGACTGGTGCCGAACTAGAAAACCTCAAAGGTCGGATCGAAACCACCGAGAAGCAGTTATATTCAGTTCAACTCTCGTTACGGGAAGCGGAAGGGCAACTCAAGGTATATCGAGAGATGATGGGAGTAGTTCAAACATTAGCGTTAAGACCTATGGGCGACCAAAATTTTTATGCTCCAGTGGGCAATGTGGCTGGCACTAACCAAGGGCAAATGACGGCTTACATCAACCAAAATAACGAAGCCATCAGTCAGCTTATCGCCACACTTCGGGCCTCTGCTCAGGCTTTTCCATCTGAGCAAAAAGACGACGTACTCATGGAGCTAGACGACCTAGAAAGCGATCTCAGTAAGCCAGACAAGCAAGAGCCAAAGCGTATCGGCAAAAGGCTCCAGAGGATCTTGGCCGCAGGAACAGCCGCCGCTACCCTAGCCGGAAATGCCGCCATATTCACAGGCGACCTCAACGAATTTACCCAAAACCTACTGGAATTGGGCGAGAAAATCGGCCTAGATCGAACCACGATTCAAGGTAATCCATAGCAGACACGGGCACTCTACCCCTAGTAGCGTGGGGTAGTGCATTTTAGTGCAGGACGGAGGAAATGCGGGATGGCCTTGCTCCGCCAGCTAATGACCGTGACATAAGCCTTCCAGAAATCGGTGTAACCCTTGGCCCATTGCCGATAGCCCCTAGGATGGACGACCATAGCGCCATGGCTCATTTCCTAGCCCGAATAGATGTCTCTCTATCCACTCACAAATCACCTAGGACTGCTGTATAACCTTCGTCCCGATTCTCTCGAACCCAGGATTAGGGGGACTCTCCGGCATGGTAGGAACTGCGGACGAGGGGGCCAGAACGGACGTGGGAGAAACCCATTTCGCGGGCTATGGTGCCGAGGCGGTCGAATTCTTCCGGTGCCCAGTAGCGGTCTACGGGGCGGTGGTCGAGGGAGGGGCGCATGTATTGGCCGAGGGTGAGACGGTCGCAGCCCACTTGTCGCAGGTCGGCCATGGCTTCGATCAGTTCAGCTTCGGTTTCGCCGTGGCCCACCATCAAGCCAGACTTGGTGGGAATGTCAGGATTCGCGGCTTTGACCAAGGACAGCACCCGCAGGGAACGGTCATATTTGGCCCCTCGCCGCACGGGGCCTTGCAGCCGTTTGACGGTTTCTAGGTTGTGGTTATAGCAAGCGGGCTGGGCCGAAACGACGGTCTGCACCCGTTCTGCTTGGGCTGTTTCGCCACCGAGGCCACCCCAAAAGTCGGGGGTCAGCACTTCGATTTCGGTGCCGGGGTTAACCTGGCGAATGGTCTCCATCACCCGCACAAACCAACTGGCCCCATGGTCGGCTAGGTCGTCTCGCGCCACGGAGGTAAGTACCACATAGCGCAGCCCCAGCAGCCGCACCGACTCCGCCACCTTCTCCGGTTCGTGGGGATCGAGGGTCATCGGCGCGTGGCCCTTATCCACCTGGCAAAAGGCGCAGGCCCGCGTACACACCGACCCCATCAACAAAAAGGTGGCGGTGTGGTTGGCGTAGCATTCTCCCCGATTGGGGCAGCGGCCCTCTTCGCAGATGGTGTGAATTTGGCGCTCTTTGATGATCCGTTGCACGGTGGAAATCTGGCTGGCCTTGCCGATGGGACGGCGCAACCAATCGGGCATTCGGGCAATGTCGTCACGCAGGGGATGGGGAGCGGCCATGGGATGGATTGTCCAAATTACCCTTGCATTCTATCGCGGGTAATTTCCACCGCCACCTGGCCGCTAAAGTCGGGGATCGGGGGGGTGGGTTTGGTCACCTTTACCCGCACCCGCTGTAGGCGATCATCCGTTGCCAGGGCGGCCTGGGCAATTTCTCCGGCCAGTCGTTCAATCAGGGCAAACCGCCGTTCGCGAAGGATTCGCTGGGTTTGCTCCACCACGGTGCAATAGTTGTGGGTGTCGGGCAAATGATCGCTCTGGCAAGCCAGGGATAGGTCGAGGTAGAGGGTAATTTCGGCCTCAAACCACTGGCCTAGTACGTTTTCTTCCGGCAAAGCTCCGGTATAGCCATAGGCACGAATGCCTGTGAGATGGATGGCATCCAGGGCTGAGGTATCCATAGGTGTTTGAGGATGAGGTCTGACGACAGAATAGCGGATAGAGCCTGGATCGCATCCAACTATCGAACCAGAATCAAGAAGCGATAGTCATGACAGACGAAACCGAAGGAGACCTAGGTCACGGTGATTCCAGTTCAACGCCATGGGGCGGTCGGCAAAGACAGCCGTTCACGGAGTGACATCGAGAGCTTGAACAACACGCTGAGGCGGCGGGTTTCTTGACTGGCATCGAGAATGACATTGGGGCGATTTGGCGGTTCATCCATGGCGACAATCGCTGTATCCAGAAGAAGTTGACCGAACCGAGTCAGGTGACCTCGTCTTTTCCTCTAGCCTGCACTTATAGTCATTTCGACTAACGTTGAGACAGTCGTGGGCCTGATTTACAGGGGATGTAGCCGTTTAAGGCGTCTCATGCTTATCGAAAGCAACTATTAAATGCACTGCTGATGCTGTCTCGAGGGATATAACCCTGGGCGAATGACATAAAAAACCTCCTAGCCACTGGGGCCAGGAGGTCAGAATCAGGGTGCATCTACCATTGCACTCTTCGCGGGTGGGCGGCGGATTCCGGGAGTTTTTCTGGAATTTACCAAGCCTTGAAGTAAACCCGATATGATCCAAACACTGTGTAAACCTTGGCCCCTTGCTGATGCCTAGCCTGTCGCTTCCCGTTAAAATCCAGTCTTCGCCGTTGTCGGTGCCGGGGCAAGCCCTGGTGCCAGCAGTCTATTTGGTGGGGGCTGGCCCTGGCGATCCCGAACTCTTGACCATCAAGGCCCAGCGCATTATCAGTCAGGCCGATGTGATTCTCTACGCCAACTCCCTCGTTCCAACCCAAATTTTGGACTGGGCCAGACCCGATGCCGAACGCCTAGGCACTGCCAATCTCACCCTAGAGCGTATCCTGCCGCTGATGATTGATCGGGTGCGGGCGGGGCAGTCTGTGGTGCGGATTCAGTCCGGTGATCCCAGCCTCTATAGTGCCATTCACGAGCAAATCCAGGCGCTCACCGAGGCGGAGATTCCCTTCGAGGTGGTGCCGGGGATCAGTGCCTACCAGGCCGCTGCCGCCAAGCTGAACGCCGAACTTACCATTCCGGGGCTAGTGCAGTCGATTATTTTGACTCGTATCAGTGGCCGCACCGAGGTGCCCGCCAGCGAAGACCTCGCCAGTATGGCTGCCCACAAAACTAGCCTGTGCCTATATCTCAGTGCCCGCCATGTGGAAGCGGCCCAGGCCCAACTGATGCAGCACTATGAGGCCGATACCCCGGTAGCGATTTGCTTTCGGCTGGGCTGGCCCGATGAACAAATTTGGCTGGTGCCCCTATCGGAGATGGCCGCTGCCACCCAGGAGCACGATCTGATCCGCACTACGATGTATCTGATTAGCCCTGCCCTGCGCGGTGGCCAAGTTCGTTCGCGTCTCTACAACCCCGACCACACCCACCTGTTCCGCCCTCGGCCCCAGGATGCAGCCAACGAATAATCGACCCATTGAGGCAGAAAAACCTAGCTCCGCCTGACATGCATCGCATGCCGACCCGATCTATCGCATTTTTGTTCAATTCGCACGCCACGTCGCGTTGCGTCTAGCCCCCTTTCGGTGTTGAATCGATCTGGGTTGGGTCAATACCTTCAATGCTGTTAACGAACGGCTTTCATGCTTCGTTTTGCGCTCACCCCCAGCCCCTCTCCCAGGGAGGAGAGGGGAGCCGGAAACCGTCTTTAAAGTCCCTCTCCCCAGTCGCTAACCCCACATCATGAGCCCTGTTCTGTACAACACCCTGACCCGCCGCAAGGAACCCCTGCAACCCCTAGAGCCCGGTCGGGTGACGATGTACTGCTGCGGCGTCACGGTTTACGACTATTCCCACCTCGGCCATGCCCGCTGCTATGTGGTGTGGGATACCCTGCGCCGTTACCTGCAATGGCGGGGCTACGACGTTCACTACGTCCAAAATTTTACCGATATTGACGACAAAATCCTCAATCGGGCCAAGGAGGAAGGCTCGGATATGAAAACCGTGGCCGAGCGCTACACAGCGGCCTATTTTGAGGATATGGCGCGACTGAACGTCCTCGAAGCCGACGACTATACCTACGCCACCCGCACCCTCGACGGCATCCAGCGGTTGATTAGCGAGCTAGAGCAAAAGGGCTACGCCTACCCCGCCCATGGGGATGTGTACTATGCCGTGCGGAAGTTTGAGGGCTACGGCAAACTCTCTGGGCGCAAGCTGGAGGACATGCAGGCGGGGGCCAGCGGTCGGGTGAGTGCCGAGGAGGCCATCAAGCAAGACCCCTTCGATTTTGCCCTGTGGAAAGGGGCCAAGGAAGGCGAACCCTTTTGGGAGTCCCCTTGGGGGCCAGGGCGTCCGGGCTGGCATATCGAGTGCTCGGCCATGATCCGCGACCGCTTTGGCGACCGCATCGACATCCACATGGGCGGCAGCGACCTGATTTTTCCCCACCACGAAAACGAGATTGCCCAGTCCGAAGCGGCGACGGGGCATCCCCTGGCCCAAGTGTGGATGCACAACGGCATGGTGAACGTGGGTGGCGAGAAAATGTCCAAATCCCTGGGTAACTTCACCACCATTCGGGCCTTGCTGGATTCGGAAAACGCGCCTGACCCCATGGCCCTACGGCTGTTTCTCTTGCAGGGCAACTACCGCAAACCCGTAGACTTCACCGACGAATCCATCGCCGCTGCCCAAAATAGCTGGCACACCCTGCAAGAGGGGCTGCGGTTCGGCTATCAGTGTGGGGAAAAGCTGGGCTGGGAGGATAGTCAGGAGTTTTCCATTGACCAGGAATCCGCACCAGTCAGAGCATTCCAATCGGCTATGGATGACGATCTCAACACCGCTGGAGGACTGGCGGTGCTGTTTGATCTCGCCAAAGAATTGCGGCGGGCGGGCAATCTAATCACCCACACGGGCCAAGCCGATACGGATTCCGCCACCCTGCGCCAGCACTGGCAAACCCTGGTCAACCTTGCCCAAGTCCTCGGATTAGAAGCCACTCCCGAAATTACCGAAACCTCGGCAGGTGGCTTGTCTGACGACGAGATCGAAACCCTGCTGACCCAGCGGAAAGAAGCTCGCGCCGCCAGGAACTTTGCCGAGGGAGACCGCCTCCGCGACCTGCTGCAAGCCCAGGGCATCACCCTCATCGACAAACCGGGCGGCGTTACGGAATGGCATCGCTAATCCATGGGTCAGCCTTCTGTAGTATATTTGCTCTATCAAGGATGGGGCCGTTTAAGCGGCTACAGCCTCTGTAAAGCAGGTTACTCACTGTCTCAAAACGTTCCACGGGAAAGCCTACCGGATGGGCGTTTCCTGGGCCTAGAGGGCGGCCTCTACGGTCTGGGCGATGGATTGGGGCAGGGTGGCTTCGACTTGGACGCCCCGATAGGCCGCCGTATAGAGATCCTTGAGGTCTGTAATTAGCGGATAGCGGGGGTTGGCGGGGGTGCATTGGTCGTCGAAGGCTTGGTCGGCGATGCCCTCCAGGTGGGCGAAGAAGGTGGCCTCGTCCTCGTTGATCACCTCGCGGATGGAGGCGGGGATGTTGACCTTGCGCTTTAGGTCTTCGATGGCCGCGATCAGGAGTTCCACTTTTTCGTCCTCCGTTTCGCCCCCCAGGTGTAGGTGGTCAGCAATACGGGCATAGCGCCACTTGGCATTGGGGTATTTGTACTGCGGGAAGATGGCCTGCTTAAAGGGCACATCGGTGGCGTTGTAGCGGATGACGTGGGAGATCATCAGCGCGTTGGCCAGCCCGTGGGGGACGTGGAAGGTGGCCCCAAGCTGGTGGGCCATGGAGTGACAAATGCCTAGGAAGGCGTTGGCAAAGGCCATTCCGGCCATGGTGGCGGCGTAGTGGACTTTTTCGCGGGCCTTGGGATCGTTGGCTCCGTTTTCGTAGGCGCTGGGCAGGTACTTCATCAACAGCCGAATTGCCTCTAGGGCCAAGCCATTGGTGTATTCCGAAGCATAGACCGACACGTAGGATTCCAACGCATGGGTGAGGGCATCGATGCCGCCGTAGGCCGTTAGACCCTTAGGCAAATTCAGCACCAGTTCTGGATCCACAATGGCCATGTTGGGGGTGAGGGCATAGTCCGCCAGGGGGTACTTAATCCCGGTGCGTTCGTCCGTCACCACGGCGAAGGGCGTCACTTCCGACCCCGTGCCCGACGTGGTGGGAATGGCGATCATCATGGCCTTTTGCCCCAGTTCCGGCAGATCGTAGACCCGCTTGCGGATGTCCATAAACCGGGTGGCCAGTCCCTCAAACTCAATTTCGGGGTGTTCGTACATCATCCACATCACCTTGGCCGCATCCATGGGCGAACCGCCGCCAAAGGCAATGATCACGTCGGGGTTAAAGGTGTTCATCACCGCCAAGCCCCGCTGCACCGTGGCCAGGGAGGGATCCGGTTCGACGTTGTAGAAAATGTCGTACTTGAGGCCGACCTCTTCGAGCACTTCCTCTAAGCCCTTGGTCATGCCCAGGTCGTAGAGGGGTTTGTCGGTGACGATGAAGGCCCGCTGTTTACCCGCCAGTTCCCGCAGGGCCACGGGCAGACAGCCGTACTTGAAATAGACCTTGGGCGGCACCCGGAACCACAGCATATTTTCCCGCCGTTCGCTGATGGTCTTGATGTTGAGGACATGCTGCACCCCCACGTTTTCGCTGACGGAGTTGCCGCCCCAGGTGCCACAGCCCAGGGTGAGCGAGGGGTCAAGCCGGAAGTTGAACAGGTCGCCAATCGCCCCCTGGGAAGCGGGGGTGTTGATCAGCACGCGGGCGGTTTCCACCTTGTGTTCAAACTGGCGAATGTGGGCTTGATTATCGGGGGCGGTGTAGAGGACAGCCGTGTGGCCCCGTCCGCCAAAGCTAATCAGGGCTTGGGCCTTGTCCACCGCTGCCGCAAAGTCTTTGGCCCGATACATGGCCAGGATCGGGGACAGTTTTTCAAAGGCGAAGGGTTCTTCGCTGCCGATGGTCTCCACTTCACCGATGATTACCCGTGCCGTGGAGGGAATGGTGATGCCCGCCAGTTCCGCCAGCTTTTGGACGGGCTGGCCCACAATCGCACCGTTCAGGTGGCCATCCTTGAGGATAATCTGCCGCACCTGGTCTAGTTCTTCGGGGTTGAGCAGGTACGCGCCTCGGTCGGCAAATTCCTGGCGTACGGTGTCGTAGACCGCATCCTCCACCACGACGGACTGCTCGCTGGCGCAGATCATGCCGTTGTCGAAGGTTTTGCTGAGCAGAATGGAGGACACCGCCATTTTCAGGTGAGCCGTCGCGTCGATCACCGCTGGCGTATTGCCCGCCCCCACACCGAGGGAGGGATTGCCCGACGAATAGGCCGCCCGCACCATGCCGGGGCCACCCGTGGCCAAAATCAGGCTGATGTCCCGGTGCTGCATCAGGGCTTGGGACAGGGGCACCGTGGGTTCGTCAATCCAGCCGATGATGTCTGCTGGAGCCCCCGCTGCCACCGCCGCATCGAGCACCACCTTGGCGGCGGCAATGGTACAACCCTTGGCCCTGGGGTGGGGAGAGAAGATAATGCCGTTGCGGGTTTTCAGCGCCAGCAGAGCCTTAAAGATGGCCGTTGAAGTCGGGTTCGTCGTCGGCACAATTCCCGCCAGCAGGCCCACGGGTTCAGCAATCTTCTGCATTCCGAAGGACTTGTCCTCCTCCAGCACGCCGCAGGTTTTTTCGTCCTTGTACTTGTTGTAGATAGATTCTGAGGCGAAGTGATTTTTAATCACCTTGTCCTCCACCACGCCCATGGCCGTTTCCGCTACCGCCGCCTTGGCCAGGGGAATGCGGGCCATATTCGCCGCTAGGGCCGCTTGCTTAAAAATGTGATCGACTTGGGCTTGGGTAAATTCGGCGTATTGGTGCTGCGCCGCCTTCACACGGGCAATCAACGCTTCTAGTTCTTCAAGGTTAGTAATCGACATAGCAAAATCCTGGAGAGAGCAACGGAGAGAACGTCAAATCGTCAAATCATCGAAATAATTAAACTATTGGATACCAGCTATCGGACAAGCGCTATCGGACACCAAGCCACGAAGCCCCCAGGGTATGCAATCCGTCAATGCACCATCGCGGCGGTGGCCAAGGCCGCTAGGGGGGACATCCGTCAAAGGTGCATCGAACCAAGGCGGTAGACTAACCTTCCAGCCCACCTCCCTTGCATCCTAGAATCGACTACCTTGGAACCGCTGGTTTCGGCCACCTTTTCTTAACGTTTAGACCCACCTGCCGGGGTGTGGTCGTTTGATGAGCACCGCCTGGGCTTGAAACCGATGATTCGCAAGGTGTGGGCCAAAGTTGGTCAGCGACCCTTGGCGCTGGTTGCCCCCCATTATGAGTGGACGTACCTCTACGGTATGCAACGCCGAGCCCTACAACAGCGCCACCGCCATGCGGACAGAGGTTTCTAGGGTTTGCTGGGGTGAAATTAGCAACAGGCTGTCGCCGCTGTTCATGGCATTGCGGGGGCCTGTCCAGGGTTCGAGGCAATAGTAGCCCTTGCCCTGCACTGTCCAAAATACCAGCCGAGTATAGGCTTCGCTCCAAGAGAGGGTGAGCCGTCGGCGTAGGTGGTGGTCGGTGACGGTGGCGGCGGTGGCAGTTAGGTTTTGGAAGGCGAGGTCAATTTCGGGCCTGCTAAAGTCAAACTGGCCGTTAAAGGGTTCCACTTGTCCTGTTAGGTGGTTTTGGAACTGGGTAGAGGGAATTTCAAACTCAAGCTGCTGTTTATCGCTGGCCAAGAAGTAGGGATGCAGCCCAGTAGAGAAGGGCATGGCTCGATCCGAAAGGTTGGTAAATTGTTGCCGTAGCTCTAACCGATGGCCAGAGAGCACAAAAGTAAACAACAGCCGAAAGGCAAAGGGATACTGGGTCAACGTGGCGTCGGAACTCCCCAACTCCAGGGTGAGGCTGGCAGCATCGGTGGTGCTTTGATCGGTAGCTTGCCAGGGAAGGTCGCGGGCAAAGCCATGCTGCTTGAGGTGGTAGGTCTGGCCGTCAAGGTGATACTCGTTGTTGGGCAGGTTGCCGCAAATGGGAAATAGGATGGGAATCCCGCCCCGCACCGAGAGGGTAGGGTCGGCAAAGCGGTCTTCGTCAAAGTACAGAATTTCCTGACCTTCCACCTGCCAACGGGTCGCAATTCCCCCCCGATGGGGCACCAACTCCAACTGGGACGAGGTTTCCAGATCCGACAGGACGTACGTAGGCGTAGGGCCAGCTTTTAGGGCAACGGCAAACACAAAGCACCTCAAAACGGCGTTGTTGCATGAATAGGGTGTTACGGAAGGCGGATAGCCTAAGGTTTAAGTACCATCGAAACCCTTGGATCGATGCCGTACCGAGTCCGTAACTGGTCTGAGTATAACGCTGGACTCAAGCAGCGCGGAAGTCTCACGATTGGGTTGAGCGAGGAGCCCGTCAAACCGTGGTTTGTGACCACGCCAACGGGATGGCGAGACGCCTCACCGACCTACAGCGATCCGACGATTTTTGCATTCTCGTTGTTCGCTCCCCAGTTCTTCCCTTGCGGCCAATCCACCTTTAAGCTAGAAGACTGTGATTTTGTCGCCCCACACACCATGAAAGTTGCCACCTGGAACGTCAACTCCATCCGCTCTCGCCTTGACCATGCCGTGCAATGGCTCCAGGCTAACCCGGTGGAGGTGCTGTGTTTGCAGGAAACCAAGGTAGTGGATGCCGACTTTCCGGCAGCGGCCTTTGAGTCCTTGGGCTACCACACCTATATTTATGGCCAAAAATCCTACAATGGCGTGGCATTGATCAGTCGCCAGCCGATGGAGAACGTGCAGCGGGGGTTTGCCGCCGTGCTAGGGGAAGACCAGGTCGGTGATTTGGACGACCAAAAGCGCGTCATTGCCGGACAGTGGGGCGACGCCTACGTGGTGAACCTCTACGTCCCCAACGGCAACTCCATCGGTAGCGAAAAGTATGAGTACAAACTCAAGTGGCTAGTCTGTTTGAAGGAATACCTAGCGGCCTTGCTAAAGGACTATCCCAACCTCAACGTTTGCGGTGACTTCAACATTGCCCTAGAGGACAAGGACATCTACAACCCAGAGGGCAAGGACAAACACATCATGTCCTCTCCGGTGGAGCGGGAAACTCTGCGGGACGTGCTTTCTGTGGGTTTGGCCGATGCTTTTCGCAAGTTCACCGACGAAGGTGGGCACTTTAGCTGGTGGGATTACCGCGCCGCATCCTTCCGCCGCAATATGGGCTGGCGCATTGACCACCACTATCTTTCCGCCCCATTGTACGCACGAGCTACCGCCTGCACCATTGACCTCGAACCCCGCCGCCTAGAAAAACCCAGCGACCATACCCCAGTGGTAGTGGAATATTAAATCACTGAGTTTTTACGGTGAGGATAGCTACACTAAGAGTCTTCTGAAATACCTCGAAAAGTATCTGTCGTTTGAGCAGTTTGCCCTACGCTAGATATATACAGTGCCAACCCACTGGGTGGTGACCGATGAATTATCATCCCTTTCTAACGTTCACGGTTTTAGAATTTAGGCTTTTTGATTAGAGCCAGCCGCCTAAGGATGTTTCTTTCAATGGGATTGGGTATTGATATGGACAGAATCTCCGCTGATTCCCAGATTCATTTTGGCAAGCCCTGTGTGGCAGGGACGCGATTGAAGAGCAGTCTTCTTACTTGAGGAAATATTGCTGCTCTGGTCTGCTAGGGCGGTGGGCCGGAGATGATTTTCGTGTTTTTTATCATTCCATAGACTGACAACCTTGTAGACTTTGGACAAGGTTGTGATTCCACCTGCAAATCTATCCCAACGAAAGGGGGTAAGATAAACGGGTTAGGTAGGTCGTTTCGTTCGTATTAGCCCCTGGGGCTGGGGATGAAACAGGAGCGTAGCTCTGCCTAAAGGGCTGACTAGTAGTCCGATAGGCTTGGTTTAGCGCGATTTGAGCGAGTCGGTAAGATAGGTTAATGGCAACACTACACATCGGTTGGTTTCCGCAGGCACAGCAGTTTTTCCTTTGGGGGGAAGCCTGGAAGCCATTGACCCAGGAGGGTTTTGCTGCCTGGGAACAGGTACACCTCCATCCCTACGCCATTGATCAAACCGAACTGAATGCCTTGTTGACCCGGTTGCAACAGGCCATCCTCGGCAAGGGGGAGGGAACGCTGCTACCCGCCGCCCTCACCGCTGAGGGCACCCGTCGCAAAGCCGCGACCAGCACCGGAAAGCGCCTTACCAAGGGAACGACTCGCAAGGGATCTGAACCCAGTTGGGGACAGTGCATCCTGCATTTGCCATCGCATTTAGATAGCAACCGTCAGGACGCCCACAGTCAGACCGATCACGACAGCGATAATTGGGCTGGCTATGGCGCGATTCATCCGATTCATTCGGCCTATGGCGGTTCAGAAGATCCTGATGATGGGCCTCCCGACGGGCCTGAGATTCAGGCGGTGAAGGTGCTGCATCCTTGGCAACTTCAGGGCTGGTGGCTATCGGCGGCGGATGTCTTGCCCCTGCTGCTGGCCTTACCCTTGGGCCAAGGGGTGGAACTGGGGGCCGATACCCTCGGTGCCGACACCCGATTTTGGGGCCATGTTGCCCGCTGGGGGCTGAGTTTGCTGGCGCGGGGCAAGGTGCTACCGACGATTGAACTGACCAGCCAAACCCTGGCAGCGGGCTGGCGACCGCTGTTTGACAGTGCCGCCGATCAGGAGCGTTTGCGGAATTTCTCCCACACCATGCCCCTCCTGTGTCGGAGCTATCTAGCCCTGGGCAAGGCGGAACCCAGCCTCAGTTGCATCGCTCCGTTGACCGCTCCCCAGGAATTACTCGTGAGTTTGCTGACGGCTCAGGTGGATCATCAGATGCGCCAAGCCGCCCAGGAGCAACCCCTCAGCCTCAGCAATCTGGGTCAAGAACTGCCCCTTCAGCCCTGGCTTCAGGCATTGACTAGTGCCAAAAATTCCCTAGAAGCGCCCCCGGTGGCGGCAAAGCGCCTCCAGGAAGCCCTCACCACCTGGACAACGCCCCTGCAAACCCTGGCGGCGGATCCGGCCTATCAATTTCGGCTACGGCTGGTGTTGCAACCGCCGGACACCCTAGAAAACCCTTGGCAACTGCGCTACCACCTGCAATCCGTGGCCGTACCCGACTGGCAACCCAGCGCCGAGTACATCTGGCAGCAACCCGTGGCGGAACTGCGGCATCAGGGGGCCATTCTGCAAGATCCCCAGGAAACCCTATTGGCCGGACTGGGTCGCGCCGCCCGATTCTATGACCCCATCCGCGACAGCCTGAAGCAGCCCCACCCCACCCACTGCACCCTCGACCCCATCCAGGCGTACCAGTTCATCAAGGCTTCGGCGTGGCTGCTCCAGGACAACGGCGTGGAGGTGGCCTTTCCCCCCGGTCTTGCCCCTTCGATGGACGACACCCGCAGCCGTCTGGGCCTGAAAGTCCAAGCCGAAGTGCCCCCCAGCCAGCAGCGGCAGCGCTTGGGCCTCAAGAGTTTGCTCAATTTCAAGTGGGAACTGTCCCTGGCCGGGGAAACCCTGAGCGCCAAGGAATTTCAGCAGCTCATTCGCCAAGGGTCGCCCCTAGTGGAAATTAACGGCAAGTGGGTGGAACTGCGGCCCCAGGATGTGAAGGCGGCTCAGCGGTTTTTGGAAGGCCAGAAAACGGCGGCTCCCCTGTCGGTGGAAGATGCCCTGCGGATCAGCACCGGAGACACGCAACTGATCGACAAGCTCCCCGTCGTTAGCTTCGAGGCATCCGGCTCCCTGCAACAACTGATCGACACCCTGACCACGGGCAACCAAACCCTGGCCGAAATGGCGGAACCGCCCGGATTCAAAGGCAAACTGCGCCCCTACCAAGCCCGTGGCGTCTCCTGGCTGGCCTTTTTGGAGCAGTGGGGGCTGGGTGCCTGTCTGGCGGACGACATGGGCTTGGGCAAAACCATCCAGCTGATCGCCTTTTTGCTGCATCTGCAAGCCAACGACTGGCTGGAATCTCCGGTGCTGCTGGTGTGCCCCACCTCGGTGCTGGGCAACTGGGCCAAGGAGGTGCAACGCTTTGCCCCCAAGCTCAAAACCCTGGTCTACCACGGCGACAAACGCCCCAAGGGCAGCACCTTCGCCAAAATTGCCGACACCAAATCCCTGGTCATCACCAGCTATGCCCTGATGCATCGCGACCTCAAATCCCTGCAAGCGGTGGACTGGCAGTGCCTGGTGCTAGACGAAGCCCAGAACATCAAAAACGCCGAAGCCAAGCAATCCAAGGCCGTCCGCCAACTGGAAGCCCAGTTTCGTATCGCCCTGACCGGAACCCCCGTAGAAAACCGCCTGACCGAACTATGGTCAATCATGGATTTCCTCAATCCGGGCTATTTGGGGCCAAAAAACTTCTTCCAGCGCCGCTTTGCCACCCCCATCGAGCGCTACGGCGACGTCGCTTCCCTCAAGACCCTCAAATCCCTGGTGCAGCCCTTCATTCTGCGCCGCCTCAAAACCGACCGCACCATCATCCAAGACCTGCCCGAAAAGCAGGAAATGACCGTCTTCTGCGGCCTCTCCACCGAACAGGCCAACCTCTACCAGCAAACCGTTGATGCCGCCCTCGCCAGCCTCGACGAAGCCAGTGGCGTGCAGCGCAAAGGGCAAATCCTCGCTCTGCTGACCCGACTCAAACAAATCTGCAACCACCCCGCCCTGTTTTTGCAAGAATCTGGCCTGGGCCTGAAGGGCCGCTCTGTAAAGCTGCAACGGCTGGATGAAATGGTGGAAGAGCTGGTCGCCGCCGGAGATCGCGCCCTGATCTTCACCCAGTTTGCCGAGTGGGGCAAGCTGCTGCAACGCCACCTCTCCTCCCACCTGGGCTACGAATCGCTGTTCCTCTACGGCAGTACCAGCCAAACCCAGCGCTCGGCCATGGTAGACCGCTTCCAAAACGACCCCGCCGCCCCCCGCCTGTTCATCCTCTCCCTCAAGGCCGGGGGCGTGGGCCTCAACCTCACCCGCGCCAACCACGTTTTCCACTTCGACCGCTGGTGGAACCCCGCCGTAGAAAACCAAGCCACCGACCGCGCCTTCCGCATTGGCCAAACCCGCAATGTGCAAGTCCACAAGTTCGTCTGCTCCGGCACCCTAGAGGAACGCATCCACGAGATGATCGAAAGCAAAAAAGCCCTCTCGGAACAGGTGGTCAGCGCTGGCGAAAACTGGCTAACGGAACTCGACACCGACCAACTGAGAACGTTGCTATTATTGGATCGCGGTGCGGTGATTGATGAGGGGGATTAGGGATAATACCTGGTTCAGCACATCTGTCAAACAGGTTTTCAAATAAGACTTTTATTTTTCGAGGTGTCCTAATATCAATACCCTGAAACTCCTAGGGAGACAAAGTCATGACTAAAAAAGTTTCGATCAACTACAATGATATAGCCAACATTGCCGTCAAGGCTGCTTTTCCTCACGGATGGAAAAGCCTTATTCTTGGTTACAATGAATATAAATTATTAATTGAGCCACTGGCCCAAAAAATCATTAATACTGCGACCCTAAGCAAAGACAATGACCTTGAGAATATCAAGGAAATAATCAGATCTGGAAAAGAAAACGGAGTTGATGAATTAGAGATAAAAATTGCTAAAGAAGCAGGCGTAAATATTGGCACTAGTTTGCATGAGATAGGTGTTCCCTGCGATGCAAATTTCACAGTCGGAGCTAAAGGAGAAACAATTATTAATATCAAGTATAAGTAAGTATATAGATTGAAGTTTGAAAAATTTAGATTGTTCGTTCTTTGGGAAAATGAGTCAAGCTACTAATCAACACTATGTACCTCAGTCATACCTTAAGAGTTTTAGTTGTAAAAAGTCTCAGATTTTTATTTTCGATAAATTTGATCAACGTATTTTTACTAGCAATGTGAGAAACGTGGCTAGCGAAAGGGCCTTTTACGACTTCCCCGAAAGCATTAGTCAATCAAAATCTGTTCAAACTATTGAGCAATTTTTTTCAGAATTGGAGGCAAGACAAGATAGATTTTTAAGGCACATTCAGAAAAAAATAAGTTGTATTTTCAAAATGAGCCTCACCTCTGAACATGTAGGCAAGACTTATTCAACTAATGCTATCACAGCAGATCAAAGGCAAGACTTAGCTTGTATAACTGCTATTCAATTTCTTCGGACAAAGGAATTTCGAGAATTTATAGTTGATATGCGTCAAGCAATAGAGCCTCTGCCTCTGACCAAACAGGCTTTAGAGCAAGTAGTTCTTGACCAAATTAATTATTTTCAGTTGTTGACTTCTACTAAGCTGAATGAAAGATTAGCTTCAGACCTAACGTCTATTATCCTTAATGAATCTAATTCCACTGTATCATCAATATATAATGAGGGGTTGGCAGTAGTACACGCTAAGTTTATTCTTGATAACTACTCAGAAATTGCACAGATTTTAAGCAATCACGTATGGATGATTGGGATTAACCATACAGGGCGACCTTTATTTACCTCGGATCACCCAGTTGTTCGATATTCACATCTGTCTTCTGTCGGCATTACTTCTGAGGGTATTGAGATTTCTTTTCCTCTCAATAGTACAATGATTTTGATTATGCGAGAAAAGCAACACTTTAGCGATTTTATTAAGCAGGATAGTAAGCTTTTTCCACTAACCTTAGAAGATGTTGAGCATTTCAATAAGTTGCAAGCTTGTAGTAGCTTTCGATTTGTATTTTGTGCTGAAAACTGTTTCGATTTAGTTCAGGAAATTTGTCGGCAGTGTCCTGATCTTTGTTCAGAGAACAGAAGTAGAATCCAGATAAAAATAGAAGAAGTTTAAGTGGGCTTAAGTCAGTAGGGTGGGCACTGACCACCACCTAACTATCAAATCTATTCCCCTCGCCATCGATCTTGAACTCGAACCCATAAAAACCTCATAGCCTAGGATCAGCCTATGTTGTCACAAGAACTCAAAGCACAAGTCCTTAGCTTGCCGCCTGATGATCGGCTTACGCTGATTGCTGTAATTGTTGAATCCCTCAAAAATAGGACGATTACTCAATCTGACCGCTCTGCCGCCATTCAACAGATGAGGGGGTTGTTAAAAAACGATCAGCCTGCACCAACTGACGAAGAGGTGGCAGCAATGCTAGAAGGGCGATGAGTGGGGAAGTATCTTCAGTGAGGGGGGCTTCTGGATATAGGCCAATAAGTCAATTTGATGTCTTGGTGAGACAAGGTTTTCAGTCACTTCAGCAAACGAAAAGCATAGCCTGTTACACACCTTTAGTCGCAAGCCCAGGAAAGCTATGAGCACTCAAATTACGATTACTTTACCAGACGAAATTTACCAACGAGCTGAACTCTTTGCGCGGCTTGCAAACCGAGATATTGCCAGTGTTTTAGCAGATACTATTCAACTTTCTATTCCATCCGTTAGCTTAAATATTCTCGACCTTCCACCCGTAGCCGATCTCCCTGACGAACAAGTTTTAGCACTCACAGAATTGCAGATGGAGCCAGAGCAAGATGCTCGACTAAGTGCATTACTTGATCGTCAACAAGCAAACCTCATCACCGACAATGAGCGCTTAGAGCTACAAGCCCTCATGCAACTTTATCAAGAAGGTCTATTACGCAAAGCAACAGCCCTAAGCGAGGCCGTCAAACGTGGACTACTAGAACCCCTGAACCAGTGAGCCAAATACCTGAAGACCTCCGACAGAAAGTAAGGGAAACGGCCAATAACCAGTGTGGTTACTGCCGCAGCCTTCAGAAGTATATTTTGGGAATTTTGGAAATCGATCACATCATTCCCAAAGCAGCAGGCGGCTCTGATGACGAAGAAAACCTATGGCTTGCGTGTCGTTTATGCAACTCATACAAAGGAGTCCAAACTCACGCTAAAGACCCACTAACAAATCGCAAGGTTAGATTGTTCAATCCTCGTAATCAGAAATGGTCGCGCCACTTTACTTGGTCAGATAATGGTGCCTACATTGCTGGCTTGACTGCGAACGGACGCGCTACTGTAGTAGCGTTGCAGTTAAATAATCCCTATGCCGTTGCCGTCAGACAGGCGTGGATATCTGCTGGGTGGCATCCACCAACCGAGTGATATCAGAGATAATAAGTAAGTAGGGTGGGCATTGCCCACCACCCACATCTATTTTAGGAAATAAAGCAATCGTAGAGCTAGAAGCTGTAGTCTCTGGTTAATGTAAAATAGGTCAAGTGTACTCTGCCTCTACACATGCCGGAAGACGTTAAAATTCGCCACTACTTTGTCGGTGAGGCAGGCGATCTCTCATTCTTCGATAAAAAAGGGCGGATCATTGTCGGTCAACCAGGGGCATCCAAATTTTTTATGGTAGGGGTAGCCCAAATTTCCGATCCTGAAACAGGAACCTGGGAATTAAGTACCCTGAGAGCCAAGCTGATAGCCGATCCACGCTACAAGGCTATTCCTTCGATGCAGCCGGAAGCCAAGAAAACAGCGATTGCTTTTCATGCAAAGGATGACTACGCAGAAATTCGAGCGCAAGTTTTCGAGCTAATCCAGGCTTTTGACATCAAAGTCTTCGTCGCCATTCGCAGTAAGGCAGAAATCGCCGAGACCGCCAAGACAAACTTCAAAAGCATGGGCAAGAAGTTACAGCAAAATGCCATCTACGACGACTTGATCAAGCGCCTCTTCAGAAATCTGTTGCACAAAGCAGATGTTGTTCAGATTGCTATTGCCCGACGAGGCAAAGAAGCCCGCGAGGAAGCCTTGGAACAAGCTATTAATCAGGCTCAGAAGAACTTTGAGGCCAAATGGAAAATCAGCTCTAATAGCTCAATTCTCATTGAACCCGCCTACCCATCTCAGGTTGCAGGGTTACAAATCGTTGACTATTGCCTCTGGGCACTACAACGCCTTTACGAACGGGAGGAAGATCAGTTCTTCAAGCCGCTTGCCCAGAAGTACAGGCTAATTATGGATTTGGACGACAAACGTAACAAAGACTATGGGGAATGGTACAGCGATAGTAACCCATTAACCCTAGAAAAGCTGAGAGGGGCTAGGTCTCAGTAGGGTTGCTACCTAGACACACGGCATGAAGCCGACGTTCGCCCCTCCATATACTAGTATACCTAAAGGATTGCCATGGCAAGCAGGGTGGGCACCGCTCACCACCCAATCTATCAAATCTATACCCCTAGCCATCGCCCTTGAACCCACACCCATAGAAACCGACTCCCATAGCCTAAGAACAGTCTATGTTGTCACCAGAACTCAAAGCACAAGTCCTTAGCTTGCCGCCCGATGATCGGCTGATGCTGATCGCTGTCATTGTTGAATCCCTTAAAAATAAGACAATTACGCAATCTGACCGCTCTGCCGCCATTCAACGGATGAGGGGGTTGCTAAAAACCGATCAGCCTGCACCAACAGACGAAGAAGTAGCAGCAATGCTAGAAGAGCGACGACTAGCAAACGCAGGCCAGTAATTAGCCACTGTCACCCACCCAACCCTATCAAATCCATGCCCCTAGCCATTGCCCTTGAACCCGCACCCATAGAAACCGACCCCCAAGGTGTTGTACGAGTCGCCAAAACTCGCGTCACCCTGGATACCGTTGTAACGGCTTTCCTTGAAGGATGCACCCCAGAGGAAATCGGAGAGCAGTACCCATCCTTGCCAATTTCAGATATTTACCTTGTCATCGGTTACTACCTCAGACATCGAGATGAGGTACATACTTATCTTGCAGAACGTCAACAGCGGGCCGAATTAATCCAACAAGAAGCTGAGCAACGTTTCAGCCCTGAGGGCATACGTGCTCGACTCCTGGCTAGGCGAAATGCGGCTAGGTAGCCAAGATGATTAAATTCTTGGCTGACGAAAATTTTAATAATCAGATTGTACGTGGGATTCTTCGCCAAGCTCCTGCCATTGATATTGTTCGCGTTCAGGATGTTAATCTCTCTGGAGTAGATGATCCTACGGTTTTGGCTTGGGCCGCTGGCGCAGGACGCATGGTTCTAACCCACGATGTTGCTACGATGATTACCTTTGCCTATCAACGTATTCAAGATAGATTATCCATGCCTGGATTATTTGAAGTGAGTCGTCGTGTTCCAATAGGTTTGGCCATAGAGGAGATCATCTTAATCGCTGAATGTAGTCTCGATGACGAGTGGGAAGGCCAAGTTAGGTTTCTTCCTTTGCGATAGATAAGAATCACAACTACTGAAAATTTTGAGTTATGAGAACCTTCACAGCCATTATCGAACAAGATACTGACACCAACCTCTACGTTGGTTACGTTCCAGGTTTTCCTGGCGCACACTCCCAAGGAGAAACCTTAGACGAATTACAAGAAAACCTGCACGAAGTCATCGAAAGGCTTTTATTAGAGTCACGATAAAATCTGACAAACTCCTTTCATGATTTTAGAGAATGAAGCAATCGTAGAACGAGAAGCTGTAGTCTCTGGCTGATGTAAAATAGGCCAAGTGTACTTTATCTCTATACATGCCGGAAGACGTTAAAATTCGCCACTACTTTGTTGATGAGGCAGGCGATCTCTCATTCTTCGATAAAAAAGGGCGGATCATTGTAGCCGACATCCCGCAGGTTGACGATTATTTTTTACTGTGCATTGCCCAGGCCGATCGCCGAAAGCCTCTCAGCTAGAGGATCCTGGCAAACGAGTTATGGGCTGATGTCAGTGGTAGCTTAATACTTCGCAATCCTTTGGGCGACAGAGTCCAAAACCTGAGAGCCCCATCTGCCAAGGCTTTCGGACGCCTGAAAACCGATGCATGCCGAAAATTATTTGTCAACCTGCGGAATGTCGGCTCTAATACCAAATCCGACTTGTTTTCCCCCGGTATCAGCGGGCGAGGAGACCTCGCCCCTACGGTTTGCTGGGCTGGGAATCGGGGTTATTCGATTAGGATTTGGTATGAGCCCTTGCCAGAAGGCTTCTAGAGCGATCTGACTAGGATGACTAACAGCTTACCCCCTGAATGCACATCCTGAATTACGCGTTGGCGACGGTCGACGCTGTAGCCCATCTGCTCCCCTGTAATGTACGACTATTTACGGAATTATGGTTGCTGTCGATAAGCATGAGACGCCTTAAATGGCTACATCCCCTGTAAATCAGGCCCACGACTGTCTCAACGTTAGTCGAAATGACTATAACTATAAAGACGCAGATTTCATCCCCAAGGTCTGACAAGTTTGTTAAGACTTCTATTGCTTTTTCCTCACCCATGGCCAGCCCCACCATTTTCCAGCAATCGATTACCATCCAAGCCGATCCGACCAAGGTGGATCGCTGTTTTACCGATCTAGATTGGATGCATCGCTGGCTAAATCCAGCCCTGCGCTGCGAACCGATTGGCCCCTGGGACACCCAACCGGGAAGCCGCTGTCGGTTTATCCTGCAAATTCCCCTCTGGCAGCCCAGTCTGCACTGCACCGTGGTAGCCCGTGAGCCAGGGCTGATTGTATGGGCCTTTGAGGGCTTTTTCCAAGGCCAAGATCGCTGGCAATACGACCACACTCCCCACGGCACCGTTCTGCTGAACCGCTTTGAATTTGAAATCCCCAACCCCGTTGTGGCCTGGGGGTTCCATCGCGTTGCCGCCCCCTGGACTCGGCGCGACATGAAGGCCCAGTTGCAGCGCCTGAAGAATTTGGCCGAAGCCCAGGGTTAACCCAGTCATCCCCATAGGTTCCCTCGGTGGAGAAGGCCGCGAAAAGGGCTTGGCCCAAGTAGGGGCGAGGAGACCTCGCCCCTACTTGGTGGTCATGATGTGGACGCCATCCCAGTCTTGGGGTGGGGGTTCCACCAGGTAATGTTGGGCGCGGTTGATGTGGACAGCCACGGCTTTGTCGTTGGGGCGCATATCTTTGGCCTTAGAGAAGAGCGCCATAGCGGCCTGAAAGTCCATATTGATGTAGGCGTCGCGGGCCTGGGCGTAGAGGTCTAGGAAGTCTTCGGTGCCCGGTTCTAGGGGAGTTTTGCGATCACCAATCAGTTCATAGAGCTTGACGGGCTGAAGCTTACCCTTCACCCGGATACTATCCAGTTCCCGCACCCAGATGTTGTCTCGGCAGAGGGAGTGGGTATATTCGCTGATGACGATATCGCAGCCGTATTCCTTGGTAACGCCCTCCAGGCGGGAACTGAGGTTGACCCCATCACCGATGACGGTGTACTCCATTTTGCGTTGGGAGCCGATGTTGCCGGAGACTACTTCACCGGAGCTAATGCCAATACCGATACGGATTTCGGGCTGTTTCAGGTGCCGTCGTGCGTAGTTGAAGGCCGCAAGGCGACGGCGCATATCTAGGGCGCTTTGCACCGCCGACCAGGCGTGGTTGCTGAGGGGCAGGGGCGCACCAAAGACGGCCATCAAGGCATCGCCAATGAATTTATCGAGGGTACCCTCAAAGTTAAACACCGCCTCCACCATGGTTTCAAAGTAGGCGTTGAGCATTTCCACTACTTTGTCGGCTTCCAGGTTCTCGGTTAGGGTGGTGTAGCCGCGAATATCGGAGAACAAGACCGTTACGTCTTTGCGTTCGCCCTTCATCAGCACATCATCCCCCAGGGCCATCACTCGCTCCGCCACGCCGGGGGTCATGTAGCGGTAGAGGGTGCTCTTCATCCGTTTTTCTTGGCTGATGTCCTCCAGCACCAGCAGCCCGCCCAACACCTTCCCTTCGGGGTTGGTCAGGGGGTTCACCGTTAGGTTGACGCTGCGTTCTAGGGATTTCACCTGGTCGGCGGTGAGGAGCGGCGCATTGGGATCGCCCCAGGGGCGGTAGTGGTCGGCCTGGGCCGGATCGGGCAAGGCTAGGTGAAGCGGGCCTTCTCCGGCCTCGTCATCCCCCACTTGCAGGGTCACCCGCAGGTTTTGTTCTGGTACGTAATGTCTGGCTCCATTGCCTAGGCTATCTTCCACCCGAAAGCGCATACCTTCGATGGGTATCACCTCCCACACCAGACGGCTGAGCAGCCGTGCTTGCCACTGGTCTCGCCGTTCCCGTAGGTGGTCGCCCTCGTTGGAGCAGCCCAACAACGCTACAGCCGCATCGTTAATGGTGACAATGCGGCCCTCCAAATCCGTGGAAATCACCGCATCGGACAGGCTTTGCAGAATGTCCTTTTGATACTGTTTTTCAACGAGGACGCTTTCAAACAGCTTGGCATTTTCTAAGGCAATACCCGCCTGAATGTTGAAAGCCCGCATGAAGGCTTCATCGGAGCTATTAAAGGTACCCTGCACCTTATTAATGAGCTGGGTAACGGCAATCAGTTTACCCTCCGAGTTAAATACGGGCATACAAAGAATGTTGCGGGTGACATAGCCCGTGCGCTTATCCGGTTCGGGGTTGAAGCGGGGATCTTGGTAGGCGTCGGGAATGTTCAGCGTCTCGCCACTGTTGGCCACATAGCCCACAATGCCGCTGCCGATGGGGTTGTGAAGATCCAGCATTTTCTCACTGTCCCCCATCTTCACCCGTGACCACAGTTCTCCCTTTTCCTCGTCCATAATCCACAGGGTACTGCGGTCGGCCTGCATCAATTGACGGGCTTCCCCCATCACCGATTGCAGGGTTTTTTCTAAATCCAAGCTCTGTTCTAGGGATGAAATTGCCTTTAGCAGTGCGGCAACGCCCTTTTGGTTGCGAGCGGCCACATAGAAGGAGTTACAGCTTTCTAGAATTACTCCTAGGGATTCAGCAAACTCCTTAAAGTGGCGCTCATCCTCTTCATTAAAGGGGGTTTCATTGAGCTTGTTGAGAAGCTGCACCACCGCTACGATGTTGTTAGATTTTTTACTCAACACCGGCATACATAAAATGCTGCGGGTGCGGTAGCCCGTTTTTTTATCGTAGGATCGGTCGAAGCGGTCGTCGTCGTAGGCGTCTGGAATATTGAGGGTCTTGACGTGGGTGGCCACATAGCCCGAAATGCCCTTATTCATGGGTACCCGAAGCTCTAGGGAACGCTCCCCATCGCCTTGGGCAATTTTCGACCAGAGTTCCTGCTTATCCTGATCCACCATAAAAATTGTGGTGCGTTCAGCTTGCAAGATTTGGCCAATTTTGAGAGTAAACGCTTCAAGGATTTGCTCCAGCATGATCTCCAACGATTCGTTGTTGATCATGTCGATGGCGCGGAGGAAATGCTCGAATTCGTCGGTGATTCGATCTAGCAGGTCGATGAATTGAGGCGTGGGTAGATCGCGCACCCGATGGGTGAGGGAACTGCTTTGGTTGACCATCGAGAGGGTGGCCAGCATACCGCGATTAGACTGAGTGACCATAGAACACCCGATTTAGCGTGATTTCCAACTGACCCGACTAGAACCGACTCAGACCTTGAGTACCTACTACTCTAACCGTATCTATTCCGAATCATACGGTAAGTTCTCCCTGAACCTGGGAGATAGCCTCGTCATTTTCTAGGGGTAGCTTCCGGTGGGGCGCTCTGGGTAAGGCGAAGGCGGGCTCACCTGCCGGACTGGGGGTGCGAAGGCTCTTTCATCAACTCTCATCATGGTTTTGGGGTAGGGTTATAAGGATAGAATTTCCTCGGCGGCGCGGAGGCCAGAGAGATAGGCTCCGTGGGTCGTGCCGAAATAGTCGGGTTCGGTCGCCTCTCCAGCAAAAAAGAGCTGCTGGCCCACCGGAGCCGCCAAAATCTCGCGATCCTGGGGAGTCGAACCCAGAGCATTATAGGAATACGAACCGAGGGCAAAGGGATCCGAGGCCCAGCGGGTAATCTGAGCATCCATGGGATCCGGGATGTCCACCCCAAAGATGGTCTTCAGCGTTTCCATGGCGCTGGATACAATCGCCTGATCCGACCAGTCTTCAATCTGTCGGCCCTGGTCAGCGGCATTAAACCCCAACAGAATCGGTTGGTTGGCCACGCGCTGAAAACTCACCCACTCCGCCCATTCGCCGTGGTTGGCCGAGATGTATTCTAGCCAGTCCACATCCGCAGGCCAAAACGCCTCTTCAAATCGCAAATAGCACTTGTTCAACAGGCCCATCCCCAACCGAGCAATCGCCTGTTGTTTATCACTGGGCAAGGCCGGGGTAAACCGCACCCGTTGCGACTGCAAAACCCCCAAGGGCAGCGTCACCACCACATGATCCGCCAAAAATTCGGTTTGATTCGTGATCACCCGCAGGGGCGACTGATCCCAGCGAACCTCGCTCACCACTTGGCCCAGTTCGATGGATAGCCCCTCCGCCAAGGACTCGGCAATGACGCCAAAGCCTTGCTCGAACAGAACTTCGTCGCCATCAAAGGCTTGGTCGCTGTCGTACCAGTGGGCCGAAAGCTGGGCCAAGCCGCCCGCATACTCGTGTTCCAGTTCGCTATTCAAAATGAAGTTGATCAACCGACGGGCCTGGGAGGAAGACCCTCGCCACACCGACTCCGTAGCCTTCAGAATCGAGGTATCCATCTCCCCATCCTGGGCGATGGCGATGGCCTCAAATAGGGCTTCCCTAAGCTGCTCTAGTTCTTCCTCATCCTCCCCAGATAAAGGCGAACCATCGGTGTTGTAGGTCATGGCTTGGTCATAGTCCGTCACCAACCGCCGAGCCTGAATAGCATCCGCCAAATCGGTGATTGGGTTTCCCTCGGTGCCGTGGATCCACGTCGCCCCAAAATCTAGGGGGGCATCGGGCCATTGACGGCTCGTCCAAACCCGCCCACCGATGCGATCCCGCGCTTCAATCACCGTGACCTCATGCCCTAGCCGTTGTAGCTCTTGGGCCGCCGCCAGCCCCGCCAACCCCGCCCCAATCACGACAATTTGCTTCGGGTTGGAGACGGCCCCCGTTCTGAGCCCGGAAGCCCCACAGGCACTGGCCCAATACCCCAAGCCAAAGGCTCCAACTCGGTTTAGAAAATTGCGCCTTTTCACCCTCTAACCTTTCGTTCCTAAGCAGTAACAACAGCCCAATTAAGGGGGATGCCTTCAGCACTTATTCCGTGAAACTGAAGGGGGAACTTCAGTGATGCGAACTTGCACAAATTGGCACTTCATTGTTACTAGATCCCCAGATAAAGAGAGTTTCAATATTATCCGATAGATTATACTAATCTACCATAAAGATAGCCACCAGAGAGGGCTAGAGACTATTAATGGCAATGCTTTCAGGTAATGGATTATGCTTACTCTCATAAGGTTTTTGTATTGGGAATCTCTAATGGGGCATCACGATACATACTGCTGGAGGATGTCACTAGTTAAGCGTCCAGTTGTTTCCCAACTAAACGCTTTAGCCCGCTTGAGGCCCGCTTGCTGCAACGTTAGCCAGAGATCGTGGCGGCTAACCACCGCCTCCATCGCCTCAGCTAATTCACCAATGTTGTAGGGGTCAATGAGTAGGGCTGCATCGCCAGCCACCTCTGGTAGGGAAGCCAGATTCGAGGTAATCACGGGTGTCCCACAGGCCATCGCCTCCAGCACGGGGAGGCCAAAGCCTTCCCATAGACTGGGAAACACGAGGGCCACAGCTTGATTGATCAACCGGGGTAAATCGTCGTAGGACACATAGGATAAAAAACGCACTCGAGTTTCGATACCTAGGGCTTGGGCCTGGGCTTGCAATGCGGGTGTAAACCTCGAATCTAAGGATCCAGCAATCCAAAGCTGGGTATCAGCGGTGGGGATTTGGCTAAAGGCCGTCAACAACCGCCCCAGGTTTTTGTAGGGATCATGGCGACCCACGTAGAGAAAATAGCGCTGTCGGGGCAAGTCTAGCGGCTTGTAATGACTGGCATCGTAGGCTAAGGGAATTACCGAGCCTGGGCAGACAGGCTTACCCAAAAAGTGATAGACATCTCGTAATGTGGATTCTGAATTAAAGATCAGGTGTTGGGCCTGACTGATCACCTGAGGTAGGTAATAGCGACTGTAGAAGGTTAACGGGGATCGCCAATTGGGAAAGCGGAGTGGAATGAGATCGTGGACGGTTACGACGGTTTGGCAGTGAGCCCACAGGGGGGCTTCGGGAATAGGCGAAAATAAGAGGCTGGCCCCTTGCTGTTTATAAATACTGGGTAGCCTAAACTGAGTCCACGCCAGTCGGCGAGCATGGCCCATTTTGCCAAAAGCGCTGGTGATGTTATCGGGAGACATCAACCAGGGGTGATCTTGCTGGGAGTGGGAAGTCAAAAGGCGATAGTTCAGCCCCTTGAGGTGGTTCACCACATTCATGGCATAGATCGCTAATCCTGTTGGTCGCCCAGGGACAAAGGCTAAATTGACGAGCAGTGGAGCCTGGGACATCTGAGCAAGAACCTCTATTGTTTTAATGACTTGAGGTCATGATCCACCATAGACTCGACAAGCCGCTGAAAGGAATATTCAGGTTTCCACTGTAAGGCAGTCTGGATTTTATCGATAGCACCCACCAGTTGAACAGGTTCATCCGGTCGATAGAAGGCGGGATCTACCGTGACATAGCGTTGGTAATCTAGGCCAAGATAGCTAAAGGCGCAGTCCACCAATTCGCGCACCGAATGGGTTTCTCCACTGGCAATAATATAGTCATCGGGCTGCTCTTGCTGGAGCATCAGCCACATTGCTTTCACCACATCCTGCGCATGGCACCAATCCCGACAAGCATCAAGGTTACCTAGGCGCAATTCGTCGGCTCGCCCTAGTTTAATTTGCACTGCTCCACGGGTAATTTTACGAAATACAAACTCTGCCCCTCGTCGAGGTGACTCGTGGGTGTAGGTAATGCCGCAGCAGGCATACAAATCGTACTTTTCCCGATAGTTAACGGTCATCCAGTGGGCATAGGCCTTGGCGACACCATAGGGATTACGAGGGCGAAAGGCCGTTTTCTCCGTTTGGGGCGACTCATCCGGCTGGCCAAAGACCTCACTACTGGAAGCTTGATAAAAACGTGTGTCGGGCTTACATCGACGAATCGCCTCCAGAAGGCGAGACACCCCTAGGGCCGTATATTCAGCGGTTAGAGATGGCTGAGTCCAAGACAAGGGTACATAGCTTTGGGACGCGAGGTTATAAATCTCGTCAGGCTGTGTCTGATCGATGGCATCAATTAAAGAAAACTGATCCAGTAGGTCACCAGAAACAACCTCAATTTGGTTCGAGAAATGGCTAATGCGTTCAAAACTGCTGGAACTCGATCGTCGTACCATGCCATAGACCTGGTAGCCTTGGGCCAACAAAAGTTCTGCCAGGTAAGAACCGTCCTGCCCTGTTAATCCTGTAATGAGCGCTTTCTTCTTCATCATTATCTCCAGGGAAAACGATCCGTCGACACAATTGTTGATCCTTAGCCTAGTTAGCCCAAGAGGACATTAAAGTTTACGATGAAGAAGCATCAAAAAACTGACTCATGCTTGTCTTTTAAACGGTTTGAAGACAAGCATTAGACACTGGACATCATTTTCTTGTAAATTTCTACGGTCTCCTGAGTACACCTTTCCCAGCTAAATGCCCTAGCTTGTTTCAATCCTCTCGCTATCAGATCAGAGCGCAGCGTTTGATCCTGAAGAATGTCTAGCATAGCTGCACAGAGCTGGTCTTCACTGGTGGGATCAACTAATATTGCTGCATCACCTGCAACTTCAGGCATTGAGGTGGAATTCGAGGAAATCACTGGAGTCCCAGACTGCATTGCCTCAAGGATAGGCAAACCAAAACCTTCATAAAGTGAAGGAAAAACAAACGCCACAGAACCATTATAAATCGGTGTTAGATCTTCATCAGGAACATAGCCTGTAAAGATAATCCGATCACGATAATTAGAAAACTCGCTTAACGCCTTAGCAACATCTTCTCGCTCAAATCTCAGAGTTCCAATTAAAACCAGATTGACATCCATATGAGGATTTTCTGAAATCAGCCTGACAAAAGACTTAATCAGATGAAAGATATTTTTTCTTGGATCTAGATGACTGGCTAAGCACAGAAAATATTCGCTGTCAGGAATGCCATATCTTGCTCTTACCTGATTTATTTTACTTTTATCTTCTAAAGGACTGAACAGTGAATCAGCAGCCAGATAAGTCACAAAGGCACGCTCTTCGGGGAAGCCGGTATAGCTACAAAATTCTTGCTTGGTATGTTCAGAAATGCAGGCAACCCAATCATGTTCGCAGTCAATACTGTTTAAAAGACGGAAAAAATAGGAATTCAAGCTTGCATTTACAAATTGCTTGGCTGTAATGGGGATTAAGTCGTAGATGGTGATAAGTCTGGGAAGATCTTTGGTCACCTCTCTAGAAGGCAACTTGTAATAGGGTGAATGGAAGACATCAAAACTTTTTGGATTAAAATGCCTATATATATCAAATTTAAAGAATTTGCTCTTATCAAGAATTTTTGAAGATCCTCGAACCAATAGTGCTTCTAAAGAAAACTTTGATCTTTGATGGAAATTTTCAGAAAAGTATTGTCGGAAGAATATTGAGTAAAGCCATTCAAGAGATAACCGACTTTGATAGGTAGCTTGAAAGTGGACATTCTGGAAGTGAGAAAAACAGGGTCTTTCCTGAGATTGTCGAGACTTTAAATATTCTTCACAACCAACGGAAGTAAAAACAATCTCCTCTCCGCATAGACTAATGAGATCCGTCTTAATACTCGGCATCTGTACTAGATTGTTCAGAATCTCCTCGGTGACTCTAAAAATACCTGTCTTAGAATCTGGCCAGCTAAAATAGGTTCCTAGCACAGTAATATCATAGGCTAACCTAATGTCAGTCATATGCCATCCACATCAAAGAGCCCGTTCAAAAATTGCAAACTGTTTTTCAGAATTCAGTCTTTTAGCTTTATAACTAGTCCACCTCCAATATAGTCAAGACTAACGGTATAGGCAACTTTTCCAGCCAAATCCTCAACCAGAAATTTCTCGATAGCTGGAAGAGCCTGGGTCGGATCATCGGCGTCATCAACGAAGATAAATTTTGGATTAGCGGTTAAGGCCAGTTTCAAATCAGCATATTCATTCTCGAAATCATGGGCAGCATCAACGACCACAAAATCTGCTTCATGGGGCAATCGGTCTAACCTTCTCAAATCTTGCTTGAGCAACGTGACCTTAGAAAATCCCCGCTCTGTAAATAACACTTTGGCTGTTTCATAGGGATCAAACTCCTTGCCTGATTCTTGGCAATAGAATAGGCCGAATAAATCAATCCCAGTATATTCAACTGTTGGTGTAGCGCTAATATAAGCGTCGGCACTAGAACCTGCAAAAGCTCCAATCTCAATCATCTTAGTTGGGCTGATTGCTTTGGAGACCGCATAAAAGTATCTGTATTTCTGGCGAAAGCTTTGTTCCCTATCAAGATAAAACTCTTTGTCATGCTGAGTAAAAACACTATACTGTGGATGAGGACTCCAATCACAGCTTTCATAGCTTTCCAGGATTTTCCTGTAGCAATCTTTCTTTCCTTTGTTCGGTGAGTAAAGCTGACTTAAATGTCTAGAGGTAACATCAAAGGAACGTTTCTTGTCAACAATGAATGACACTACTTTTGTCTTGATTCCGAATCCCACTTTCTCACCCTCTCGCAACTCTACCGTCTTGATGTTTTTAGCGGCATCATGGTACGTATTCAAATATTATCATAGTGCAATTAGTCGTAGTGAGATCTAAGAACCATCTTTTTCCCATAACCTAACATATGAGAGGATGCAGTCATAGGTCAATGATAGCTGCAAGTCCTAAATTAATTCTTTTAAAGGGAGATTTTCCAAGAAATTTTTTGGCCAAGTAAGGATAGAAGAGACTAGGTCGGAATCTTCTTAGGGTGATGCGTGGTAGCGGTTCTAGTAGATGCTCCGCTAAAGCCTGAGCCGCAATAAAGCCTTCCTTAATAATCTCAACATCTTTAGGTCGAACAATGTTGCATAATCTTAGTAAAGAATCTTCGTCATAATACCGTAAGTGTGTCGGGTCTTGGTAAGTGATGAATGTCAAGCCAAAGTCCTTTATATAATCATCTCGTTGAGGAAGAGTAAGAATTATTCTTTTTGACGTTACTCGGGCTAACTCCTGAAGTGCTGCAACATCATCGACATGCTCTAACACATCAAAGGAAAAACTAGTCTCAAACTGCTTATCGCCAAATGGAAGACTTAGAATGTCGGCTTGAATGAAATTTCCCTTTAGACTTTTTTGTCTGGCGATTTCAATGAAATCTGGATAAAGATCTACTCCTGTAACCTCAAACCCCTTTTCTGATAGAAAGTTTGTGTAAGCACCACCACCACAGCCAGCTTCAAGTATTTTTGATCCTATTACAAACTTTTCGAGATACATGACTCTATCAGCCAACAAATCACCACTGACTGATGACCATCGAAATCGTTCCGCATTTTCTATTGAGTAAGTCATGTAACATTCCTGCTTGATGCATGAAAAGATGATTGTACAGTCAAATTCTATGGTGAACTCCTAGGAAATTCTTAAAAGAGTGATGCTAGTACACTATGAGGATGGGCCTGCTCTGCTGCATAAATTTCTGGAAGTTAAAGGAGAGACTCCTAAACATCGCTGCCCACATTCGCATTGGATTGACATGACTTGTCGATCTCTATTAACGGCATGTCAATTTTATTGCAGAGGAAATCAACTTCTTCGTCAAGATTAGATTTAATTCGCTGTCCAAATTCATCTTTGTAATCTGAGAAATGACCTGCCTTATATGCAAGGTCTGGAGTCAAAGAGTGGATATGCCTGGGTAGCTTATCTTTTCTTACAAAAAAAGCATTGACACCACTGGAAGAGCAACCAACCAGCTCATACCCTTTCCTCTGACCTAGCAAGTACAGAGCACTCAGCGATGCTCCGTAGTAGATTGTCGAGTAATGTTTCTGCTCCCGCACAAAGGTCTCTTCGTAGGGGACAGTCAATGCTTTTTCTTTGCCAAATCGATGATTATATTCAATCACGACAATTACCGGATTAATTATAGTTATGGCTTCCCATATCCAGTAATCATTGCCATCAATATCAATGGAAAGAAGTCCGATCTCCCCTTTCAGCCCATTGCCCTCTAGCAGGTCATTGATATTTTCCGTAGTTACAAAGGCATGGGCTACCTTAAGGTTATATAACCAGTATTCTCTGCTCAGTCTGATTTTATCGACGTGTTGTTTGGAACCCTCTATGGCTAGCCCGCTCCAAGCATTATTGAGCAATAAAAATCTTGTATTGCACTCCGTGTAATCTTCAACACCTATTTCAACGAAGATTTCATGGTCTATAGCAATATTTCTGATGAGGTATTGAATGATGCCATCTTCGCCCCATTGAGAGTAAACTTGAAACTCAGCATCTTTTGCTTCCTGGATGTCAACATCAGAAATTTGCCTCGACTCAATTCTGCCAAGACTTTCCTGAATTTTCTCGATCTTCCAAAGAATTTGAGATAACTGGACTTGAATATCCGAAAAATTTCTTCTAAAAGGGAAATATTTGCGAATTCTATCTTTAATGTTGATGGGCATTTATTTTTCCATGAGTTAATTGGTATGATCCTGAATATGAGTCCAGCGTTAAATGATGACTCATTCTATCTCTTTTGAATTAACGAACCACTCTAGGTTTGGTCGAATAATCCCAGGTAAAGGTGATTTTGTTTCACCATGCCCTTCTGTGTCCTCAATTACGAGTTTGAGACAAAAGGGTGTGTAGGCTAATGCTTTTCCGTAGGGATATTTATCTGAGCCAAAATTTAGCATATATATGCCTCTATTTAAGATATATCCTGGAAAAATACAACGACTTACATAATTTCCTGGTTCTCTAGTGTAATGCTTCCAACCCTCTGGATCGTTAGAGCCACAGAGAAATAGTCCTTCATTATTTTGGAGTCCAAAACCTATCCTCAAGCCCCAAACTGACTCAATCACTTTGTACTCTATGACAATTGAAAAGCCTTCTCGATAGTCAATAGTTGATGTGATGACACCGTGACTGTTTAAGATGTATGCCTTCTCAAAGGTTAGTTCCTTAGATTGATGGCTTCCTTTGCCCTCAAAACAAACGATTGCATCGCTAGTGCTATCCTCAGATAAATATTTAGCTATTCCTTCTTCTGCTATTGAGTCTGAATAAATCTGGCCTTCTTTTAAAAGAAGAACCCGATGACAAAGACTCCGAATAGCAGCCATATTATGGCTGACAAATAAGATGGTTTTACCATCCTGTTTAGTAACATCTTTCATCTTTCCTAAACACTTCTGTTGAAATGCAGCATCTCCTACTGCCAGGACTTCATCTACCACCAAGATCTCTGGTTCTAGGTGGGCTGCTACCGCAAAGGCTAGGCGCACATACATCCCGCTGGAATACCGCTTTACCGGAGTATCCAAAAAATGAGATACCTCTGCAAACGCCACAATTTCATCAAATTTACGATTGATTTCTGCTCGACTCATCCCCAGGATGGCCCCATTCAAAAAAATATTTTCCCGTCCCGTGAGCTCTGGGTGAAACCCTGTTCCTACTTCTAGTAAACTTGCCACCCGTCCACGCAGTTTAACGCTTCCTGCGGTTGGTTCTGTAATCCGGCTCAGAATCTTTAGCAGTGTAGACTTACCCGCTCCATTGCGGCCAATAATCCCTACTACTTCCCCTTGGTGCACATCAAAGGAAACGTCCTTTAACGCCCAGAACTCCTCTCGATGGGAGATCGGCTGACGTTTGCTGGGATATTGCAATCGCCGCACCAGAGACTTGGCTCCATCGACCACCACATCCCGCAATGCTACGTAGCGGGAATTGTCCTCCTGCCGGTGATCCAGGATGTATTTCTTACTAAGGCGTTCAACCTGGATGACCGTATCCAACATGGGCACAAGGGACTCAGAGAAGCGAATGAATGACCACTACGATGAGACTCATTCTGCCCTGAAGGGCAACGCTTGGTCAACGAAAGTCGCTATGCTAGGAAAGCTGAACCCCAAAGTTCACCGTAGACGTTAGCCGCTCACCCTAAATCTCCGTAACGATTGACCATGGCAACTCAACCGATTCATGTGATTGGCGGCGGCCTTGCAGGCACCGAAGCCACCTGGCAAATTGCCCAGGCGGGGGTGCCCGTGGTGCTCCATGAAATGCGGCCCCATCGCACCTCTCCCGCCCACCACAGCGAGGAAGTCGCGGAACTGGTGTGCAGCAATTCCTTTGGTGCCCAGGCCACGGATCGGGCGTCGGGGTTGCTCCATGAGGAACTGCGACGGCTGGGGTCGGTGATTATTGCCAAGGCCGACGAGCATCAGGTACCCGCTGGGGGGGCTTTGGCGGTGGATCGGGGTCGCTTTAGCCACGACCTCACCGAAACCCTGGAGCGCCATCCCCTGGTTGAACTGCGGCGGGATGAGGTCCACCAAATTCCCCCAGAGGGCATTGTGGTGTTGACCACTGGCCCCCTGACCACGGAATCCCTAGCCACCGACTTGCAGCGGTTCACTGGACAGGATTATATGAGCTTTTTTGATGCCGCCAGCCCCATTGTGGTGGGCGATAGCATCAACCGCGACGTGGCTTTCATGGCCTCCCGCTACGACCGGGGCGAGGCCGCCTACCTGAACTGCCCCATGAACCGGGAGCAGTACCTTCACTTTTGGACGGAACTCTGCAAGGCGGAACAGGCGGAACTGAAGGACTTTGAGCGGGAAACCGCCAAGTTTTTTGAGGCCTGCCTACCCATCGAGGAAATGGCCCGCCGAGGGGAAGACACCATGCGCTACGGCCCCCTCAAACCCGTGGGGCTGTTTGATGGGCGGCTAGGGGATTTCAAAGATCCTGCCAACAAGGCGAAAAAGCCCTACGCCGTGGTGCAACTGCGCCAGGAGGATCGCCAGGGCCAGCTTTGGAACATGGTGGGCTTTCAGACCAATCTGCGCTGGGGCGAACAGGCGCGAGTGTTCCGGCTGATTCCGGGCCTGGAAAACGCTGAATTTGTCCGCATGGGCGTGATGCACCGCAACACGTTTATTAATTCCCCCGAACTGCTGCACCGCACCCTTCAGTTCAAAACTCGGCCCACCCTGCTGGCGGCGGGGCAACTCGTCGGTACAGAGGGCTACACAGCGGCCACGGCGGGGGGCTGGCTGGCGGGTACCAATGCAGCGCGGCTGGCGTTGGGGTTAGAACCTCTGGAACTGCCCGTCACCACCATGATGGGCGCACTGTTCGACTTCATCAGCACGGCGGAACCCAAGCACTTCCAGCCCATGCCGCCCAACTTTGGCATTTTGCCCGCCCTGCCCAGCAAAATTCGCAACAAACGCGAACGCTACGGCCAATACCGAGATCGGGGGTTGGCTGACCTAGGCACCTGGGCTGCTCAGCACCAGCCTTCTAGTGCTTAGTCAATAAAATGATGACGAGTAGGGAGGGTAAGA
>JBBAWV010000004.1:1296-81916 GCA_040396995.1 Nodosilinea sp. | reverse complement strand
TCATTTTTGATAAGAGCGAGACATTTTAAGCGCCTAAAACCCTTGCAAATCAGGCCCTTGCTTGTCTCATCGTTAGTCGAAATGGCTATATCACAGGTTTTTGGGATTGTGTCAGTCAGTCAGCCGAAATCCCGCTGGGCCAAAACCTCGGCTAGGATAGGCGCAAGGATAGGAGGAACCATGTATATCTTGATTGCTGGCATGGGGCAGATGGGCACGGAACTGGCCAAAACGCTGTTGACGATGGGTCATACGATTGCCGTGGTGGATAGCAACTCCTTGGTGTGCCAGCAGGCCCGCGAAAAGATTGGCGTGATGGCCTTTGAGGGCAGCGCCGTGAACACGACAGTGCTCCTAGAGGCCGGGATTCGCAAAGCCGGGGTCGTCATTGGTACGCTCCAGGAAGACGCCCTAAATTTGGCCCTGGTGACCCTGTGCAAACACTATGGGGTGCCACAGATTATTGTGCGGATGAGTGATCGCGACTTTGCAGAACCCTACCGCCTCGCTGGGGCCACCCACATCATGAGCACCGTTGAGCTAGCCATCAACCGCATGATCAACGCCATCGAATATCCCCAGGTGGATGCCATGATGCATTTTGAGCAGGGCCAAATTGAGGTCTTGAAGCTCTCGATTCCCAACGCCTGCTCCATTGTGGGTCGCAGCGTCGCCGAAATCGCCCAGGATTCCCGTTTCCCGATGGGCACCCTCATCATCGGCTACCAGGCCCACCCCCACGAGGCCCTTAGCATTCCCAACGGCAGTTCTGTCATCGAAAGTGGTTCCACCATCCTGGCCGTTACCAAACCTGATCTGGTGCGACAGTTAATCGACTTTATGGGGCTGTGTGCGCCAGCTCAAACCCTTGCAGATTTGCCAACGGGCCATCGGCATTAAATGGGCCATCGGCATTAAATGGGTTGCCCCGGTCACAGGCTGCCATGGTTTTGTATTGAAACGTATGTATTGAAACGTAGGATGTTCCCCTCGGCAGCGGTGGCCGATCATTATGCTGAGAAACTTTTGCCGTCACCGTTCTCTAAAGCATCGGCGATGAGCTGAATCACCCAGGCAACAACCTTGCCTGATTGCTGGCCGCTGATGCCACACTCATGGTGTAGGTAATTCCAAGTTTCTGCCATTGCCAGGTACTGAATTAATGCACAAATGGCCTCCCCATCTTCTTCGTTAGGTATTTTCTCTTTCAGAGATGTCAGGGCTTCTTTCATCTCCCAGCGGCGTGTAAATAAAAGGGAGCGCACACTTTTACCAAGTTTGGTGACTAATAGAGCCCTGACGAGCTTCTCTTGGCGATCATATTCAGGAAATCCTTCGCGCACGAGCTGAAAAATTTCGGGTAGGGTGCTAGGGTGAGGTAAATCTGGAAACTTTTGATCGACCCATTCGGCAACGCCATCGAGTAGTGCGTCTCGATTGGGAAAGTAGCGATAAATGGTGCGGGTAGATACCCCCGCAACCTTTGCAGCCTCGGCAATTGAAAAATCCTGCAAGCCATCTGAGGCAAGCTGTTCTGCTAAGGCACTCAGGATTAGCTCCCTTGTTTCTTCAGCTTGTTTTTGGCGTAGTTGGCTGTGGTAAGAGCGAGTTGACAAGGTAAATCAGACGCTAGATAGCTAGAGTAGTGAGGGACACTTCATCATAGGTCATAACACGCCAATGAACTGAACAATGAGGTGCCCCGATGGACAATTCTGAGACTGCCAATTAGTTGGGTGCTGCTGCGAGGATCATAGACTCCCAATTTTCCTTAGTGGCAAATTTGACATACTGTTCTCCCATATCGGGGGGCAGCAGTTCGACTAAAAAGCGATTTTCTACCCAAAATTCCAACACTGTGAAAAACGGGCCACGATCACATCGCTGAGTAAACCAACCTTCTCGGGCTGCAATCCGCTCAACCTCTGACTGACTGATAGCAACTGACATGGCTACATGGGTAGAGGAATATGGAGAGGCAGAGGTGTTAATAGCCATTTCTGGCAATTCTGGATGCCCTGGATGCAGTTCGCTTCCCATTGGATACACCTCGACCATGGTGCCACGATCATCTCCTGCAAAGGCAACATAGCTATTGGGATAGATCGGAAAGGGATAACTAGCTCCATTCCAAAGTTCAGCGAATACGTTAGCAACCCGTTGAGGATTTTCAGCGGCTATCGATAGGTGATGAAGCATGGAAGTTTCTCCCGCAATAATTCATGTCAAACATAGTGACATGAATTTATGATGGCTGTCAATACCGCTGGCTCTGATGGGCTATGTAGGTGTTTGTGGTCGCCCCACCGTAGCGCTAGTCGTAGCACGTCTATCCCAATTCGCAGGGTGCATAACCCCCAGGCGAGGTAACGCCAACGCGCAGCAATGCACCACCCAGAACCTCTCCTAGGGAAACCAGACCCAATGTTTTATACCAAATCCGAGCTAGAAAACCCCGATTCTTAACCCCGCAAACGGTAGGGGCGAGGTTTCCTCGCCAGCTGATAATACCGGGGGCAAACGAACCGGATTTAGTATTAGACTTGCCGCGCTAGTAGATTGGGTGCAGCGCAGCGGAACCCAACACCTACCAAGAATTGGGGACTTGTTGAGTTCTGTTGTCGCGCCACCCAACCTACTAGAAATCAAGGTTTTTCAGCGTTGTGTCAGTCAGGCAGTCTCGAAACAGTCTTCTTAATCATCCTTTAGAGCAATCAGTTTTTCGTCGAGTTCCGCGAGGTAGGGTTTGGCTACATCGTCGGGGAGGAGCCCTTTTAAAATGGCGTCGTTGAGGGCACCTTTTTCGGCCAAAAACAGGCGGCGATAGATGCCATCCAAGTAGGCGGGGTCGGTGGGCTGGGCGGATTTCTGGGCTATGCGTTGGTTATAGAGGTTCCGCAAATCGGTTTCGGAGGCGGCGATGCGGGCTTGGTAGGCGGCATAGAGTTCTTCGTAGAGAAACTTGGGCAGGCTACCCACTTGTACGAGATCTCGCAGTTCTGCTTGGGCGGCTTTGGCGGTGATGAGGTTCAGTTGAAGCGCTTCTACCCGCTGGCGCAGGGGCGAAATTTGGGATAGTTTCAGTTGTTTGACCAGCCAGGGCAGGGCCAGCCCTTGGCCAATTAACGACACCAGCACGGTGCTAAAGACGAGGGTAATGACCGGATTGCGGTCGGGCAGGGTGAGGGGCAAACTGAGGGCCATGGCCATGGATAGCGACCCTTTGACATTGCCCACAATTAACACATGTTGCCAGCGCAGGGGCAGGGGGCGATCCACAAAGCGCAGCAGCCACAGGAGGGGATAAATCGAAAAAATGCGGCCCATTTGGTAGGCCACAATGGCAAACAGGGCGGCGGGAATGGTGGCGATCAAAACACGCGGATCTACCTCAATTCCTACTAGCAGAAAGATGAAGGTGTTGACCCCAAATCCGGCGTATTCCCAGAAGTTTAAGAGCGTGACTTTGATGGTGCCAGAGGTATTGCGAAAGGCGAGGTTGCCGATGACCAGGCCCGCAATGACAACGGCAACGGCACTAGACACCCCTAAGATCTGTCCGATTTGGAAGGTTCCTAGCGAAACTGCCATGGTCAGCAGGGTGTTACTCAGGGCGTCATCTAACTGGCGAAACAGCCCCACACAGAGGTAGCCCAGCCCCAGCCCCAGCAGCCCACCTCCCACAAAGGCGATGAAAAACTGCTGTATTCCCTGGCTGGCGGTAAGGCTGCCCTGGGTATGGATGGTGGTGATGATACCCAACAGCACCAGCGCCACTCCATCGTTAAATAGGCTCTCGCCCTCCACAATGGTGGCCAATCGTCTGGGTACGGGCACCGTCCGAAAGGCCGCAATCACCGACACCGTATCGGTAATCGTCAGGATCACCGCCGCCGCACTGGCCGTAATCCACACGAACCCAAGACCGCCTCGCAGCAGCACCGTGGTAATCGCTGCGGAAAGGATCACCCCCGGCCCCGCCAGCAGCAAAATAGGCTTGATGGTACTCCGCAAACGGCTGATGTCGGTATTGATGGCCGCTTCAAAAATCAAGATCGGCAAAAACAGGTTCAGAATCACATCAGGGTTTAGCCCCACCGCCGGAGACAGCAACTCTTTGGGAATGGCCAACCCCGCCAACACCAAGCCAATCACATAGGGGATTCGCAGCCAGCGCGTTACCAGCGTTGTTATCGTAGCCACCAACAGCAGCACAATTAGGGTGCTCACCAATCCTGCAAAGGCTCCGCTCGCAGGAACTAGGGTGGGGGCGGGGGAAAGTTGCAGTGACCAAACCGGGGGCAGGATGGGCGTCATGGGGGGTACTCAACGCAGAGCATGACAGCATCACCGTTAAGGGTAGCGCCAATTGTGACCGAACCCTGGTTGATCAGACGTTGAATCTAGCCGATTCGGACCAGCCGATTTGGGTGAGGATGGCCGTGAACACCAAGGTTACAGAGGGTTGCACCAGCAAATCGAGCCACTCAAGGGTAAGCGGTGAGAATCGCTGTGAACACAAAGGTTACGGATGGGGACGTGATCGCCGCCAGTTGAACCAGTTTTCGGCCCAGTCTCGCCGTCGGTTGCCCGGTTGCCAGCGCTGCCGTTGCCAAGCCGCCACCATCTGTTCCAGGATTTCGCTGTGGCTGTGGGGTAGGGCCGACCATCGATCCCACTGGTGAATGCGCTGATTGTTTTGCATCATCCCAGCCACGGTTTGAATCAGGTCTTGGGCGTAGGATCCCCAAATCTGCGCCCCTAGCAGTCGGCCATCGCGATGCACCACCCAACGGCACAGCCCGGTCGTCTCCCCCGCCAGGTGGGTGGCCAGGGTATCCCCCAGGTTGATTTGCAGGATCAGAGCCTCAGATTCAAACCAGCGCTGGGCCTGGGTCGCGGTCATACCCACGCGCCCTAGGGCGGGCTGCATGGGCAACAGGCTAGGGCGGTGGAACTGGGTGAGGCGGCGATAGGGCAGATACAGGGCGTTTCGTACCGCAATAGACACGTCCTGAAAATCGGTGGCGGTGGCCCAGTAGCCCCCCAGGGCAGGCCCGCAGGCAAAGACACGGGGGTGAAGCGTACTGAGCCGATCATCCACCGGAATTCCCTGACCGTGGGGCCGCAGACCGAGGGCGGCTAGGTTCAAGCCTGCTGTGGCGGGGGTTTGGGCAGTGCCAAGGATGAGGTGCTGGCCCTGGAGGATGGTGGCGTCGTCTAGGGTGATCTGAAACCCACCGTCGTAGGTCACCGCCATCGGTCGCTGCCCCAGCCGCACCGTTACGCCCGCCGCCCGTAGCAGTTGTTCGCCAAACAGAGACAGATCCGCATCCTCCGTGGGCAACAGCCGTTCCCCCCGGCTCAGCAATGTAACCGAACGGCCTAGGCGGGCTAGGGTTTGGGCCAGGGCAATCGCCGCCGGACTACGGCCCAGAATAATCGCGTTGGTGGGGAGGTCGTCCCAGGTCATCAGGTCATCCAGGCAGCGGTAGGGGGTATCGGCCAAGCCAGGAATGGCGGGTATTGTCGTCTGGGTGGGGGGGCAGATCACATAGCCCCTCGCCCGTAGGGAACGGTCGGCGGTGGTGAACACAAGCTGAGGCTGGGTACGTCCTAGTCCGTGCAGCTGTCGATGAAACTGCCCCTTGGCCGTGATAGCATCCACCCCCATCGCCGCTAAAGCTGAGAGCGAGAGGGGAACCGCCGCCAGTTCTGTGGCCAACTGGATACGCCGCCGCCGCGTAGCCCAGTCGGTCTCCAGGGCGGGCGGGGTTGAACCCTGGGGCTGGCCAAACCCTCCGTTTGCGTTCTGGGCCAGAATGTGCAGCCCCACCTGGGCTCCGAGGATGCGATCAACCTGACCTGGGGGTTCTATCAGGGCTACCCGCGCCCCCTCCCGTGCCGCCAACGCCGCCGCCCGCCGCCCCTGCACCGTACCTCCTACCACCAGCAGATCGTAATCAACGCTCATCATCACCGCTCCTAGGCTCATCCCCGGCTCATCCCCTTAGAATTGTGGCAGTCAACCCGGTCTTACGGTCGGGAAATGTTGATTCAACCCCCATCGGCCATGGCAAATTTCGGGAAAGATGCCTCAACGCAGCGCCTGTTGATCACAGGGGCGAGCGGCTTTTTGGGTGGGCCACTGAGCCAGCTTGCCCAGGTCCAATGGCAGGTGGAGGGCATCTACCATCGGCATCCCATCGAGATCCCAGGGGCGACCTGCCATGCCCTAGACCTCACGGATGCCCAGGCGGTGACGGCTTGGTTTGAGCAGTGGTTACCGGATGCGGTGATCCATACAGCGGCGATCTCCCAGCCCAATCGTTGCGAACAGGATCCAGTCCTGTCCTACGCCATCAACGTGCAGGCCAGCGAAACCCTAGCCACCCTCTGCCGCAAGGCTCACATTCCCCTGGTGTTTACCTCCACGGAGCAAGTCTTCGACGGCCAAGCCGCCCCCTACGACGAAACCTGCTCCCCCAACCCCATCAACACCTACGGACGCCACAAACTAGAAGCTGAACAACGCATTTGGGCCATCTACCCCGCCGCCACCCTCTGTCGCTTGCCCCTGCTCTATGGCCCCCCTAGCCCCCACGGCACTTGCTTTTTGCAGGATTTCTTGGCTCGTTTACGAACTGGTCAGCCCATTTCCCTGTTTGTTGACGAATACCGTACCCCCGCCTACGTGGAAGACGTGGCCGCTGGCCTGCTCTTGGCCCTAAACCACCCCGGCATCCTGCTGCACCTGGGTGGCCCAGAACGCCTCAGCCGCTACGACTTTGGCCTGCGTATGGCCGAGGTCTTTAACTTGAATGCCCACCTCATCCAACCCTGCCGCCAAGCCGATGTTGCCATGGCCGCCATCCGCCCCGCCGATGTTTCCTCCAACAGTCAACGGGCTATGGAGTTGGGGTATCGCCCTCGGGGAATTGTGGCTGGCCTAGAAGCTGTCCGCCAGCGGGAATTCTCATAATCCGAAATCCTACTGAATTGACCATGGTTTAGCTGAGCAAGGAGACCTCGCCCCGACGGTGTGTGGATCTGGGAATCGAGGGTTTCCCCCTCGGATTTGGAATCGTTCCCAACTTCCGACTCCCAACTCCCGACTCCCAAGCCGCCTGCTGATAAGGCTGCAATGCTCGATCCAAGGCTGGAAGAAAGATGGGCGAAACGATGACCTCTGAGAAGAACCGCACCATGGGCACATTTTCAATGCGGGGGTAAAAGTCTGAGGGGGTTGGCCCATCGATGTGGCGGCTGAGAACCCCAAATCCCAGACGACCGCTGCGGGGTTGCCAGCTTGGGGCGGTGCGTTGCAGCCAGTCTTTAAAGTTGGCGGCGTTGTCCATGCTGGCAGCCAAGGTGGCGATCATCTCTGGGTCGGGCAGGCTGTCGGCCAGTTGGGGCAGGTCTTCGGGCTGGGTCACCCAGGCTTTTTTGAGTAGGGCTGGGCGTTGGTCGGGGGTTTGCCAAGCCGCAATGGCGTACTTGGCCGGACTTTCTGGCAGGGTTTCGAGATCCACGGTGCCGCCCTCAACCAGGGTCAGCAGGGCAGATTGGAGGACGCCACCAGATGGTTCCCAATCCTCAGCGGCGGCGGTCAAATCCCCCAGCCACCAGCGCAGGGTGCCCCGTCCTTGGTGCAAAAAGCTGGTGAGGGCAGGATCGGTGCTTTGGCTCAGCAGTTCGCCATAGAGGGTTTCTAGGCGTTCGGTGACGGGGCCATAGAGATCAGTCAGGAGGGGGCCAATCTGCCAGATCGGACTCGTCAGCAGCACCGGGTGGCGGAGGGTTTCTAGGGCCAGGGCTTCGGTGGCGCAGGCGGTGTCGCCCTGGCGCAGACAGCTAAAGCCCAGGCCAAAAAAGACTCCCGGCTTGGCAGGAATGAGGCCAATGGATCGCTGAAAGGAGGCTTTGGCCTCGTCGAGTTGGCTATTATCTAGCAGCAGCCAGCCCAGGTTAGAGTGGCCAAATTCCTGGTAGGGCACAATGGCATTGCCAACCTCAAACCAAGCGATGGCATCCCGCAGGAGGGCCGTTTTCAGGTCGGGGTTATCCGTGGCCTGGTAGCTAAGGTCACCTAGGTTCCAGCCCAGTTGGTAGGGGTAGTAGGGTTCCCAGGGGGCCAGTTGGTGGGCACGATCCAGTTTTTGGGCAAAACGATTAACGTCCTGCTTAGCGAGAGCAGCAAAACCATCACTCGAAATCCCCCAGGCCCGGTGAACCGGAACCAGCCACAGGGTCATGGCTAAGGAAAAGCCCAGGCCCAGGGTGACCAATGTTTGAGCCACTTGGCTCCTGTCCCCTTTGCTGGTTGCCTTGAGACGAGGCACTAGGGCGTGGGAAAGGGTGGCGAGGTAGAGAATGAGGACGCCGCTAATGGGGAGAATATCGAGTTGGTAGTCGGTGAGGCTGATAAGGGAAAAGCCGACCAGGGCCGAGAGGATACACCATACCATCAGGGGTGGCAGACCGGAGGGGGTGTGGCGGGCATCGGTGCGAATCCAACGGATCACCAGGGCTAACAGCACCCCCATCAAGGCTAGGGGCACAAGGACGCCCCAAATTCCCAACTCTCCCCAAAGCTGGGCGGGGGTGCTGTGGAGTTGAAATTGCAGTTCGGCCTCTCGTCCGGCCCAGTGGGGTCGATAGGCTTGGTAAACCAGGGGCACGCTGCCGGGGCCAATGCCCGTGAGGGGAGCCTGTTTGCCCATGTTCCAGCCCACCGCATTGGTGACCAAGCGATAGGACAGTTCTCCCTCGGCCAAGTTAACACTGGTCAGGCCAGCCAGGGCTTGTCGTAGGCGGCCATTGCTCAAGATCAACGCCAACAGCAGGGCGGTGGCCCCAGATCCTCCAGCCAACACCCAGCGCCGGGGTAAGGGGCTATAGATTAACGCCACGATCAAGCCCACAAATCCTGCTGCGATGAGAGCCAGCCAACCGCCACGAGAACTAGTGGTATAGAGGTTGGCCAATCCCAACCCCGTGGCCCCCAGCCACAGCCAACGCCGCCAGTCCTGGGCTATCCACCCCAGCCCCACAAACAGGGGAATCACTAGCACCAGATAGCCCGCCACATAGTTCTGGTGGCCAATGGGTTGCCAGTTGCGTAGGCTCGTAAACTGGAAGCTAAAGGCGGTTTCCACCCCGTATTGCTGAAGGGTCTGCAACCGGGCCAGTTCGGGCCGATAGATTTGCAGAAACCACAGGCCCAAACTCACCACCACAAACGCCAGGGCCAAATACCCTTGAAAGGACAGCGCCGCCTTCACCCGGTCAGTGTCGGTGAACCATCCCCGCAGGGCATAGAGCGCCGCTAGCCCGCCTAGGGCCGCCCAGGTATACCAAAGCGCTTGGCCATGAAATTCCGCTGCCAGGGCGGAGATCCCCAACCCCAACACCGCCAGGGCCACAACCCCGTCTAACCCCGCCCCCAGCGCCAGGGACGCCAAGGGCTTGTGCCAAACCTGCCACAGTAGCCACAGAATCGGCAGTAACAGCGCTATTTGCCACAAAAACACCCACGGCCAAGCCGTCATCATGGTGCTGCTGCCGGGGAGCAGCGTGAACAGGGTATACAGCGCTAGGGTGAGCAACCCCAGCAGGGTTCCATCTACGGCATCCTTGGGGGGGTTCTTAGGATTGCCCTTGGGGGTGTCCTGGGGCGAGGGTTGGGGCAGGTTTTCAGGGGCAGTCACGGCGTCCTCGGTCATAGCATGGCTGAATCCATGCCGTGATCCTAAAGGATAGATCGAGATTTTGAGCCAGGATGACGGATCGCTGAGTTTAGCCAAGCCCCCATGGTGCCGACCGACTTAGGCCATGGCCGACGCCCCTCGATAGGAGGGTTCTAGGGCGCTGAGTTGAGCTACCACAGCGGCAATGGACTCAGGGTTGGCGGCTTTTTGGGCATTGGCCAACACTTCTCGACCCAGCACATTACACCCCAGGTGGGCAAGCTGCTGACGCATGGCCAGCCCGACTTTTTGGCCACCGCCGCCGCTGTGGGTGCCCAAGGCCACCGGACGGGCATTGAACAGGGCACGGAAATCCTCGGTGCTGACCGACAACCAGGCGATGGCATTGCTCATCACCGGAGGAATGGAACCGTTATATTCCGGGGCACAGACGATTAGACCTTGATGTCTTCTCAGGGCTGCGGCGAGGGCCGCCAGACTAGGGCCAGCGTCGCTCACCACCGAGTCGTAGAGGGGCAGTTTTAGGTCGGGTAGGCTGATGACTTCGGCGGCAATGCCTTGTTTCGTGGCGGCTTCAGCAAAGGCGTGGGCCAAAGCGAGGTTATTGCCGTTGGTTGCAGAGAGAATCAGCATCGGAAGAAATTTAATGAATGTTTACAAATCAGCACTGGGTTCAATGTAGCACTGAAGCCATCCAACCCTGAAATCCTGTTCCCCTGAACTAGGGTTTCAACGCTGAGGGGATTATTCATAGGGAGTCCATCACAAAGAGTCGAACACGGAGATGCCGTTGCAGAGGGGCGATCACAGAGAGTCCGTCGTGGGAAGTCCGTTACGGAGGGCAATCACGGGACGTGAATCGTGGAGAATCCGTCGCGGAGAGTGAGGCCCAGCGCCTCGGATTGGAGGGTGCCCAGACGGTGATCGAGGGCGGGAAATTCCCTCGGCCAGGGTTGGAATAACGACAGTTGACGGAGGACTAAGTGGGTTTCTAGCCTTGGGGGGGCCAGCATTTGCGTAATTTGGCTGGCCTGGATGTTGCGGTAGGCGAAGGTCAGCGACCCTCGGTAGGAGCGATCTGGGGGTTGGGGGAGGGAGGTGAGCCAAGCGCGTAGGGGTTGGGTATCGAGGGTGTCCTCTAGGCGCAGGGTGTCGAGATCCGGCGGATCGCCCACGGCTTTGGTGTAAGCGGGCCAATGGGTGGCGGGATCGAGCCATGCGGCCAGGAGTAGATTGGGCGGAGCAGGATCGTCGGCGAGTTGGGATTCTAGTTGGGTGAGGGCAACTTGGGGGTCGGTGTCGGCCAACCATAGGGTGTTCACCAGCGGGCGTAGACGGTCGGCATCCAGCGAGTCTAGGGGCTGACCAACCCACCAGCCTAGGAGGGCACGGGTTTCGTAGAGAACGCTGTAGCCGGGAGTTTGCGGGTCAAGGTCGGTGAGTAACTGGTCGTATTCGGCTAGGGTTTGCGCCACCACGGCGGGGTAGAGGGCTTGCAGGGGCGGCTCCTCCCACAGCGGATAGGTGAGGGATTCGGGGTTGACCAGGGCTTCTAGGGTAAAGGCGGCGATGGCTTCGGATGCTTGGCCCGTGGCTAACAACAATTCGCCCAATAGCCAGTAGCCGTGGTTGCGGTTGCGGGGCATGAGTTGCACGGCCCGCTGGGCGTAGGGTAGGGCTTGGGCAGGGTTTTCTGGCTGATAGAGAACCGCCAGGTTTTGGTTAAACCAAACATCGTTGGGGGCGGCGGCTTGGGCCTGCTGGGCATAGTCCACCACCAGGGCACGCACGTTATCCTTGGCTTCGGAATCGCCCAAAATGGCATCCAACCCGTAGAGGGATTCGCTAGCCACCGCCGCCGCCGTGGGATCCCACGGGCTGAGGAGGGTAGCCTTGTGCCAGCGGGTATCCGCGAGGTTGATGGTTTGGTTGTAAAAGGCGCTATCGGCCCAGGCCCCAAAGCCCATGGTCAGGCTAAAGGGTAGCCAGATATAGGCCAGCAGCCCCACCCAGGCCCAGACCACTAAGCTAGCCAAACGGCGACGGGCCGGCAAGACTTCCCCCCTGGGTAAACCGTAGGCATCGGCCAAGCTAATCAGCAGAATGACCAAGGCCGCTAGGGTTCCGGCGATGGGGATGTTCTCAAGCTGGTAGTCTGTCAGACTAGAGACCCCGTAGGCTAGGAACGCGCCGCCGATGCCGCCCAATAGATAGCGATCCTGCGTCGTCAGGGGCAACCGCCATAGCCGCCACCATAGCCTGCCGATCAGAAAAATTCCGGCTAAATAGAGGAGTAACCCCGGCAGGCCCAGTTCCCCCGCAAGCTGTACCGGGGTATTGTGCAACTGCTGAATGTGATCCAGTCCGGCCCCGGTTTCGATGGGGCGATAGAGGTTAGAAACGCGGCTCATCACCCCAGGGCCAACCCCGACTAGGGGCCGATCTCGCAGAATGTTTCCCCCCAGGCGCAGCATAAACCAGCGATCTAGGGTGGGGCCATCCGTCGCCCCGGCATTGCTAAACCAGCCGCGAATGCGGGGATTGGTCGCCAGGGCCAGTCCCACGCCGCCCAGGGTCACCAGCCCCATCAGCCCCCACCGCCAGCGTTGCGACGCTTTGGCCCGCACCAGTCCACAGAGCCAAGTCACCAGCAGCCATAGAACCAACCCCAACGCCGCCCCACGGGATCCACTGACGTAGAGGGCCACGGTGATGAGTCCTGCGGATACCGCCGCTCCCCAACGCCAGATTCTGGACGTGGACAACGCTGCCGCCACCGCTAGGGGCAGCATCAGCCCCAGATAGCCACCGACAAAATTGTGGTGCCCCAGGGGTTGATGGTTGCGAATCGCCGTCACAAAGTTTTGCGATTGCCACAGATCCGCCGTGGGTCGCCACAGGGCTAGGCTAATCAACGCTACCCCAGCCGCCACCATCACCAAGCCCAGCCACAGCCGCCGCCGCGTCAGCCAGCCCCGATCGACCCAGTTGCGGTAGGCATAGAGCCCCAGACCATAGGTTGCCGCCAAGCTGGCATTCAACAACGCCACGCGGGGAAAGGGGGATCGCAGACTCGACACCACCAAAACGCCCGCCAAGGCCAGCAGCCAGCCATCGAAGCCGTGGCCCAGTTGATGGAAAGGCCGTTGAAACTGCCGCAGCCGGACGATAACCCAGATCAGCAACGCCAGAAAGCCCGCCTGCCACAGCAAAATCCAGGGCCAGCCCACCATGCGGTAGTAGCTCAGGGGCAACCAGCTAAACCCGACAAAGACGGCCACACTCGGCCACAGCAGCCCACTCCATCCTGGGACAGGCAACGACGGTTGGAGGCGTTCGGAGGAATCATTCATAACCGGGAGACAAGATAAGGGGCGGGGTGGGAACCGTATCGTCCACCGTTTTTCTTAAACTTTTGTTGAAGTTTGGACAATGTAGTCTTAGCTTAGCCATGAGGTCACCTTAGGCTGGGCCGCGTATTCTCTGTGATGGCGAATTTTTCTTCCTTCGACCGCTACGGAGAATGATCTATGGTGATGAGCAGACAAAAGTTTAACCGCTATGCCCTAGCTAGCGCAGTGGCGGCCACCGTGGCGCTAGGGATCGGTGCCCCCCAGGCCCTCTCCCAAAGTCGGCTAATTCAGGTGGATGGTTCTAGCACGGTATTCCCCATCAGCGAGGCGATGGCGGAGGAATTCATTGCTGCCAACCCTGGGATGCAGGTCACCGTGGGGGTTTCCGGCACCGGGGGCGGCTTCAAAAAGTTCTGTGCTGACGAGCTGGATATTACCGGAGCTTCTCGCCCCATCAAAGACACGGAAATGCAGGAATGCGCCGCCGCTGGGGTGGAGTACGTGGAAATCCCCATTGCCATCGACGCCCTAACCGTGGTGATTCACCCCGACAACACTTGGGCCACGTCCATGACCGTGGAGCAACTGCAAACCCTGTGGGAACCCGCCGCCGAAGGCACCATCACCCGCTGGAACCAGATTGATCCCAGTTGGCCCAACAGCCCCATTGAACTGTACGGCCCCGGTACCGACTCCGGCACCTTCGACTACTTTACCGATGTGATTGTGGGCGAATCGGGCTCTAGCCGCACCGACTACACCGCCAGCGAAGACGACAACATTCTGGTGCTGGGCGTATCCCGCGACGAAAATGCCCTGGGCTACTTTGGCATGGCCTACTATCTCGAAAACCAGGATCGTCTCGCCTCCGTTGCCATCAACGGGGTAACCCCCACCGTTGACCACGTCGCCGATGGTACCTATGCGCCCCTGTCTCGGCCCATCTTCCTCTATGTGAAGCAGAGCAGCCTAGAGTCTCGGCCTGAGGTGCGGGAGTTTGTGGAGTTCATGCTGGAAAACGCCCCTGAACTGGTGCCCGACACCGGCTATGTGCCCCTGGCGGAAAGCCGCTATGCCGACATCATGGCAGAGGTGCTGTAGTCCTACAGCCTGATTGACCGCCCCCGGTCGCGTGCCCATGCCCCAGCCCTGCTGTCGTATGACGTCTGGATACCGATGTCTAGATAGGGGGACTGGGGTTTCTTGCCTACGGAAATTGCCTACGGAGAGTCATGGTAGATGTTGTGAAGTCACAGCGAGGGCCGCGCCGTGCCTGGATCAAACAGGTGATTGCGCCGCTGTTGGGGCTTTCCCTGGGGCTCCATGGTTTGCTGCTGCTGGCCCCGCTACCTGCCCCCAAAGCAGCGGAGGAGAGCCCAGAAACCGATCCCGCTGCCGAAGAAACGTCGGTGGATTTGCTCAGCATTAGCACCCTGGCCACGGCCACCCCGGTGCCAAACTCTCCGCCCGCCACCCCGTCCGCCACTGCGCCGCCGCCCCCAGCGGCCCCTACGGCCCCAGCCCCCTATCCGGTGGATGCCCCCCCGGTGCCCCTGGCCGCTGCCGAGGAGGTGCAGTCAGAACCGCTATCAGAAGCAACGGATTCCCCTACCCCAGAGGAGCCCACTCAAGCCAGTGCAGACTCGGCCCCAACACCGGGGTTCGACCCCAACCGTCAGGCCCAGTTGGTGGGTTCGGCGGCTGGGGTGTTGGGCCGCGCACCGGGCAGCAGCAATTTTGATTTAACCGATCAATTTCCGGGCGACATCTGGGATCTCTATATTTCTCGTTGGGGGGCAGCGAAACAGCAATGCTTCTTTAGCGCCATTGAGCGGGAGAGTTATACCCTACGCGCCCCCGCCGCCGACCTGCGCTACCTCAGCCGCAATGTCCAGCTTGTGGAGCAGCAGGACATCTCTAGAACCTTTGCAGGTCAAACGGTTCAACCCCTAGGAGCCGCCTACTGCGAGGCCAATTTGTTCGAGGTGCAGGATAATGGCGTGCCCATTTTATGGGTTTCGCTAGTGCCCGTCAGCCCTGGTGGGTCCACGACGCTGGTGGTGTTTTGGCAGGCGGATCCCAGACTATAGCGAACCTCCGTCCAAGCTCAGATATGCCTAGCGCCCTCCATCCTGAGGATCCGCTAGGGCGACTGTCCTCCCCTCACCCCCGCTTCCCTTGGGGGTAATCTAATCTGAAAGAAAACCTGTTTGAATCGCCATGATCAATCGCGGCCTATCGGCCCCTTCTCAACCCCAAACTCCCCTGTGGCAAAAGCTGCTGGCCCCGATGCTGCTGGTCTCCCTGGGGCTGCACGGGCTGATGCTGCTGGTACCCACCGGGGCCTCCCAGGATGAGGTGATTCCGCCCCCCGACCCAGAGCAAGACAGCGTGGCCATCACCCGCCTTCCCACCTCCGCCCCTGCGGATCCCGATGGGGATGACGCCACAACAGCGGGCCGCCCCCCAGTGGGCCAAACGCCCCCAGGCCAAAGCGCAACCGCCCCCCTCGGAGGGATTGCGCGGATCCAGCGTTCTAGTGCAGGCTCCAGTGCCGGGTTCAGTGTTGGATCCAGTTCGGTCTCCCGAACCACCCCGAATCGCGCCCCTAGTCGCACCACCCCCCGTCAGTCTGGGCGGTCGTCCAACGCCTCGCGATCTCAAGGCAACGCCCCAGCCCAAGGATCCTCCAGCCGTACAGATCGGGCTTCTTCTTCAGCGACGGCGTCCAACCCAAGGTCAGCGAACCAGCCATCAGCGAACCCGTCGGCCAACCAATCAGCGAACCCATCGGCGGCGATTGGGTCGGCACCACCCACCAGCAGCCAACCCCTGGATTCCTCGGATGTCCGCGCCCAGTTGCAAGCCCACGCCGCTGCCCTGAATCTGCCCCAAAGCCGCATTGATCGTCTTGCCACGGCCATTCGCGAGCGGTTTGGCTACAACGCAACCGCCAGTGCCGAGGACATCTTGCCCATCAACCAAGCCCAGTGGCAAGCCCTCATCCGGCAAGACACCGGAGTTGCCGATCTGACTCCTACGGCCCTGCCCGACCCCATGCCCCTGGTCTATCGGCAGCGGGCCTGTATGACCCCTGCCCCTGGCCCTGTCAAAGTAGGGATGGTGGCTAACCCCGATGGATCCCACCACGGCGATCTGGTGGTGCTGCAAAGCTCTGGGTATGGGGCTGTAGATGAAAAGGCTCTCAAGACGGTTCTAGAACAAAACTTCCCAGCCGCCGATGCCGTGCGGGCCTACGTACTCACGGTAGAGCCGCAGGTAGACGCGGGCCATACCCCTTGCCTTGCCCCTAATGCAACCTGAGTTCGGTTTAAGCCAAAGGACAAAGGTTGTCAGCCTACGATTCTTAGGTCAATTAGCCGGACTCGATATCAGGGGCAAAACAGCTCTTCTAGACTGTCCATAGGGAGAGGGAGATTTAGGGGCATCCTCACGTTTGCCACAGCCTCTAGAACTCTTTCAATCGTTCCCAAGGAGCAGCAGGGAGCTATCTCTCCTTGGCCTTCAGGAGTATCCCTCTGTCAGATCTCTGTCAGATCGATGTGCTGAACCCATAGCCATAAAGATAATCGGCGGGTTAGCGTCAACGATGGGTTGGGTTTGCTAGCCTGGAGGGGCTGGTATCAGTCGATGGGGCTGAATGGGGAACAAGGATGAGCCGCATAGTGCGAACCATAGCCATACACCTGCTGGGGCTATCGGCCTGGGTGGGAGTTGCGACGTTGGGAACGGCACCCCTACCCGCCCTGGCGCAATCTTGTGTAGCGGGTTGTCAGTCGGGCCAAATTCAGTTCACCCCTGGGTCTCGTATTACGGTGCAGGTGGTGAACCACAGCTATGTGCCCATTGGTCTTGAGCAACCGCCAATGACTGGCCCCCGTACCCTGCGGCATGGGGAAGACATTGAACTGGCCTTTGGCTGGGGCACGTCGCCCAATATTTCTCTTCTGTTTTGGGCTTTGCAGGATCGGGCAATTCGCTTTAGGTTAGGTCGCCCTGAACCCCAAACCCTGTCGGTGGAAATTTACAGCGCCCCCAGCGAGCCTAGTCATCGCAGCATTTTTGTCGAAAATGATGGTCGCGTGACGATTCAATAATGACGATTCAATCATTGGGCCTACCGTGTATTAATTTCACTGTGCATTGGCCCTACCATTGGCCCGTTCAGCCGTCCTGATTTTTCCCTAGGCCCATGAATCTGCAAGAAAGCTTAACCATGGCGACCAAAACCCTCGCGGCCAATCGCCTCCGCAGCGCCCTAACCATGTTGGGAATTATCATCGGCAATGCCTCGGTGATTACCATGGTGGGCCTGGGGGAGGGGGCACAGCGATATATCAACGCCCAGCTAGAAACCCTGGGGCCGAATGTGCTGTTTGTGGTGCCCGGTAGCCGAGAAACGCGGCAGTTGGGGTCGCTAAACATTCCCCGTACCCTGGTGCTGGAGGATGCGGTGGCGATTAAACAACAGGTGCCTTCGGTGACGGGGGTGGCAGCGGAATCCAGTGATCGTCAGCTCGTTACCCTGGGGAACCGCAACGCCAATGTGAACGTGGTCGGTACGGTGCCCGATTTCCTGACGGTACGCAGCTTTGAGGTGGCCACGGGGCGGTTCATCAGCGATTTGGACGTAACCCGCAACGCCCAGGTCGTTGTGATAGGCGACACCCTCAAAACCCGCCTGTTTGAGGACGAACCCGCCCTGGGGCAATCTTTGCGGGTGGGCGGCGTCAACTTTAGCGTCATCGGCATTTTGGAAAAGAAAGGTTCCAACCTGGGGCTGGATTACGACGACGCCGTGCTGGTGCCCATCACCACCCAGGCCAACCGCTTGGCGCGGGGGGAGCGTTCTCCCTACGGCATTGATGTGTCGTTTATCACCGTTTCGGCCCGCGACCGGGAAAGCATGGCCACAGCGGAATTTCAGATTACCAACCTGCTGCGCCTGCGCCACAACATCCGCGACGACGACGACTTCTACATCAGCAGCCAAGACACCCTACTCACCATCGCCAACACCATCACCGGAGCGCTAACCCTGATGCTGGCGGCGATTGCGGGGATTTCTCTGCTGGTGGGCGGCATCGGCATTATGAATATCATGCTGGTATCGGTGCGGGAGCGCACCCAGGAAATTGGCCTTCGCAAGGCCATCGGGGCCTCCCAGGGCGACATTTTGGGCCAGTTTTTGATCGAAGCCATCATCCTCTCTGTGGCCGGAGGCGTGATTGGCACCGCCCTAGGGGTCAGCGGCATTGTGCTGATTGGTATCCTGACGCCCTTCGATGCCGGAATTTCCCTGGGGGCGATTACCATGGCCGTCAGCATTTCCGGTGGCATTGGCCTGTTTTTCGGTGTCTTCCCCGCCCGCCAAGCCGCCCAGCTCGACCCCATTGTGGCTCTTCGCACCGCCTAGTTATCGTTCCCGGTCTCCTTCTTGCCCCTCCGAGCCCCCCAAGCCTGATCGATAGGAGGTGCAGATCAGGCTTGGGGGGCTCTCAGCATGAATAGCGGCCAGTTCTTCCGGGCTGAGGGGCTGAATGAGAAAGGTGCAGCCAAAGGTGTTGGCAGCGGCCTGGGTCAGGGTGTCAATAATCTCAGTCGTGGACGGTAGGAGAGGCAGGGAATCCGGGGCTGGGGCCGGGGTTTGAAACACCTGTGCATAGAGATCTGGATCTGGATGCAGTCGCATGGATCCGTGCTGAAGGATAGCTGGCCCTCGGCGGAGTTGGGCACTGCCGATCCACTTCAGCCCGGTGGGGGTCACGAGGTCGGCGGCGGTGGCGAGGCTGAAGCAGTTGGGCGACCGCAGATCGGGACGGGTGGCATGGCCAAAGTGAAGGGAAATGCCCAATTGGCCCCAGCCCCGGATGAGAAATTGGCACAGGTGACGATAGACCTGATCGCGGTTGCCGGGAATCCCAGAGGTGACTAGGGCGTAGGTGAGATCGCCTTGGTGCAAAACGCCCCGTCCCCCCGTGGGCCGCTGCACAAGTTCCACAGGTTGCCCCCGCCAGATCAGGTGATGCCAATGATTCGGCAGGTTGCGCCGCTGGCTAAACCCCAAGGAAATCGCAGGTGGATCCCAGGTATAGAACCGCAGGGTGGGGGGATGGCCGTGGTGGAGGTGCTGCTCCAACAGCCATGCATCGATGGCCATGTGCAGGGCACCGGGGGCCACCATCGGGGGAATCAGCCGCCATTGCGCCATCGGTACACCTATGTCCTTGCGGTCACCAACTCGGCGGGCAAACGATTGAAGGACAGCCGCTCGTTTTCCACATCCACAAAAATAGTGTCGCCTTCGCTAAATTCGCCCCGCAGGATGGCTTTGGCGATCTGGGTTTCTAGCTCCCGCTGGATGGCCCGCTTCAGGGGACGGGCACCGTAGACGGGGTCGTAGCCCACTTCGGCCAGGAAGTCGAGGGCGGCTTCCGAGAGTTTGACCGCCATCTTGCGGTCGGCCAGCCGTTGTTCCAGACGCGCCACTTGCAGCTTGACGATCTCCCGCAGTTGGGACTTCCGTAGACCATGGAAGATGATCATCTCATCCACCCGGTTGAGGAATTCGGGCCGGAAGTTGCCGCGCAGGGCTTCCATCACGCGGGCTTTCATTTCGTCGTACTGCTCGTCTTCTCCGGCCAGATCCAGGATGTACTGGGATCCGATGTTGCTGGTCATGATGATGATGGTGTTTTTGAAGTCCACCGTGCGGCCCTGGGCATCGGTGACGCGGCCATCATCCAAAATTTGCAGCATGACGTTAAACACGTCGGGGTGCGCTTTCTCGATTTCGTCGAACAGGATCACCGCAAAGGGGCGGCGGCGGATGGCCTCCGTCAGTTGGCCCCCTTCGTCGTAGCCCACGTAGCCGGGGGGAGCCCCAATCAGCCGAGAAACGGCGTGCTTCTCCATATACTCGGACATATCGATGCGTACCATCGCCTCTTCGGTGTCGAACAGGTAGGCCGCGAGGGCTTTGGCTAGCTCGGTTTTACCGACCCCGGTGGGGCCAAGGAAAATAAAGCTGGCGATGGGGCGGTTGGGGTCGGCCAGTCCGGCGCGGGAACGCTGAATCGCATCGGCCACGGCGGTAACGGCCTCATCTTGACCCACCACCCGCTGATGGAGTTCGTCCTCCAGCAGCAGCAGTTTCTGCATTTCCGACTGCACCAGTTTGCTCACCGGAATGCCTGTCCATTTCGAGATAATTTCGGCAATATCCGCCTCAATCACCTCTTCACGGGTGAGGGAACGACCAGAGGCTTGCATTTCGGCAATTTTTTGCTCAACAGCCTCTAGTTGCCGTTGTAATTCTGTCCGTTTTCCATACTTTAACTCGGCGGCCTTGTTGAGATCGTAATCGCGTTCTGCCTGTTGGATTTCAACATCCACATCACTAATTTTCTTTTGAATGGCTTTCCGCTGTTCACTCAAGTCTTTGTCCGCTTGCCAAAGGGCGTTCAGATTATTTTGCTGCTCCTTAAGATTCGCTAGCTCTCGATCAATACGTTCTAGTTTTTCCAAAGAAGCGGCATCACTTTCTTTTTGAAATGAGAGTCGCTCCATTTCGAGCTGGAGAACCTTGCGGTTTACCTCGTCTAATTCCTCTGGCTTAGAGGTTTTCTCCATGTTGAGTTTTGCCGCTGCTTCGTCTACTAAATCAATGGCTTTATCGGGCAGAAAGCGATCACTGATATATCGGTTAGAGAGTACCGCTGCGGCAACCAGCGCACCATCGGAAATGGTGACATTGTGATGGTTGGCGTAGCGCTCCTTCAGCCCTCGCAAAATAGAAATCGTATCTTCTACATTGGGCTGATTAACATAGATCTGCTGAAAACGCCGTTCTAGGGCCGCATCTTTTTCGATGTATTTGCGGTACTCGTCTAGCGTCGTTGCGCCAATGCAGCGCAGTTCACCCCGTGCCAGCATGGGTTTCAGCAGATTGCCCGCATCCATCGCCCCTTGGGTAGCCCCAGCACCAACGACGGTATGAATTTCGTCGATAAAAAGAATAATTGTTCCGGCAGATTCCGTGACTTCCTTAAGAACAGACTTAAGCCGTTCTTCAAATTCACCCCGGTATTTTGCCCCGGCAATGAGCGCCCCCATATCTAGAGCAATGAGCTTACGATCCTTCAGAGCTTCGGGTACATCGTTGCTGATAATGCGCTGGGCTAAGCCTTCGGCAATGGCGGTTTTGCCCACACCGGGTTCCCCAATGAGCACCGGGTTATTTTTAGTGCGGCGAGACAGGATCTGAATGGTGCGACGAATTTCGTCATCTCGGCCAATTACCGGATCGAGCTTGCCTTGGCGGGCTGCTTCTGTCAGGTCTCGCCCATATTTCTCTAGGGATTGATAGGTGCCTTCAGGATTTTGGTTGGTCACTTTTTGGGTGCCTCGAATGGATTGAACGGCTTGCTTTAATTTCGCTTCGGTAATGCCCAGTTCTTGAAATAAACCCTTGCCCAGACGAGAATCTTGGGCATAGGCCAACACCAGATGCTCGATGGAAATAAAGTCGTCACCGTAGTCTTTCTTGTAAGTATCGGCCCGATCCAACAGGCTGTCTAGGGATTTGCCCAAATACACCGAGGATCCGGCCCCAGAAACCTTGGGTTGGCTGTTGATAAAGGCTTCCGTGCGATCCCGCAGGCGTGACAGATCGGCCCCCAGCTTGGTAAAAATGCTGGCTGCGAGTCCTTCTTGGTTCAATAGCGCCAGCAGTAAATGTTCGCATTCAATCTGCTGGTGCTGGGATTGTTTCGTAAGTTCCTGGGATTGCACAATGGCTTCCCAGGCTTTTTCCGTAAATTGTCCTTGGGTAGGTTGCATAGAGGTTGCTCCGGCTAGGGATTTTTCTACAAAGTTCACTATGGTTGCATTGTAGAAAGTTAGAGCTTCCTAACAGGGTCGGTGTTCCCCCCGCTCCCCATGCGGGTTGCCGCCACTCCAAGCCGGGGAACTCAGCGGAATAGAGGTCTTTGGAAAATCGGGACAGGGGTTATTCTAATCGGCGTTCGGCGATGTCGCGGTTGCGTTGGAGGGAGAGTTCTAGGGTGATGAGGTTATGGAGTTGTTGGGTGAGGCTGTTGACCTGACGTTGGGCGGTGATTTTACGGTGGAGAGCGGCTCTGGCCAGATCTTCGCGCTGTTGGGTGAGGGCGCGTTGGGCCACTTTTTGCCAGGTGTCGATCTCTTGCTGGGCGGTTTGTTGGGCCGTGAGGGTGGATTGATAGGCCACGGCAATGTCGCCGATGGCCTTTTGGAAGAGGATGAGAGCCTGTTCTGGGGTGGCATTTTGGCTGGTGCGTTCGGCCCAGCGACGAAATATGGGGCCATTGATCTGATCGAGATCGAGGCCAAAGCTGGCCAGTTGGGCGCTCTCGCGACGCCCGGTTTTACACCAGGTGGCAAAGTGTTCGCAGTTGTTGAAGAACAGATCGTACTGGCATTCCCCTAGGCGGCTTTCGGCACGGGCAATGACCACGTCGTCGGCATCGACCTCGGCATGGTAGACCGGGTAAATGGATTGCCCCCAGGAAAAGGTCTCTAGGCTGGTGCGCTCCACTTGGGCGTCGTTTCCCATTTTTCGATAGTGGATCACGGTGCCGTCACCATAGTCGATGCCGTGGTGTTGATAGACGCCGCTGATCCCCACCAGGGGACGCATCACGTAGATTTGATCGCTTCTGGCCATGGGGCGGCAAGGGAGGCTAGTGAATCACCGTGGTTTCGTGGGGGAGTTCAGGGTGGGGCAGTTCGGAACTGGGCATATCGTCGATATCGGCACTATCTAAGGCCGTGGGAGTGGGAGAAGGCTCGTGGCTCCCTGGCCCCTCCTCCCGTCGCCGACTGTTCAGCAATTCTTGCAGCGGGTCACGCTTTTCGGGGGTGGTGCGAATTTGAATATTGGGGCCAGACCGGGCCAAACGAATGATGATACCATCCTCCACGGGGATTTCATCAATGCGCTTGCCGTCTAGGTAGGTGCCGTTGGTGCCCAGGCTTTTGACCCGCCAGCCATGGTCGATGCGGTGAATTTCCACATGGTGCCGCGACACGACGGCACTGTAGAGAATCACATGGTTATCGCTGGATCGACCTATACGAATCACTGGCTCCTGGTCGAAGGACCAGTGCTGCACCGGGGTTTTATGAAGGGGATGGAGCAGAGAAAGGGTAATCACATTAAGTCGGCTTGAGATCCTAGCTTATAGACACCCATCATAGGGGAGTCTTCTGAACTTCGCGCACTGCATTTGCCCACTGCAATATTCAGCATCAAAGGGGCCGATCCAGAGGGGCCAAATCCGAGGGCATTAGCAACCGGGCGCTACCCGATGGGCTCCCGGCAAATGGAGTTCGCCCACCGCATCGGCATCCAGCAGCCAATCCAGTGGCCCCGTGGGGCGCACCAGGCGAATCGGGTAGGCGACATCCGCTGCGGTGTCTGAAAAGACTTGGGCCAGGGCAGCTTGTTTGCTGGCCCCCGCCGCCACCACCATCACCCGACGGCTGTGGTTAATCAGCGGCACGGTGAAGGTAATCCGGGGTTCCCCGTCCTTGTCGCCCACCGTCACCCAGTGATCGGTCACCGCCAGGGCCGCCGTGTGGGGGAACAGCGACGCCGTATGGCCATCGTCGCCCATGCCCAGCCAGATTAGGTCGAACTGGGGAAAGCCCGCTGGGGCTGAGGGTTGCAGGGGGGCAAAGGCTGCTTTGATCTGGTCTTCGTAGCGCTGGGCCGACTGGGCCGGATCGCCCTCGGTGGTCGGTGTCACCCAAATTTGATGCGCCGGAATCGGCACTTGATCTAACCAAGCCCGCTTTGCCATGCCCGCATTGCTATCGGGATGATCCACGGGGACATAGCGCTCATCCCCCCAAAAAATATGGAGCTTGTCCCAGGGTAAGTCTTGCTGGGCCAAGCCTTCGTAAATGGGCTTGGGGGTGCTGCCTCCGGCTAAAGCTAGGGTGCAATAGCCATGATCTGCGACGGCCTGCTCAATGATCGCCACCGAGCGCGAAAGGGCGTACTGAATCAGGGCCGTTTTATGGGGCAGAATTTCAATCCTTGGTGCAGTCATGCCGCTTATCCTGGGGAACTAATACATCAGAAACGGCGCAACCGCACTGCACCCTTCTGAAACGGTAGGTAGCCTCAGTAGAGCACAAACATGCTCTTTTGCTGTGAGCCAGCCCTCACCCCAAATCCCTTCCCAACGTGGGCGAGGGACTTTGAAGCGTTTCTGACTCCCCTCTCCCGCCCTGGGAGAGGGGCTGGCGGTGAGGGCGGTGGAGACCTTGTCATCTCCTGAGCCTAGCCCAATTTCCCGACGCTTTCGGCAAAGTTGCATGAAATCTTAGGGACTGAGGGGGCGGTTCGGGAAATCCTAAAAATCTTGTTAAGATGGGCTTGACTCTTTTAGCTGGCCAGGAAGAACTGTGGTTGATACCGTTCCGCCCGAAGTGGTGCAGCAGGTCGCCGAATACTTTAGCGTCCTGAGCGAACCCATGCGTCTGCGCATCCTTAACCTGCTCCGCGATAGCGAGAAATGTGTTCAAGAACTGGTAGACGCCACCCAAACCAGTCAGGCCAACGTTTCCAAACACCTGAAAGTCATGCTGCAAGCGGGTATCCTCAATCGCCGCACCGAGGGTACCTCCGCCTACTACAGCGTTTCCGACGACCTAATTTTTGACCTCTGCGGCATGGTGTGCGACCGCATTGCCTCCCGCATCGAAGAACAGGCCCAGCATTTCCGAAACTTCAGCCTCGCCGGACGCCAGTAGCTTTCCAGCGAGGTCGGAAATCCCAGAACTGGGGGGCCAGTTAGCCGAATTGAGTCACCAAAGCGCTGGTTCGTAATCTGCGGAACCTGGGGCTTGCTTTTTTAGAAATTGTGCGTATTCTTAGTTAGGTTTTTGGGGGGCCGTGTTCTCCCAAGGCGAGGGCGAGAAGGCTTAGGACGACGTTGGCGTTCTAGATGGGTCTTCCCCATTGCTGTTCAGCCTGACCTGTGGTTTAGAGGACGTACCCATGCAACGGTTTACCCCATCCCAGTTCAATTCAGTCGTTGTTCCCGCCACGGTGGGTGGTGGGGTGGCCCTAGCCGCCTTGGTCTGGCTGTGTCCGGCAGCCAGGGCAGAAACCCTGACCGCATGGCAGTTTGACCCCGCCACCCAGGAGCTCACCCTCACCCTCCCCACGGGGGTAGTGCCCCAGTATGCCCCCTCAGCAACGGGGGATCGCCTGGTGCTAACGATCCCTCAGACTCAACTGGGCAATGTGCCCACCATAGGGATCTACGATGGCCTCGTTCAACACATCCAGCTTTTTCCTCAGGGGGATGGCGTTGAGATCACCCTCACCCTGTCCCCTGGGGTGGCCCTAGCGACGGATCCGGCGCAATTGGTATCGGTGGTGGCGGGGGCCGAAACCCGCTGGACGTTTACGCCGCAGATGGCCCAAGTATCCCCAGGGGCTCCCTCGAATCTGGGCTCAAATCCGGGTTCAGCCCCGGCCCCCGGTATGATTGTGGAACTGCCGCCCCTGCCCGCTGACCCCAATTTGAGCTGGCCTTACACGGGGGTAGGACGCCTCAGCATTTCGGCGGCGAATCTGGTGCAGCCCGCCAACCTCGATACCTTCAACACCCTGCCCGATACCCTGGCGATTGATCCCTTCAACCTAGGGTTGCCCGACGTGGCGCAGCAGGTAACGGTGCCGAGCCTAGAGGAATTGGACGCGGCGGTGGGATCGCCCCTCCCTGGCCCAACGGTGGTGGTGCCCTCCCTGGGTAGTGCCACGAACCTAGCGACGGCTCCCACAGCGGGTCGTTCCAATGTCATTGCCACTTCGCCCCCCAGCGGCCAGTCTTCCAGTGGTCAGTCTTCTAGCGACCAGACAGCCGCCCCAGTTCTTGCCCAGGGAATGCCCCCAACCATTGACCAGGAAACCAACGGTCTCGCAATCTCCGTGAACCCTGCGCCCGTGAGCACCGCACCCGTGAGCCCCGCACCCGCTAACTCCGCATCCAACACCACGGTTCCGACCGCTTCCGTGAGCCCCGCGCCCACTAGCCCCGCGCCCACCAATTCCGCACCTGCCGCTGCTCCGGCAGCCCCAGGTACGGCTACTGCCCCAACGACGCCTAGGCCCGTCCCAGCGACACCCACCGTTGCCGCCACCGTTGCCCCCAGCACGACCGCCACCGTCGCCGCTGCCCCTATCACCACGCAACCGCCGACCCCAGGCCGCAACCCCGTGGCCCAGGTGCCGAGCAACGCTGCCCCAGCGGTCAATGCCGTTGAGCCCCCCTTTCTGACGGTGCCGCCCCCCACGGTCAATTCATCTATGCCCACGGTGGCGAACCAGCCCACCGCCACAAACCCCACCCTGCTGGCCGTGCCTAGCCAGCCCGCTACCACCACCACGGGAGTCGTGATTCCGCCGAACCTGGCCGCCGAACCCATCCCGGTGGCGGCTGCTCCCAATACGGCCATTGACTTTGGCCAACCTTTGCCCGGGCAGGGGGCGAATGGGGCTGAACCTGCGTGGGGAGATCGCCGATTAGCCCCCGATACCCTGATTGCCGCTGGCAGCATTTTGGAACTGCGATACACTGGCCCAGCTTCCCTGACCCTGGATCCCAGTACCGTCCACCAGGAAGTCTTGGTGTTGGAGACTGAAATTCGCGACCCCGTGACCAACGGCATTGTGGCTCCGGCGGGGAGTCAGCTCATCGGCCAGTTCAAGGCCAATGGCGATGGTCATCAGTGGGTCAGCCAAATGCTGATTGCCCCCGACGGTCAGCGCATCCCCTTTGCCAGCACCTCAGACTATGTTTACAACTCGCCCCAGGTGAACGGCGGCACCCTGGCGCTGGGCACGGGTTTGGGAGCCCTGGCGCTGACCCTGCTAACGGGCTTTGGGGGCATTGGCCTACTAGGAGGAGCCCTGATTGGAGCGACCACGGTGGTGGGCACGGCACCGCAAATGCTGGTGATTGAACCGAACCAGGTGATCTACGCCGAAGTGATGCAAGACATCTACCGTTCCATGCCCATTGCCACGGCCCCTACCGAAACCCAGGAGTGGGGGGCCGTCCCTGGCACCTGGGGCACCCCCTAGGAAGAGGCGGCAGCGGGTTCATCGGCGGCGAGGTAGGTGGCAAAGAAGTGGCGGTAGATGTCTCCGAGGGGATGCACCAGGCCGTTCTCCACCCGCACCAACCCCAGGCTAATGAGCTGATGCAGGGTTAGCCCATCCACCCGCACCCCGTCCCCCGTTACGACGCGATGTAGGGCTTTGCGGGCCTTGGGATAGTGCTGGAGGCGGGTCAGCCGCTCCTGAAGATGGGGCCAAAACACGCTGTCGGGGGTGGTGGCGGTGGCCAGCACATCGTCTAGGGTTTGCTGCCCCTGTTGGACGGCGTAGCAACTGAGATGGGCCAAGTAGGGATGCCCCGCAATCAAGTTATAGAGCGCCTCCACCGTGGACTGCTGGGTTTCGTCTTGGAAGGGGGCCAACTGGTAGCGACGCCCCAGGGCCACGAACTGATCGGGGCTGAGGGGCGGCAACCGCAGGGATCGGCCTAGGTTGAGGGGCGAAATCCCCGATAGCGGCGGGTAGGGTTTGGGGTGGTTGAAGGCCGTAGGGCTATCGGTGGCATAGACCAACACCAGGCGCAAGCGCTGCCACAGGGGAGTGCCCTGGGCCTGTTCGTGCCACAGGCGCAGCATCGACAGCAAATCCTGGGCCACTGGGGCTCGCCCCAACCCCACCTCTAGGGCGTGGATGGCCAACACCAGCGGCGTCTCCGCCCGTTCTAGAATCACCCGTTGCAGATACAGGCCACAGTTGACCTTCAGCCCCAAGTCTGGATTCCAGGGCATCTCATCCTCTGGCCCTAGGCCCAACCCCTCCCCAATCCGCTGACACAGCCAGGGCAATAGCAAATCCGCCCGTTGCAAAATCCGATTATCGGCCTCCTGGAGATCGAGTAGGCAGGCCCGATACTGCTGGGCTTGGGCGTAGGTCATCACCTGTCGCAGCAGCGATGTTTTGCCGTAGCGGTGGGGGGCATGGATGCACAATAAACAACCGGGTTGATCAATTTCGGCAAAGGCCGTGGCCTCGGCGGGAGGCCGATGAATGTAGAGGGAGGAATCGGAGGACAATGGCCCCGAGGGAAAAGGATAAAAGACCTCTGGGGGCGCGTCTGTTGGGGAATTCGCCAACGGCACTGACGAGGTTGATTCTACGGCAGAGGGGAACGAACTGTCCCCAAATTGGATCCGTTTTTTTAGGACTAAACGCAGGTTCTTTTTGGTAACGGTAATCCCCAAGAGGTTCGAGAGTTCTTGCCAAAGTCTGGCTCCAATTTGTTTTAGGTATTCCTCCCCATAGCCCGATTGTTGAGCCATGGTGCTATAGCGAATACCCGACCAGGAATCCATCAAAATCATGGATTCTAGATGGGTTAGCGGACGATTGAGAACCTGCTGGATCTGAACAATGGGCGAAATATCAGGCATTAGAAAATAATGGTCAGCAACGAAGACTCAGGAGTGGAGGGCAATCAGAATGACCCTGAATCGTTTTGTACCCCGATCTATGAGCGTACATCTAGAACATAAGGGATCGATAAGCCCATCCATCAGCCCATCAACGCCCCCCAGTGGTGATAACGATTAGCTCTTCCCCCAAGGGCTAATCTGCCGCTTATTCTCTGCGTAATTCCTCGGAGAAAATGGGTATTCTAGCAACGGGGGCTTTCCCCATCCATGCCCTAGTCGCCTGGGCTCCACGCTGCCGCTAGGGGTTTATCTTCCCCAAACCACCGCAATGATTTCTATTTTTATCCTCACCCACAACGAAGAACGCGATATTGCCGCCTGCATCGAGTCGGCCCTGCTATCGGACGATGTGATTGTGGTGGACTCGTGCAGCAGCGACCGCACCCAGGAGATCGCCCGCCAATATCCCGTCCGCGTGATTGAGCATCCCTTTGTCAGCCACGGCCAGCAGCGCACCTGGATGCTGAAAGAAGTGCCCTATAAGTACGACTGGGCCTACATCCTAGAGGCCGATGAGCGCATGACCCCAGCCCTGTTTGAGGAATGCGTCCAGGCCATCACCCAGCCAGACAAGGTGGCTTACTACGTCGCGGAACGGGTGATGTTCATGGGCCAGTGGATCCGCCGCAGCACCCAGTTTCCCCGCTACCAACTGCGCCTGCTGAAGCGAAATCAGGTGTGGTTTGACGACTATGGCCACACCGAGCGGGAGGTGGTGGACGGCCCCACCGGATTTCTGCGCGAAACCTACCCCCACTACACCTGTAGCAAGGGTCTCAGCCGCTGGATTGAGAAGCACAACCGCTACTCCACCGACGAAGCCCAGGAAACCCTGCGCCAACGGCAAAACGGCACCGTAGACTGGCAGGCCATGGTGTGGGGCAAATCCGAGGTGGAACGTCGCCGCGCCCTCAAGGATCTATCCCTGCGGCTCCCGGCCCGCCCCCTGGTGCGCTGGTTCTACATGATGTTTATCCTAGGCGGCTGTCTCGATGGCCGTGCCGGACTGGCCTGGTGTACCCTGCAAGCCTTCTACGAATACCTGATCGTCCTCAAGGTGCGGGAACTGCAACACCCGGAATACCTCACGGGCACCACCAGCCCTACCCCGCCCGATTCTGGGCAACATGATTCTGTACAGTCGGATTCCGTACCATCGGATCCCGTGCCATCAAATCCCCTCCACCCCGATTCCGTCCAGCCCGATCCGGTCTCCTCTGATCCCGTCCAGTCCTAGACGATGGCCGCTCAGCCCCCATCCGAATCAGAAAACCCCAATTCCCATCCCGCCCAACCGTAGGAGCGAGGTCTCCTCGCCCACTCATGCCGGAGGCCACCTACATCCGCTCCAACACCCGAATCCCCAGCAGGGAAAGTCCCAACTTGAGGGTTTTGGCGGTGAGGTCGCAGAGAATCAGCCGCGAAGTGCGCTGGGGTTCTTTGGCTTGGAGGACGGAACAGCGGTCGTAGAACTGGTTGAAGGTTTGGCTGAGTTCAAACAGGTATTGGCAGAGGCGGTTGGGGTAGAGGTCTTGGGCCACTTCTTCGAGGACGGTATCCAGTTGCAGCAAGTAGCGGGTGAGGGCAAATTCGCTATCGTCCTCTAGGTGGAGACTGGCCTCGGCAGGGAGGTGGTCGAAGTCGATGCCGCCCTTGCGAGCGATGCCCTGCACCCGCACGTAGGCATAGAGCATATAGGGGGCAGTGTTGCCTTGCAGGGCCAGCATTTTGTCGAAGCTGAAGATGTAGTTGCTGGTGCGGTTTTGGCTGAGGTCTGCGTATTTGACGGCCCCAATGCCTACGGCCTCGGCGACGTTTTGGATGAAGGCTTCGGTTTCCTGGCGTTCTTCGGCCTGGATGCGGGTTTCCAGATCCGCACGGGCGCGGCTGACGGCTTCATCGAGCAGATCCTTTAAACGAACCGTGTCGCCGGAGCGGGTTTTGAACTTTTTGCCGTCCTCCCCCTGCACCACCCCAAAGGGAACGTGGGTGAGTTCCACCCCGTCGGGAATCCAGCCCGCCTTCCCCGCCACTTGGAACACCTGGGCGAAGTGGTTGCCCTGGCCTGCATCGACGATATAAAGCACCCGTTCGGCCCCATCGGTTCCGGTGCGGTAGCGGATGGCGGCGAGGTCGGTGGTGGCATAGTTGTAGCCGCCGTCGGACTTTTGGATGATCAGCGGCAGGGGGTTGCCGTCCTTGTTGGTGAAGCCATCGATAAACACCACCTTCGCTCCCTGGTCTTCCACCAGCAGCCCTTGGGTGTCCAAATCCTGCACCACGTCGGCGAGGAAAGGATTATAGAAGGATTCGCCCCGTTCCTGAATCTGAATATCCAAACGGTCATACAGCTTTTGAAATTCCTGGCGAGACTGGGCACAGAGCACGTTCCAGGCTTTCGTGGCGGTTTCCTCGCCCGCCTGCAAGTCCACCACTGCCTCGCGGGAACGGGTTTTGAAGTCCTCGTCCGTGTCAAAGCGCAGTTTCGCCTGTTTGTAGAAGGCCACCAGGTCGCCAATATCCACCGTGGAATCGGCTTCCAGGGCTTCGGGACAGGCTTCCTTGAGGTGGGTAATTAACATGCCAAACTGGGTGCCCCAGTCGCCCACATGGTTCAGCCGCAGCACCCTGTGACCCATGAATTCCTGCACCCGCGCAATGGAATCGCCGATGATGGTGGAGCGCAGATGGCCGACGTGCATTTCCTTGGCGATGTTGGGGCTAGAAAAATCCACAATCACCGTTTGGGGCTGCTCTACCGGGGCGACGCCTAAACGCGGATCCGCCTGCATCGCCTTGAGTTGGGCCTCCAGATAGGCCGTCTTCAGCCGCAGGTTAATGAAGCCGGGGCCAGCAATGTCTGGGGTGTCGCACAGGTCGCCGAGATCGAGGTTTTCGACGATTTGGCGGGCAATGTCCCTAGGATTTTGCTTCAGCGGCTTAGCCAAAGACATGGCCACATTGGCCTGAAAGTCGCCAAACTTGGGATTGCTGGTGGGCACCAACATCGGGTCGGTATTGGCGAGATCCTCCCCAAAGGCGGCCACCATAGCTCGCTGAATCTGGGTCTTAAGCTGTGCAACGGTAGACTTCATGGCGTGTTAATCGAGGAACCTTCCCAGACCCCTAGGGCCAATCGGGACAGATAGAACCTTTCAATCCTAAGCCAATCTGCTCCCCCTGGCCTCCCTCCTCCGCCACCGTTGTCCTGTAGGTGCATTGCGGCTCTGGTTGTCGATGGTAGGTACGGCCAAAGATTGGCTTGCCGCGAATGCACCCTACGAGTCGGGGGTGGTTTGGGCGATGGTGAGCCATTCTTGAACGACGTAGGGGGCGGCGACGAGTTGGGCGGGGGCTTGGCCCACTAGGGGCACGGACAGGGTGAGGGGGATAGCGCGAGGCATTTCGGTCAAGACCGCTGCCAGGTCGTATTGGCTGACGTTGTCGGGCAGCAAAGAGGCTGGGGTTTGGGGATCGAGGGCGTAGGGAGCGCTCCAGTGGGCGGTGGTTCCGGTGTCGATGGCGAGGGCATCCTGGCGATTGACCGTCACCTGGCCTGGAAAGCCGACGAGACGCAGGTAGATCCCTTGAATTTCTGAGCCTCGGTAGCGTTTGAATACCGTGGCCTGCCATGCCATATCTCGCTGGTCGCGCAGGCTTTGGCGAGATCGAAAGGTAGTCTGTCCCGGTTGTTCGTGGTAGGTATGCACCGAGGCCCAGGCGGGGGCGGCGGTAACCAGCAGCAGCAACAGGCTCATCACTAGCGCTAGAACCAAGCGGCGTACCCAATTCCATAGGGTGTCTGGGGTGATCAGGTCGCTGAACATCATGCCCTCTCCTTATCCGGTGGGTGATGAGCCCTCGCCCCTACCCACAAACCGTCCTACTATCCTACAGGTTAGCCATCTGGTCGAGGGTTTGGCGGTAGCCAGCGGCATTGCCCTGTTGCAGATAGAGGTTGGCGGCCTGTTCAAAGTCTCGCCGTGCCCCTAGGCTGTCTCCCAGACGTGCCCGCACCATGCCCCGGTTCAAGAACAATTCCGGGTTGTTTTGGTTGGGGCCTTGGATGATGGCGCGGGAGAAGTCCTCGTAGGCGCTGGGGATTTGTCCCACGGCCAGGTAGGCTTCGCCCCGGGCAGCGTAGGCATCCAGGTTGTTAGGTTGGATCGCTAGGGCTTGGCTATAGTCGTCGATGGCTCCAAAGGGATCCCCAAGGGCCATGCGAACTTGCCCTCTGGCTAGCAAGGCATCGACGTAGGTGGGGTCGATAAACAGGGCTTCGGTGTAGCTTTCTAGGGCAGCGAGGATATTCCCGGCCTGCTTAAGCACATCGCCTTGTTGCTTATGGGCCAAGGCCGAATCGGGATTGATTTGGAGCACCTGGGCAAAGTCCTGTTCGGCCCCCCTCATATCGCCCTGACTAGCGCGAATGGCCCCCCGACTGAGGTAGGCTTCGGCCAGTTGAGGGTCGATCACCAGCGCTTGCTCCAAGTCCTGGAGGGCACGGGTGGTGCGGCCCTGGCGGAAATACACATGGCTGCGATTGAGGTAGGCACTGGCCAGTTGGTCGTTGCGGCGAATGGCCTCGTTTAGGTCGTTGAGGGCAGCGTCATACAACCCTAGGCGATAGTGAGCCACCCCGCGTCCCATATAGGCTCTGGGTCGATCCCCATTCAGTTCAATGGCACGACTAAAGTCGGCAATCGCCCCTGGATAATCGCCCAGTGCTTCCTGGGCAAAGCCCCGCAGTAGGTAGGCCGAGGCGTGGTTGGGGTTAATTTCAAGGGCGGTGTTAAAGTCCTCTAGGGCCAAGTCGTAGCGCCCCCGTTCGGCGTCAATCAGCCCCCGGTAGAGGTAGGTGTTGGCGTTGGTGTCATCGGCGGCTAGGGCGGTGTTGAAGTCGGCCTGGGCCTGGGTCAGATCCCCTTGCCGATAGAACACCGCGCCCCGTGCCAGATAGGCGGTGGCGTTGCTGGGGTTGATGGCAATGGCTCGGTTGAGGTCGGCGAGGGCCAACTCCGTTTCGCCCTGCTGGGCTAGGGTCAACCCTCGATAGAGGTAGGCATTGGCGTTGCTGGGGTCGAGGGTGAGAGCATTGGTGAAAAATTCGAGCGCCTCAGGATAGTTCTGGCTGTTGTAGCGTTCTATGCCCTGGTTGAGGGCTTCTACCGCCAGGACACGCGGGTCTTCCTCTGCTTCAACGGCGGGGAAGTCCTCATCCTCGCTAAATTCCCCATCCTCCAGATCCTCCGCTGGGGGCATGGCTTCCGTGGGCAGGTTCTCCGGCAGCAAATCGTCTAACGAATCCTGCTCGAACCAAAGGCTATCGACGGGGGCAGACTCAGCGTCGGAGCCTTCGGGGGGCGTGCCCGTGGTGCCTTCTCCCCATGGGGTCTCTGCTTGGGTCGGAAGGGGCGGTTTGTCCTCAGCCTCGGACAAGGTTTCAGCGGTGGGCGGCGGTTCGGAGATCACGGGAGCCCCGAAAGCCTCCGAGGGCTCTGGATTGGGGCGGGCATCGCCCCCGGCAGCGGGCTCTATTAAGTCGGTGGTGGTGGGCTCGGAGGCGGTACCGTCCTGGGCCTGGGCCACAGGCGACAGGGTCACGAGGGTTCCTAACACCCCACAGACCAACAGGATATGGCGTAGTTTCATAGTGTTTCCCTCCCCCTCTGGGGTCTGACGCTGGGGCCTGAGCGACATAACACAACCCTGGGCCTAATGATAGGTCAGCTTTTTCAGGTTGGAATATCGATGTTGGGGTTTCGCGGTGACCGATGCCGTTGCGGACCGGAGGGCTGGCGATCTATGCCCCTCGTCCCCGTCCCTCGCAAGGCCCACCATCTTACCTATCTAACCTGGGGCGGGGCGTTAACGTTAAGGTCGTGAACCAATCCGGGTAATCTAGAGAAATAGCGGGGATTCTAGCGGTGGAGGTCGATGGCGGATGATTCGGGGCGAGTTAGTGTGTCGTTTTCAACCCGACGGGCAGGTGGTATACGCCAACGAGGCCTACGGTCATTACTTTGGTTGCAACGTGACGGATCTGGCCAACCTCACTGAACCGCCCCATCTCCGCCAAAGTCTCGATGGCTGGCCCGAACTGAGCGTGATGACCATCACCATCGATCATGCTCAGCTCAACCACGAAACCCGCATCCAGGCTCCCAACAACGAGGTGCTGTGGCAGCAGTGGTATAACCATGGCCAGTTTGACGACCAGGGCCAACTGATCGAAATTCAGGCCGTCGGACGGGATATCACCCGCTATAAACGGGCGGAGGTGCGCCTTCAGCACCAAATCGAGCGGGAAAAATCCCTGGGGCGGCTGGTAGATCGCCTGCGCCAAAGCTTTGACCTTCAGGATATGTTTGCCGTGGCCACCCAAGAGTTGAGGCACCTGCTGGGCTGTGATCGCACCTCGGTCTACCAATTTGCCGAGGACTGGAGCGGTCACTTTGTTTCCGAATCCGTGGCCAAGGGCTGGATCCGGCTGGTGGGGGATGGCCACCGCACCATTTGGTCAGATACCTACCTGCAAGAGCACCGGGGAGGCCGCTACCGCAACCGGGAAACCTTTGCTGTAGACGACATTTACCTCAGTGGCCACACCCCTTGCCACATCGATATTTTGGAGCAATTTCAGGTGCGGGCCTATGCCATCGTGCCGATTTTCCAGCAGGATCAACTCTGGGGGCTGCTGAGCGCCTACCACAATGCCGACTCCCGCCGCTGGCAAGCCCAGGACTTGGATCTGATGACCCAGGTGTCTCACCATTTAGGCTTAGCGCTGTACCAAATTGGGCTGTTGGATCAGTCCCAACAGGCGAAGGATGCCGCCGAACGGGCCAACCGGGCCAAGAGCGACTTTTTGGCCCACATGAGCCACGAGCTCCGCACGCCCCTGAACGCCATCCTCGGCTATGCCCAGCTTTTGCACCGCGACACCCGCCTGCCCGAAGACACCCAAGATCACCTCGCCACCATTGCCTCCAGCGGCGAATACCTACTCAGCCTGATTAACGACATCCTCAGTTTGGCCAAAATAGAGGCGGGCCAAATGAGTTTGATTGCCAGTGCCTTTAGCCTGCCGGACTTGGTGCAGCAGTTGGTGGATATGCTGTTGCCCAGGGCCAACGCCCAGGGCATTAGGCTCACCTTTCGCCTGGGGGAGGATCTGCCCCCCTACATCCGCACCGACCAGGGCAAACTTCAGCAAATTTTGCTCAACCTGCTGGACAACGCCCTCAAGTTCACCCCAGTGGGGACGGTGAGCCTAACGGTGGATTGGGCAGAAACCGAGGACGGCCTGCCGCCCACGTTACGCTTTAGCATCAGCGATACTGGCCCCGGCATTGCCGCCGCCCAAATCCGGGACCTATTTCAGCCCTTTTCCCAAACCGATACGGGCCGCACTCGCCAGGATGGGACGGGGCTGGGGCTGGCCCTCAGTCGGCGGTTTGCCCAAATTCTAGGGGGTGACTTGGCCCTAGCCCACACCAGCCCCCAGGGCAGTACCTTTATCCTACATCTGCCCGTAGCGGTGGTGGATCAAGTAGAGCTAAAGCCGCGCCCAGGGGACGAAACTGTGGTAGGCCTTGCCCCCGATCAGGCGGTGCCGCGTATCCTCGTGGCCGACGACAACGAACCGAATCGGCGGCTGCTTCTCACCCTGCTCAAAACCCTTGGCTTTGAGGTGATGGCCGCCTGCGATGGGGAAGAGGCCATCGCCCAGTGGCGACAGCGGCACCCCGACCTGATTTTGATGGATCTTCGGATGCCTCGGCTGGATGGCTACCAAGCCACCCGGCAGATTCGATCTGAGAGTGCCGCTGGGCCAGTAGTGATCGCCCTCAGCGCCAGTGTCTTTGACGAGGACGAGGCCATCGCCCTAGAGAGCGGCTGCGATGGGTTTCTCCGTAAGCCCATTCGAGAGCATGACCTACTAGAGGCCATCCGACAACATCTTGGGGTAGGCTATGTCTATGCCGAGTCAACCGTTCCAGCCGCTCCCGTCCCCCCAGGTTCGCCATCCATCGATGCATTCAGCCTCGATCTAACCGCCCTCCCCGCCGACTGGGTGCAGCGGCTGTATGAAGGAGCTGTGGTAGCCAATAGCCAAGCCCTTTATGCGCTGCTGGATGATCTGCCCCCCGACCGCCAATCGTTGGCTCTGATATTGCGCCGCTGGGTGCAAGATTTTCGCTGTGACAAAATTGTCGAACTGGTAGAGCAAGGGCGTGACGCAACCGAAAGGGAATCCGATCATCCTGATTGTGGATGACACCACCGAGAATTTGCGGGTGCTGTCCACGGCTCTCATCGCCCAGGATTACGATGTGCGTGGGGTAATCAACGGCGAAATTGCGCTGCGAGTGGCCCAGACCGAGCGCCCTGATTTGATTTTGCTGGATATTCGGATGCCAGGGATGGACGGCTACGAGGTCTGTCGGCGGCTGAAGGGAACCCCGACCACCCAAGACATTCCGGTGATTTTTCTCAGCGCCCTGGGGGATTCCATCGACAAGGTACAAGCCTTTGGGGTAGGTGGCGTAGACTACGTCACCAAGCCCTTCCAACTGGATGAGGTGCTGGTGCGGGTGAAGAACCAACTCACGCTGCAAGCGGCCCAGCGCACCATCCAGCACATGAACCAAACCCTGGAGCAGCAGGTGCAAGAGCGCACCGCCGAACTGGCCGAAGCCAACCGCATCCTCAGCCAGGAAATTGAAGAACGCAAGCGCATCGAAAAAGACCTGCGCGACTCGGAAATGCGCTATCGCCTGGTGGCTGACAACATCAGCGACCTAGTGGGGCTGCACGATCTCAAGGGGCATTTCATCTATGTCAGCCCCTCCTGCCTGGGGCTGCTGGGCCACTCCGCCGAGCACATGCTGGGCCAAAGTTTCTACGACTTCATCCACCCCGACGACCGGGAGCGAGTGCGGCTGCAAATTCAAGCCCTGCGCCCGCCCCAAAATCTAGCCCAGTTGCTCTACCGAGCGGTGCGTTCCTCCGGCGACGAGCTTTGGCTCGAAACCCTGGCTCGCCCCATCCTCAACGAACGGGGCCGGGTGGCGCAGGTGCAAACGGTGTCGCGGGATGTGACGGAACGGGTGCGAGTAGAAGCCCAACTGCGCCACCGGGCGTTGTACGACGACCTCACTCAACTGCCCAACCGCACCCTGTTTATGGAGCGGGTAGACTATGCCCTGCACCAAGGCCAAACCCCCCGTTCCTTTGCGGTGCTGTTCATTGATATCGACCGTTTTAAGCTAATTAACGACAGTCTGGGCCACGGGGCGGGGGATCATTTGCTGCGGTCGGTGGTCAAAACGCTGAGCCGATACCTGCGCCCCTGCGACACCCTAGCCCGCTGGGGGGGCGACGAATTTGGCCTGCTGTTGCCCGACCTCGATGACATTACCAGCGCCATTGAGGTCGCTACCGCCATCCAAACCGGATTGGCCCAGCCTATTCACCTAGAGGATCAGCCCGTGGTGATCAGCGCCAGTATTGGCATTGTATGGTCGGCGGGCCATTATCAAAGCGGCACCGAAATTCTCCGGGATGCCGATACCGCCATGTATCGGGCCAAAAGCCGGGGCCGCGCCTGCTACGAGGTGTTTGACCCGGAAATGCACCAGGAAATGCTGCACCGTCTCACCCTAGAGCACGACCTGCGGCGGGCCATCAAAACCGATCAACTTCAGGTCTACTACCAGCCCCAGGTCGATCTCGCCACGGGCCAATGGCTGGGGGTAGAGGCGCTGGCCCGCTGGCCCCACCCTGAGCGAGGCATGATTAGCCCCCAGGTGTTTATCCCCATCGCCGAGGATGCGGGCCTCATCCAAGCCGTTGGGGAATGGGTGCTGTGGGCCACCTGCCATCAGTTGCAGCAGTGGCACCGCCAGTTTCCCGATCAGCCCCTCTATGCCAGCGTGAACGTGGCCAGCCAGCAACTCCAACAGTCGGATTTCCTGAATACTATCGACCAAGTGCTGGCGGGCACCGCCCTCGACCCCGCCTTTCTCCACCTAGAAATTACCGAGCGGGCTTTGATTGAAGACACCGCCCACACCGCCGAAGTTCTGGCCGGACTGCGGCAGCTTGGCATTCAAATTAACCTAGACGATTTTGGCACGGGCTTCTCTTCCCTCAGCTATCTGCACCGCTTCCCGGTGGATGTGCTGAAAATTGATCAGTCCTTTGTGGGCCAAATTCAGCCCGATCATCCCCAGGCCGAAGCCCTCGGCATCATTCGCGCCATCCTCAACTTGGCCCAGGGGATGGGGATGCATGTGGTGGCCGAAGGGGTAGAAACCGACTACCAACGGCAGCAACTTGCCCAGATGGGGTGCCCCGTTGGCCAGGGATACTATTTTGCCCGCCCCCTGCCCGTCGAGGCTATCACCCAACACCTAAAAGCCCCAGCCGTTGCTAACCCCTCCTAGGCGTCAACACTAAAGAAAACCATAGGGATTTCGCCAAAGCGTAACCACCCCCTTTACCCTCATAGGTATCGTCGTTTTCCTCACCAGAATGCGACTTGGTGGTGCCCCCTAGGCGTTGCGTTGGTTGCCATGACGCTCTCTTACGGCCCAGATCAACTTCTCTCCCGTTGCTCCACAGCGGGTTCTTTAGCCATGGGAATGCCCTCCAACCTTCCCGATTTTCCTCCGGTTCAGCCTGCCGCTGCCCATCGTGAGGTAGCCGAATCGCTGCGGGTGACGGGCACCGTACAGGGGGTGGGGTTTCGGCCCACGGTCTATCGGCTGGCGATGGAACTGGGGCTGCGCGGCCATGTGCTGAACGATGGCGAAGGCGTGTTGATTCACCTGGCGGGCGATCAGACCCAGATCAATCAGTTTGTGGCCAATTTGCTGAAGGAAAAGCCACCTTTAGCCAAAATTTCCTGTATTCAGCGACAATCTCTGTCGCTAGAAGTGATTGCAGCGGCAGACTTCACCATTCTTAAAAGCACCCACACCCCTGCCCGCACCGAAATTCCCCCCGATGCCGCCACCTGCCCCCAGTGCTTGGCCGATATCCTCAACCCTCGCCGCCGCCATTTTCGCTATCCCTTCACCAACTGCACCCACTGCGGCCCCCGACTCAGCATCATCCGCCACCTGCCCTACGACCGCCAAAGCACCAGCATGGCCTGGTTCGAGATGTGTCCCTCCTGCCGCCAGGAATACCAGGACGTGGGCAATCGTCGCTTCCATGCCCAGCCCACCGCCTGCCCCGTTTGCGGCCCCAAGGTGTGGCTAGAACGGGCCGACGGCAAACCCTTGTCCAGCAAGTCCCTTTCCTTAGTAGACGAAGCCGAAGCCGTCGCCACCCTGATCCTACGCGGCGAAATCGTCGCCATCAAAGGGCTGGGCGGCGTTCACCTCGCCTGCGATGCCACCAACGATGCCGCTGTCCAAAACCTACGCCAGCGCAAACACCGCTACTACAAACCCTTCGCCCTCATGGTGAAGGATCTCGCCGCCATCGCTCCCTACTGTGAAATCAGCCCCCAAGAAGCCGACCTCCTCCAAAGCCCCGCCGCCCCCATCGTCCTACTAACGCAACTCCCCACTCCCCACTCCCCACTCCCCACTCCCCACTCCACTCCCCCCCTTGCGCCTGGGATTGCGCCTGGTCTTGGGACGCTAGGCGTCATGCTGCCCTACACACCCCTACATCACCTGATTTTGCAGCGGTTGGATCGCCCCATTGTGATGACCAGCGGCAACCGTTCCGACGAACCGCAATGCATCACCAACGAAGCGGTGCGAGAACAACTGGGCGACATTGCCACCTACTTTTTGCTGCACAACCGCGACATTGTGAACCGGGTGGATGATTCTGTGGTGCGGGTTGTGGACGGCCAGCCCCAGATTTTTCGACGGGCTAGGGGATACGCCCCTGCGTCGATTGCGTTACCCCCAGGATTTGAGGATTTGCCCCCGATTCTGGCCCTAGGTGGCGAACTCAAAAGTACCTTCTGCCTGCTGCGGCCCGGACAGGCAATTCTCTCCCAGCATTTGGGCGATCTGGAAAATGCAGCGGCCCACCAGGGCTATCGGCAGGCGCTAGATCTGTACCTCAACCTGTTTGAATACGAACCTACGCATCTCGTCGTGGATGCCCACCCAGAATACCTCTCCACCAAACTGGGCCAAGACTGGGCCGAGCGTCAGGGACTTACCCTCACGACCATTCAGCACCACCACGCCCATATCGCCGCCTGCATGGCCGATAACGGTTTGCCCTTGGATACCGCCCCCGTCCTAGGTATTGCCCTGGATGGCCTAGGCTATGGCGACGACGGAACCCTTTGGGGCGGCGAAGTTTTGCTGGCCGACTATCGCCAATACCGCCGAGTGGCCCACCTCAAACCCGTGGCCATGCTGGGCGGCACCCAAGCCATCCGCCAACCCTGGCGCAACACCTACGCCCACCTCGTCGCCGCCTTTGGGAGTTGGGACGCTGTGCAGAAAGCGTTCCCAAAACTGGACTTAGTGCGCTTTTTCAAAAATCAACCCCTGGCCCTACTCGATTCCATGCTGGCCCAAAACCTCAATGCGCCCCTGGCCTCTTCTGCGGGACGGTTGTTTGATGCCGTCGCCGCCGCCGTGGGCCTCTGCCGCGAAACCGCCACCTACGAAGGCCAAGGAGCCATCGAACTCGAAGCCCTGATCCAACCCCACCACCTCGAAGCTGCCCAAAGTTCCGCCTATACCTTTAATATTTGTGGGGCGTCCGATACCGTAGGGGCGAGGTCTCCTCGCCCGCTGATCCTGGAGATCAACAGGCCAGATTCCGAACCAGAATTGCAACCCCTCATCCTCGATCCCGCCCCAATGTGGCCCAACCTACTGCAAGATTTACAGCAAAATATAGATCCCGCCCTAATTTCCGCCCGTTTCCATGTAGGATTCGCCAACGCCCTAGCCACCCTGGCTAACCACCTAGCCCAACAACATCAAGTGGCGACCGTTGCCCTATCCGGCGGCGTGTTTCACAATCAAATCCTCACCACCCAAGCGAAACAACGCCTGCAAACCCTCGGCCTCACCGTCCTCACCCATCACCAAGTGCCCCCCAACGATGGCGGACTTTCCCTCGGCCAAGCCGTGATCGCCGCTGCCCAATCGGCCCAACTGCCACCCTAATCGTCTTTTGCCGATGGAAATTTCGGTTTTCAAGGCAACGTTAAAACGTCAAAATTCAAAGTTCAACATTCAAACAGCAAAACTTACCCTTAAAAATTCCTATGTGCCTAGGTATTCCCGGTCAAATTCAATCCATCAGCGACCCCGTTAACCAACTCGCCATTGTGGATATCAGCGGCGTGCGGCGTCCCGTCAACATTGCCTGCATTGTGGATGACGACCATCCCCTCGAAAGCTGCGTGGGAGAATGGGTGCTAGTTCACGTCGGCTTTGCCCTCAACCGCATCGACCCCGACGAAGCCGCCGCCACCCTGGATCTGTTAGAGCAAATGGCCGAATTCGATAGCAAAGAATTAGAAATAGCGAACTTGCGATGATGACCTTTCTCCTAGTGGTGTAGGTTGGGTGAAACGGAGTGGAACCCAACACCAGCGTTGATTAGGGTACAGCATTCAGAACTCATCCTTGAAAAACAGCATGATTATTGAATTTCATGATGAATACGCACAAGCGCTAGATAATCTTTCGATTACTCTGAAAGATTCCTATAAGCACATGAAGACTCTATGTAAAACCGATCCTGACTTTTCCTATACTAATACTATTGCCAATAGAATGCGTGTCTTCTATCTCATGCAGTGGAAGACAAAAGTTTTTCTTGGAAAGAGGATTGCACAGTCTGGATCAGACTTCTTCGTAGAAACAATTCTTTTCTTTCTCAAATTATTTAATGATGTAGAAAATCCGAATCTTGAAATTTCTTCAGAGCGATCTGTTCAGCGCAAACGTAATTCAAAACGTCCCGATATTAGTGTATGGCGTGGTTCTGACTTGTGCGCTGTTCTTGAGTGTAAAACGCAACTGGGCTGGAGTCGTGGAAACTGGAGAGCAGATTTTGAGAGTCGGGAGCTAACGCTAAAAGAGATTTTCCCAGATGTAAAGATGTTTCTTTTTGTGATGAGTAGTTGCAATTGGCCAGGATTTGGTGATCATCCCAGGATTGGCAAGCAGTTGTTTTGTTTGTTGGACGTATGGCCGACAGAACTATCTATACCTCCTGAGAAAAGCATGCTATATCCCACACCTATTGAGGATTTGTTTAAGCAAATTGCAGAGTTAAGTCTAATTTAAAGCCAGCTTTGTTGGGTTCTGCTGTCGCGCCACCCAACCTACGCATTCTAAATACAACTCTTTTCTTGGATTTCACCTATGAAATACGTTGATGAATTTCGTGATCCGGCTAAGGCCCAAGGCATTTTAGCGGATATTACCCAACTGGCGGAAAAGCTGATTCAGGATCGATCTGGCCCGATCAAAATTATGGAAGTTTGCGGGGGGCATACCCACGCTATTTTTAAGTTTGGGTTAGAACATTTACTGCCGCCGAGCATTGAATTAGTCCATGGGCCAGGGTGTCCGGTGTGCATTATGCCCAAGGGACGGTTGGATGATGCCATCACCATTGCCCAGCAGCCCAACGTGATTTTTACCACCTTTGGCGACGCCATGCGGGTGCCCGGTGCCAAGCTCAATTTGCTCCAGGCTAAGGCGGAGGGGGCAGATATTCGCATGGTGTATTCGCCGCTGGATGCCTTGGCCATGGCGAAGGCAAACCCCGATAAAGAGGTGGTCTTTTTTGCCATTGGCTTTGAAACCACGGCTCCCAGTACGGCCCTCACGGTGCTGCAAGCGCGGGATCAGGGGGTGATGAATTTTAGTTTGTTTAGCAACCACGTCCTGGTCGTCCCCGCCCTGGAGGCGCTGCTGGATAACCCCGATTTGCAACTGGATGGCTTTGTGGGGCCGGGGCACGTTAGCACCGTGATTGGCACCAACCCCTACCGGGTGATCACCGCCCACTATGGCAAACCCGTTGTGGTGTCGGGTTTTGAGCCGCTGGATATTCTGCAATCGGTGTGGATGGTGTTGCGGCAGTTGGCGGAGGGCCGCTGCGAGGTGGAGAACCAGTACACCCGCCTGGTGAATGACCAGGGCAATGCCGTGGCCATGCGGGCAATAACCGAGGTATTTGAGGTGCGCCCCACCTTTGAGTGGCGAGGCTTAGGGGATATTCCCGCTTCTGGGTTGCGGATGCGCTCGGCCCTGGCGGCCTGGGATGCGGAGGAAAAATTCACCCTCCCCGGTCGGCAGGTGGCGGATCACCGAGCCTGTGCCTGTGGCGACATCCTCAAGGGGGTGAAAAAACCCTGGGATTGCAAGGTGTTTGGCACCGCCTGTACGCCGGAAAGCCCGCTGGGGGCCTGCATGGTGTCCTCCGAGGGCGCTTGCGCTGCCTACTACAAATATGGTCGGTTGGCCACGGAGCGACGGCAGGTCAGCCGAGTTTAGGCATTTTGATTTGCGGGATGTCATCCAACGAGGGAAGCCCGTGATCCTCCATCCTTGCGGGTTGAGGATCACGGGCTTCGAGGGCTATCAATCCTGCGAGGGAAGTGATACCAAATCCTAATCGAATAACCCCGATTCCCAGCCCAGCAAACCGTAGGGGCGAGGTCTCCTCGCCCGCTGATACCGGGGGCAAACAAGTCGGATTTGGTATGAGGCCATGCTAGCCATTGAGCTTTTTGCTGAGCAATTGGTTGCTGAGCTTGGGATCCACTCGTCCGCCGCTGGCCTTCATTAGTTGGCCCACAAAGAAGCCTTGCAGCTTTTTCTTGCCGCCCCGGTAGGCTTCCAGTTCTTCGGGGTGGGCGGCGAGAACTGCGTCGATCATCGCCTCAATTTGGGCGGGATCGGAGATTTGGCTGAGGCCGCGTTCCTCCACCATCGCCTTGGGGGAACCGCCCTGGGTCAGCAGTTCGGGCAGCAGGTCTTTGCCGATTTTGTTGCTGATGGTGCCCGCTTCGATCAGTTGCACCAATTCCGCCAGCATGTCTGGCTTGAGGGGCAGCTCGTCAACCGTGAGCTTTTCAGAATTGAGGTAGGCCGCAATGTCCTGGGTGAGCCAGTTGGCGGTGAGTTTGGGGTCGGCCCCGGTGGCCACGGTGGTCTCGAAGAATTCGGCAATGCTGCGTTCGTCGCTGAGCACACGGGCATCGTAGGCGGAGAGGCCGAATTCCTCCTCGTAGCGGCTGCGCTTTTGGGCGGGCAGTTCCGGCAGTTCCGACTGCCAGCTTTCTTTCTGAGCGACAGACACCACAATCGGCGGCAGGTCGGGTTCGGGGAAGTAGCGGTAGTCGCTAGAGCCTTCCTTGGAGCGCATACTCTTAGTGCGCTGGGTGCTTTCGTCCCACAGGCGGGTCTCTTGGACGATTTTTTCGCCTGCTTCGTTGGCCTTAATTTGCCGCTCGATTTCGTACTCAATGGCCTTTTGGATGGCGCTGAAGGAGTTCATATTCTTGATCTCCACCTTGGTGCCAAAGGCTTCCTGACCCACGGGGCGCACGGAAATGTTCACGTCGCAGCGCAGGGAACCTTCCTGCATGTTGCCGTCGCTGATGCCCAGGTAGCGCACAATCCGGCGCAGTTCTTGGGCGTATTCGGCGGCTTCCTGTCCGGTGCGAATGTCTGGCTCCGAGACGATTTCCACCAGGGGCACCCCGGCCCGGTTGTAGTCCACCAAAGAGTAGGTGGAACCCGCCAAACGGTCGCTGCCAGCGTGGACGAGCTTGCCCGCGTCCTCTTCCATGTGCAAACGGGTAATGCCGATGCGCTTGCGGGTGGCTTCCTTAGTTTTCTTGTCGATTAGTTCAATCTCTAGCCAACCATGCTCGGCGATGGGCAGGTCGTACTGGGAGATTTGGTAGTTTTTGGGCAGGTCGGGGTAGAAATACTGCTTGCGGTCAAACTTCGAGTAGGGCGCAATCTGGCAGTTCAGGGCCAGCCCTGCCTTGACGGCATACTCCAGCACCTTTTGGTTGAGCACGGGCAGCACCCCCGGCATCCCCAGCACAATCGGGTCGATGTAGGTGTTGGGATCGGCCCCAAAGGCGGTGGAGGCCGGAGAGAAAATCTTGGTTTCCGTACACAACTGGCAATGGGTTTCTAGCCCAATGATGGCCTCGTACTGGGTTTTGGCAGACTGGGTTTTGGCGGGGGCCGCAGAGGTCATAGACCGCTCCAACAAATGACGAATGGCAATAGTTTCACCATTGTAGCCTTGGCTCTGCCCTATACCAAACGCTTCTCTAATGCTTGGGCCTACCTGGGTGCAATCTTTTAGCATCTAGCCTCAACGCCGGACGCTGAAAGATTGCGTAACTGGAATCGGCATTCAACTTACTCTAACAGAGTTGTTGGGCCATCCTACATAGCAAACGGCTCATCGCCTGCTAAAGTTTCCGCATAAATTGCTGCGCCAAGGGCTGCTGCTTCATCTGGTTTAATTGACACTGAAATAGAAGGGCTTTCACCAAAAATATGTTTTGCTGTATCGATGACTAATGGCATGTGCGCCATACCACCCTCTAAAATCACTTCATCAAGGTCAGAAGCCGTTATGCGTGCATCACTCAATGCCTTTTTGCATGGCTCAATCGTCCTGTCCACTAAATCCTGTCCCAAACCTTCTAAGACATTTCGCGTAAGGACATACGCAAAATTTATTGGCTCACCATCTTTTATCGCCAAATATGGAAGAGAAATCTCGTAATCCATGTCACTTGACAATACTTGTCTTGCTTTTTCAGATTCTATCTGAATTCTTTGCAATGCTGAAAGCCAAGATGATCTATCTAGAGTTCTTAAATCGAAACCCACTTGGTTTTGAATTTCTTTTAGCAGAAAATTCGTAATTGTATCATCGAGATTTCCACCACCAAAATATAAGTCTTCATGCGCGGCTAGTACCTCGAAGTTCCCGTCATAAACATTTAAGATTGAGACATTAAATGTTGCCCCGCCGAGGTGATAGACCGCTATCGTTCCAGTCCTATTGCTTCCCATTCCATAGGCCATTGCTGTTGCAGTAGAGTCATTAATGATACGTACAACATCAAGTCCTGCAATTTGGCCAGCATCTTTTGTAGCTTGGCGTTGTGCATCATTAAATTTTGTAGGGACGGTAATAACGGCTTTCTTGACGGCTTCTCCGAGCTGAGTTTCTGCCGCTTGCTTTACGGCTCTTAATATATGTGAACTGACTTCTTGGGGAGAAATGATTTTGCCATCGAATCCTATTGCCGCCGCTCCGTCTCTCTGGCTGTCTGCCACGATGGGAAATAATGCAAATCCTATGGTTTCTCGGATTTCCTCAAATCTTTTCCCTATCAATCTTTTTGTATTATAAAAAGTCCCTTTAGGATTCATCACGGCTTGATTCTTTGCTCTTCTTCCTACGAGTACTTGATCCCCTCTGAACGCAACTACTGATGGAGTGACTCTTTCGCCATATTCGTTCACAATTACTACGGGCTGCATCGTAGCTTGATCTACTATTGCTGCACAGGTATTAGTTGCACCTAAATCAATGCCAAGAATTTTTTCCATCGTCTCACCTCTTTCAGGAAAGCTTTGCCAGACATCTAACAAAAATATGAAGATACAGCATTCCTTGATCTCGCGAGTTAAGCCTTGAGATCTAGAAGCCAGATTTAGTGAGGACTTCAAGCTTTGCGCTGTACCTCACGCGATCTGAAAACGCTGCATCAAATTCTAGAGAAAACTTTAATTCTGCACCAAGTTAACACATCAAAAATCCATTTACTTCGATGGTTTATTATTTTTCATAATTGTGGTTTTGCTTGAGGGCTCTTCACAAAGACATGAGGTGCCTGTGCTGATGCTGGTTGACTGACAGCATGACCAGCGCACCTATCGAATCGAGTTCAAAATACACACGTACTGCTATGTCGCCGATGAGTTTTGTCAGCCAACCAGCCTTAAGCCTGTCCATAAAGTCCTTAGAGGTCAACTTATGGTTCAGATTAGAAGCACCTCATCAAGGCCAGACTGACTTTCTAAATAGCCTCTTATATCTTGACTTCCCTTCAATAATATGGAACGATATAGTCAGTGCTCATGTGTAGCGCTTCTAGATCGCACGAGGTATAAAACGAGGCTTTAAATGATTACCAAGGCTAGTCTCTAAATCTAAAAAAAATACCTCACCAGGCTAAGGAAAGCTGTATCTAATACCTTCAATTCTATTGGGGAACACTAATCTTTGACAGGCAAGTAGTTCAAGCCCCTTACCTATCCTTGTTAAAAGCAAAAAGTACTGTAGAAATTTGAGATGCCATGGAACTGCAGGAATTGATTGATCAATTAACTAGATTCTTTAAGGAAAACACTACCCATAGGCTGGTAGACATCTGTGGCAGCTCAAGATTGAAAGAAGATCTAGATTTAGAGGATCTCGATTACCTTGAACTCGTAATGAAGCTTGAAGATTATTACCACATTAGAATTTCAGATGCAGATGCAAATCGTCTTCAAACAGTAGAAGATGTTGCGAATTTAATTCTCAAATTACGCGATGAATATTCCTAGCAGGATTAGGAATTGCATCAAGGCACCACGATCTTTGTAGTAATCTCGCCGTCTGAGCCTTGGGCTTCTAGTAGTAGGGTGCATTCGCGGCACCACCATCCTTTGCCCCTGTGGTACAACTTTGTGGCCGCAATGCACCACTGTTTCATCAGGGCGGTGATGGCCTGTTGATCCTCCTGCTGGTGGCCAGGGATTTGCAAGGTTTTGGCCAAGGCCACATAGCCCGAAATCAGCTCGGTTTCCTGCTCGGCCCGCACCCAAAAGACATGGTCGTACTCGGCTTGGTGACGGTAAGCGTATTCCACCGCCGTTTGGGTTTTGCCCATACCCCCCAGCCCAGAGAGGGCGGCTCGGCCTCGGTTGGTGAGGGCGGCACGAATCGCCTCTAGCTGCTCTTCCCGTCCCGTAAAAAAGGGATTGCGGGAAAAGGGCAACTGAGTGATCTGGGGCACCTGGGCTGGCCTCTCCGGCGGGGTGCTGACGGATTCCGCAGAGGCTAACGAGGGTGATCAGCTAAGGGTTGGGGAAACGCCACGGTGGCCGGAGTCACCCGTTCTGCCGAAGGTACCAATTGCGGAAAGCTAGGGCGAGTGGTGGGCTTGGCCCGGTCGGCTAAGGCACCCAGCAACAGCGCTTCGGCCTCGGTCTCGGTTTTACCGACAAAATCCACGTAGACCAACGCGGCCAACATCCCCATCGGTTGGCAGGGGGCGACTCGGATGGGCAGCAGTTTGCGCTCGGTGCTGGTGGGGTCTTGCTTAAAGGCAGCGGCCCATTCGAGCTGGGTGTAGAGGGCGTTGAGTGTGATCGAGCGCCATGGCCCCTGAGCCTCGCTTGTTCTGGGCCAAATCGGCGGCGATGTCGATCCCCGCAGGATGAATTGATTGCATAGTAGAAACGTTATCCCTAGCGTTCTGTCTCCATGCCCATTGCCCTAACCATTGACGACTTTCTTCAGCAATCTGGCCCGATTTTGGATGTGCGCAGTCCGAGCGAGTATGCCCAAGGCCACCTTCCCGGTGCGGTCAGTTTTCCGCTGTTTACCGACGACGAACGGGCCAAGGTGGGCACTTGCTACAAACAGGTGGGCCGCGACGAGGCGGTGGAGCTAGGCTTTGAACTGGCAGGGCCAAAGTGCGCCACCTTTGTGCGTCAGGCCAAGGAACTAGCCCCTGACCGACATCTGCGGGTGCATTGCTGGCGGGGGGGAATGCGCAGTGGCGGGGTGGGCTGGATTTTGGCTACAGCGGGTCTTCAGGTATACACCCTGGAGGGGGGCTACAAAGCCTATCGTCGCTGGGTGCGTCAGGTTTTGGCCCAGCCGAAGCCGATGGTGATTCTGGGCGGCATGACGGGCACCTCAAAAACCTTGATTTTGGAAGAGCTTGCTCGGTTGGGCGAACCTGTGATTGATCTAGAACACCTAGCCAACAACCGGGGTAGCAGCTACGGAGCCCTGATGTTGCCCCCCCAGCCCTCCACGGAGCACTACGAAAACCTGCTGGCGGCGGCGTGGGTGCAGTGCAGCGGAGATCGGCCCATTTGGTTGGAGGCGGAGAGCCGTCGGGTGGGCACCTGCCGCATTCCAGACGAACTGTTTTTGCAAATGATGGCGGCTCCTACCCTGGAGGTGACCCGGTCAGTGGAGGAACGGCTCGATTTGCTGGTTTCGATCTACGGTGAGGCAGATCCTAATGATCTGGTTATCGCCACCCAGCGTATCCAAAAACGTTTGGGCGGACAGCGCACCCAGGCCGCTGTGGACTTCATCCAGGCAGGCGATCTGCGTTCCGCCTGCGCCATCATTTTGGACTACTACGACCGCACCTACCGCCACGATCTCGAACGCCGGGGGAAGACGATCCCGCAAATTGACCTCACGGGTCTCTCGGTGGCGGAAAGCGCCCAATGCTTACTCCAAGCCGCCCGATGCGCCATCCCAGAAAACAACCCCAATCAACCCTAGGGTCGAGGGTTTGCCCACCGCTTGGCTCAGTCGGTAAATTTGAGGCGGTGGCGGTAGTTGGCGACGGATTCCACAATGCCTAGGGCGATGAAGTTGGTTAGCATAGCCGACCGTCCGTAACTCATCCAGGGCAGGGGAATTCCGGTGATGGGGGCAAGACCAATGGTCATCCCAATGTTGATGACAATGTGGAATGTCAGCATCGCAAAGACCCCAACAGCCAGGAGCGAACCGAAGTTATCCTTGGCATTTTGGGCGATGATTAAAATCCGAAAGCAGATAAGCAAATAGACCATCAAAACCGCCACACAACCCACGAGCCCCCACTCTTCTCCCACCGCAGAAAAGATGAAGTCCGTATGCTGTTCGGGAATAAAATTAAGCTGGGTTTGGGTGCCGTCCCCTAATCCTTGGCCCCAGAGTTTTCCAGCCCCGATGGCAATGCGAGATTGAATGAGGTGATAGCCGCCGCCGAGGGGGTCTTTATCGGGGTCTAAAAACAGAATTAGACGATCTTTTTGGTAGTCGTGGAGCAAGCCCCACAAGACTTGGCCAATTTTTCCAGCAATGAGACTAATGGCTGTGGCGAACAGGGTGGCAAACCAGCGCCAAGGCAAAGTAAACCAAGCCGTTACGCCCATGCCCACACACCATAGCAGCCACACCGGAACCGAAAGATTAAACAGAATGGCGGCTATCAAGGGCGAGGCCAACAACAGTATCCAACCGGGCTTACAGTTGGCCCAATACAACATTCCCATCACAATCACCCCAAACACCAGGGAGGTACCAAGGTCGGGCTGAATGAAGATGAGGATCCAGGGCAGGGCGGTAATCCCTAGGGCGGTAAATAGCCCCCCCAAACTAGAGGCATCGCGCCGACTAAGTTGGGCCGCTAGGGTAATAATTAAACCTACCTTGGCAAACTCGGAGGGCTGAATATAAAACCCCCCAATGCCAATCCAAGATTGCGCCCCCGAGCCCACGGTGCCGATAAACATCACCAGGATGAGGGAGGCATTAACAATGGCGTAGATAATCCAGTTCCAATCCTGCAAAACCTCATAGCGCTTACGGGAAATCCACAGCGCTACCCCTAGGCTAATGGCCCCCATGACGAGGTGGTTCATGTCGTAGCGGAAGCCATCATCCATGCTGCGCTGCACACTGTTGAGCAACACGCAGGAAAACAGCACTAATAAGGTAGGCAGCAAAAAGAGTAACCAATCTACCCCTTGCCAACTACTGATCAGGGATCGCCAATTGCGTTGGGCTTGAAAATTTAGCATGGAAGCAATGATAAAGAGGCCAATGGGGGTGACGAGAACGAGCCTGTGGTTAGAGTAATCATGACCTCGCACCCCTCTGGAGATGGATGGAACCCTAGGCGTTAGCTCGCGAGGGCGGCCACGGAAACCCTAGCCGCCAGTTGTTGGGAAATGGCCTTCAACGCCTGGGCCGAAGCGGAATCGGGGAACTGCACCACAATCGGTACGCCCTGGTCGCCGCCTTCGCGCACGGTGGTTTCTAGGGGAACGCACCCCAGCAGGGGTACGTCCAGGTCGGTGGCAATCTTTTCGCCGCCGCCAGAGCCAAAAATGTCGTAGCGCTTTTCGGGGGCATCGGGGGGGATGAAGTAGCTCATGTTTTCCACCACCCCCAGCACGGGCACGTTGAGCTGCTGGAACATCCGCAGACCCCGACGGGCATCGGAAATCGCCACATCTTGCGGTGTCGAAACAATCACCGCTCCGGCCATCGGCACCGCCTGGGCCAAGGTAAGCTGGGCATCGCCCGTACCGGGGGGCATATCCACAATCAGGTAGTCTAATTCGCCCCACTGCACCTGGTAGAGAAACTGCCGAATCACGCCGTTCAGCATGGGGCCACGCCAGATTACGGGCTGATCGCGGTCGATCAAAAAGCCCATGGAAACCATTTTGACCCCGTGGTTAAAGGCGGGTTCCAATACTTCGCCCTGGGAGCCTTGGCGCACCATCACATTGGCATCGCTGAGGCCCATCATCATCGGCGCGTTGGGGCCATAGATATCGGCGTCAATCAGCCCCACCTTGGCTCCGGCCTGGGCCAGGGAAACGGCGAGGTTCACCGCCACCGTACTCTTACCAACGCCCCCCTTGCCGCTGGAGACCGCCACAATGTTCTTCACGCCATCAATCCCCGTGCGGTCGGGTAGAGCCTTCTGCTGAGGCGTTTCGGCGGTTACGTCCACCTTTACCGTGGTCACTCCCGGCAGGGTTTTCACGGCCTTTTCGCAGTCCTCCACAATAAACTCGCGCAGGGGGCAGGCGGGGGTAGTCAGCACTAGGGTAAAGCTCACCTCGCCGTCCTGGATGGCCACATTGCGAATCATGTTCAGATCCACCAGGCTTTTTTGTAGCTCTGGATCTTGAACGGGACGCAATACCTCTAGCACGGAGTCGGGACTTAGGGTTAGGGTCATGGGGTGGACGCGGCTTAACAGTCATTTACCTCCCCTATCTTAAGGGGCACCGTCACCGATTTGGGTGGGGATTGATAGGGGCCAGCATAGATTTCCGTCGAGAGGTCGCCCTGACCTCCACCTACCTTCAAATTTTGCTGGATTTTTAAGGCAATCGCTACGGCTAATCGTGGTGATGTAGGATCTGCATCACCCGCGATCCGGGCTCGCAGAGGGCATCCCGCGCCACGATGGCCACCACCCCCGCCACAGGGCTGTGATAGGTCGCTACCACATCCCCAAAGGCGTTGCGCTGAAGGGCCACCCGCTGCCCTGCTTCCACCCTATCCTTCAAATCCACCAATAATTCTAGAAAGCCGCCCTGGGTAGACCGAATCGAGGCCATGCCGTTGCCAAACACGGTGCCCACATCGGCGGCGGTACGCCCTAGGGAACCCGTCACTACCCCATAGTGCTTGAGGACGTTCAGGCTTCCCTCCACGGCGAGGGCGATTTTGTCGGCGTCAAAACGGCGAGGGGGGCCAATTTCCACCGTCATGGCTGGAATTCCGGCGGCCACAAAGGTGGTTTCTAGGATGCCCTCCAGACCCGGATCGTCCATCACCTGATCCACCGGAAACAGTTCGGCCATCTGCCGCACCGCTGGCTGGCGTAGATCGGCATAGAGAAACAGGGTGAAATCGCTGCCTGTAGTGACGGTGTGGTAGTCCATCGCCACCGTGAGGTTGGGCCGAAACAACCGCTCCCACAGCAGACCCGCATGGCGACTGGGGGCCGTATCGCCCTGTTCATCCCCCGGCCAAAGGCGGTTAGGATCGTAGGAGGTGCCGCCCCCCTGGGCCGTGGGCCACCAGGATTGGGTATATTCCACCGCCGGACGAGATACCCCAATCGCCGCCAGCACCGTTCCCTCCATTTCCGCCGGGTTCAACTGGGCCATCACCCGCTGCACCGCCCGGATCGAGCTCACCTCATCCCCATGCACCCCCGCCACCAAGCCCACACAGGGGCCAGGTCGGGCACCCTTGGCCACCATCACAGGCACATACCAATGCTGCCCCGTCCCCATTTGCACCCCCTGGAAATACAGACGGTAGCTTTGGCCAGGGGCAAGATCCGCCACCGCCAGTTGGCTCACCACGGGAATACCCTGGATGTGGTCACCCGTGTATTCCGTGATCATGGGGCTTGGCGAAAGGGGTAATGGGGTCGTCATGGCAATTCCAAAGAAACGGTAGATGCGAGATGAAGGTTAGGGGATGGGGTCGCTAAAATCGCGATCCGGGCTGCTTGAGAAACTCAATCTCCGCCTCGGTGGAGGGACGCCCCAAAATGTGGTTGCGGTGGGGATAGCGCCCAAAGCGGTCAATAATTGCCCGATGTCGTTGCTCAAAGTCTAGGTTGTCGGCGGGGGTATGGGCCTCAAACAGCGGCTCGGCCTGGGCATGGATCAGCTTGGATTCACTGTGCATATAGGGCATCAGCAAAAAAGCCCGCTCCATGGGCTCGGCCAGTTCAGCCAGCGCTCCGGTGGCAACGGCCTCTTGGGATAGTACAAGGGCCATGGCATCCTGGGCAAAGGCTTGGGGGGTGTGGCGGTAGATATTGCGGGAAAACTGGTCTAGCACAATGATTTCTGCCAACCGTCCAGCGGCGGTGCAACGCCAGGAAAACAATTCCCCCGCCGAGGCGCATTGCAGCAGATCCAGAAACCGCCCCCGCAACAGGGCATCAAATTCGGGTTTCACCGTCCACCACTGTTGGGGTGGAATCTCCTCAAACCAAAAATTCAGTACGTCATCCATGATCTGATCCACCGCTTGACTCACAACAACTATTCACAAAAATAGCCCCTTGGCTGACGGACCAGGGGGCTAGGAAAGGTAAGAGTAAGTTCGTTATGGGCGGTAAGTGATAGGGTTTATCGAATCTATCAGCCAGCAGCCAAAACGGTCTCGAAAGCCAGCAGCCATTAGGCTTTGCGAGAGTAGTATTCCACCACCAGCAATTCGTTGATGTTGAGGGCAACCCATTCGCGCTCGATCACCCCGTTCACCTTGGCGGTTAGTTTGGCTTTGTCCAGTTCCAGGTGGCTGGGGACGTTGGCCAAACCGGGGAACTCCAGATTCGCTTCCACCAATTTCTTGGAGGCATCACGATCCCGCACGGTGATCACATCGCCGGGACGGCACTGGTAGCTGGGAATGGTCACCGGGCGACCATTCACGCAGATATGGCCGTGGTTAACAATTTGCCGTGCAGAGGGGATTGTGGGGCCAAAGCCGAGGCGGAACACGGTGTTATCCAGCCGCATTTCCAGCAGTTGCAGGATCACCAATCCGGTAGAGCCCCCAGCCCGACGGGCTTTTTTCACGTAGCGAAGCAGTTGCTTTTCGGTCAACCCGTAGTTAAACCGTAGCTTTTGCTTTTCTTCAAGACGAATGCCGTATTCAGACTTTTTCTTGCGGTCTTGGCCATGTTGCCCAGGGGGGTTAGCCTTACGGGGCGTTTTGCGGGATAGTCCCGGCAACTCACCCAACCGCCGAACGACCCGTAGACGGGCACCGCGATATCGCGCCATAAACGTTTACTCTCCGAAAAAATCAGGCTTGGAAGAATTCCAAAGCTATCATTCTAACTCGCCATTTGCCTCGAAGCAATAGCTCAAGCCATGAATCCACCGTCTCCTGGGTGGGCTCACCTCTGGCCCCCCGCCGTTGCCTGGGTGCATACTGCCGTGTGCCCTCGGTCTCCAAGGATGGATCGCCTTGATGGCTATAACCTGGCCTGGGGTGGGGCATAGGGCAGGGGGACAAGCTATGGTAAAAGAGCAACGCACCGATGGCCCAGGGTTGCAGAGCCCAGGGTAGCTTTTCCCATGAGAACAGTGCTATGGCCATTAAATCTATTCAATACGAAAGCCTGCTCAGCACCTGCACTGACCACGCGGGAGCCTTGGAACTGCTGAAGCGTCACCGTCCCTATATGGAGGTGGTGCCTAGCCTGCGCCGCCCCCAGGACAGCATCGTTACCCTGCCCCTGCCCAATGTGCGGGTGCGGGAGTCGGTGCACCTCAACCTCCACGGTGAGGCCATGGAGGCCGGATCGGTGGTGACCTTGCCCTGCGATGTGGGGCTGTTGATGTGTGACCCAGAATGGAGAATCAAAACCGGGGTAGAGATTTTTGTCTTCATCCATCGCCCCCAGGAGGATTTTTCTGACCTGCTGTTGCGCTGGCGACACACCCAAATCCTGACCGACCGGGGCTATGAGTGGATGCTGCCCCAGCGCTACCATTACTTGCTCAACGACGGCAGCGAAACCAGATACCCGCTGTTTGTGCTGTTTCCAGAGACCCCAGAACGGATTCTCAAGGGGCTGAATGGAGCTGGATTGCCCGCCATTGTCTTCCCCTTCGATGCCGATGATGGCCAACGTCTAGCCGTCGAAGACGACATGGGCTTGGCCGATTTTCCCGATCTCGAGGATATCGACAGCCGCTTGCTGGAGGATGGCTAAGTTCTCCGGGGGTTGTGCGTGGTGTTGGTGGGACTTACCGCTGGGGACGCTTAGGGGCCAGTTTGGGCGGACGAGGCGAAGACACGGTAGGGGGCGAGGACATACTAGGGGGATCTGAGACCACCTCTTCGGGTGGCGTGGTCAGTCAGTAGTCTTTTTCGATGTATTTTCGGACATCGTTCAGATCAATGTAGCGGTCGGTGGCATTACGCAGTTCGCGGGCAATCATGCCCTCCGTAGACACCACGGTAATGTGGGTACTTTTGGATCGCAATAGTTCTATGGCCCGTTCAAAATCACCATCGCCGCTGAACAGCACCACTTCATCGTACTGATCGACGGTATTGAACATATCAATGGCAATTTCAATATCGAGGTTGGCCTTTTGGGAATAACGACCAGAGGTGTCGTCGTAGTATTCCTTGAGGATTTTAGTGCGCACCGTATAGCCCAGGCTAATCAAGGCGTCGCGGAAACCGCGCTGATCCTGGGGATCCTTCAAACCGGTATACCAAAAGGCGTTGACTAAGGTTGCGCCTCCCTCCAAACCCAGGAAATATTCTAGAACCCGTTTAGGGTCAAAAAACCAGCCATTTTTTTGCTGGGCATAGAACATATTGTTGCCATCCACAAAGATGGAAAGGCGCTTGCGACCATGGTTATGAGGCATAACAAATTCAGAATAATCTAACGTTTTAAGAAGTTTGATGGATAGCGCACCCAGAAATGCACCGGAGTAAGGCAGATACTACCAGCTTGGCATCCTTGAGGTGTGCCAAGTAAATCGCTAGGATTCATCCCCGAAGATAGAGACTCCAAAGTGGTCTGGAGTCGGCTGCAAAGCTAGGCTTAGCAGTGTAGCGATTCTTAGCCAGAAAAGCTATCCACCAATACGGTGACCGCTCGTCCTGGTATAGACAGTACCGTAAAGGACAAAGTCAAGAATAGAGATGATAGGTAAACTATAGGCAGTTTGATTGGGTGAACCTTTGATTGGGTGAACCGTTTTCACAATTATAAGGTTTTTCTCAGGAATTGACGCCCATCCCGGCTGGCGTGGTTGGGGCGGCTTGGCGTTCCTAGTCCAGCCGTGCCCCCGATAGTATCCCCTAGATACTACGGGGTCTGCTTGAGATGGGCTTGCAGGTCGGCGGGGAGATGGTCGAGGAATCGGTAGCCCGTAGCCAGTTCGATGCGGTGGATGGTGGTGCGGTAGCGTTGCCAATCGGCATCGAGGTCGTTGCGGTTCGGCATATCCACGGCGATTACGGGGCTATCGGGGCTGAGGCCCAGGCCACCCTCCGGTAGGCGGTCGTAAACCAGGATGATTTTCCAAAGCCGCGAGGGCACCACGATATCCCGGTTGCCCACGGTGCCCCGCTGGCCATAGGATCCGGCAAAAATATGGATCTGGTCGTCGTACTGATACACCCGGTCGCGGCCATATTCCTCTAGTTCGCGCCAGGGGCCACGGTTATTCTCTGGGGTTTGGGGAATAATGTTGGTCATCAAAAAGGTGGCGCTGTTGTCTCGCACGGTGTTGGTGCGATCCCCCGATGGCACGATGTGGCCCCGGTCGTAGCCACTGCCGCGATAGTCGGTGGGGGTAACCTGGTAAAACCCTTGGGGCAGCGAACCATCGGGGCGGAAGTCGTCTTGGCGGTTGACCTGCCCTAGCCAGTCGGCGTTGACCTGCCAACTTGCCCAGTTGAGAATCTTGCGATCCCGGCTGTAGGACAGCACGTACTGAGGCCGCTCTAGGAGGTAGTTGTTGGGGTTGACGGTGCCCGCATGGCTGGGGTTGCCCAAGACTAGGTGCGGGTTGCTCGATAGCGGCACTGGGGGATCCATCGGCGGCGGGGCAGCAGGCAGATCCTCGCAGGCGCGGTCATTACCATCTCCATCCAAACCATGGGGATCCCCCGGCAGAGCATCGAGCACAGTCTGGGCCTGGGCCTGGGAAAGAAAATCGCCACAGTGGCAACGGTCATCCACGCAAGGAGGCAAGTCGGCCACCTCTTGCACCCCCAGGGTGGGTAGCAGCCCGCAACTGGTCAGGCTCAACCCCATCACCGCCAGAACAAGTTCCCGCAGCCAAGGGGTTGCCATTGGTTTTTCCAGCTTGCTCATATTGATATACCCATGGATAGTGGTCTGACGGTGGATCGGGTGGTGGATCGGGCGATAGCCTTAGACCTTGGCCCTGAGGGTGGGTTGGCCCCAGACTTGGCACAGACCTAGGGATTCGCCAATCTAGGGGCAATGCACCATTCTAGAGACGAATGATGGGGGACTCAATCTGGGGATAGCCCCAGGAAACAATGGGTTAGTTGCACAAGACACCCAATAGCTATAAGAATGGAGTGGTTAATCCCCCTCCCCCCCATTGGGCCTCCCCCCCTACTGGGATATGACCCCCGCCAGGGCTAAACCTAGGATGATACCGATGGGTCATTCTGGCTAAGGTCTGGGGTTAGGGTTCCCAAGGGTTAACCCTCAATAACTGCAAAGACGCAATCATAATCGGACGTCATCATGCTGAAACAAGTCATTGCCCAGTTCCAAGCCCACTTCCCCGCCGCTGAAGTTCATGCCCACTGCGATGGCCCCTGTGGCGTTTACGACCCCTCCTCGGCGCGAGTGGCCGCCGAAGCCGTAGTGTCTATGACCAAAAAACTGCTGGATCTCGAATTGCCCGCCCCCGGCGACAAGGCCGCAGCCGTGGCCTACCACAACACCTTCGCCCGCTACAGCGCCATCAAAGAAGAGCAGGCCCAACTGGCCAAGGAAGAACTGCTGGTTCTCTGGACGGACTACTTCAAGCCCGTACACCTAGAGCAGTTCCCCGACCTCCACGACACCTTCTGGAAGGCCGCTAAACTCTGCTCTGCCTGCAAGGTGGAAGTGAGCGCCCAACACGCCGCTGAACTGATGGAAGCCATCCAAAAAATCCACGGTATGTTCTGGGCCACCAAGAACCGCGATGTGGCCTGGTTCACCGCCAGCTAACCCCCACCCATCGTCAAACGGCGATGGCCATCTGGGGCATTCCCATCATCAATGCCCCAAGCTTCACCCAGGGATGCCGTTGTTGCACCCTGGGTGTTTTGATCGGCCACTCAAGCTTTGAGCGTTTCCCAACACCTTGGCCCCAATAGCTTTGACGTTAGATGGTTCGTGAGTGGTTGTATCGCCATGGTTAATCCTGACCTATCCCCCTTGCCCCACACCCTACGATCCAGTCGCCCGATGGACGTGGGGCTCTGGATTTTGCGACGGCGGCGACGGTTTCGCGTCACTGGAGACTCCATGCGTCCCCTACTCATCCCTGGGGAGGAGGTGCTGATCGACCCCGCCGCCTACCGCCACACACCTCCCCAACCAGGGGATTTAGTGGTGGCCCAGCACCCTCAACAGCCTGAATTGCGCCTCATTAAGGGTGTCGTGTCAGTGGATGCCCAGGACTGTTTTCTCCAGGGCGTAAACTTAGAGGCCAGCACTGACAGCCGCACCTTTGGACAGGTGCCCCTCACCTATCTGCTGGGGCGGGTTGTCTGCCGCTTTCCCTAGAGGGTTGCTTCGGGGGCTGAGGGCTGGCTAGGCAGATCCGAAACCTCGGCCAGTGACTCGACGGAACTTGCCACCACCACTGGGGGCTCATTTTCTGGGACTTCAGCGGTTGGGGCATCAGGGACTGGAGAGTCGGTTTCAGCGGTTTCGGTTTCAGCGGCATCGGCTACTGGGGAAGGTTGGCTAACGGCGTCACGCCCTAGAGCCACTGGATCTGCGATGGCGTCATCATCGGTAAGGTCGTCACCAGCTTCAGAGACGTCATCAGCAAAGTCGTCGTCAGCAAAACTAAGCGGCCCCACCAAGGGCTCAGCCTGGGGTGGAATCACCTTGGTATCAGGCATAGCCTTCTCCATCTCCACCGAAAGGGACTCCTCCTCGGCAGAGTCCTCCTCAGGGAATGCCGCTTCGGGAACGGTCTCCACGGCTTCATCCGTTTCCTCCACCGTGGGGGCAGCGGTGACCGCAGGAGCCGGGGTTTCGGTCGGTACCGCTGGGGCTGGCCTCGAGGGTGGCATGGGCACCTGGGTCGCAGCGGTGGGCTTAGGCTCGGTTTCAGAACCTGCCTTTTCCACCTCCGGTTGCAAATCCAGGGGGGTAGGAGCCACTTGCATCGGGGCGGCTGGAGTGGGCACCGCTGGCACCGTGTCACTCCAGGGATCCGTCATTGCCGATGAATCAGGGTTAGCGGGCCGAAGGGAATCCAGCAGTCGTTGTAACAGATCCGGTTGGGCCTGGGCCTCTAGTGCCGGATCTTCAGCCCCGGAACGGTTTTGGGGAACGGGCCGAAACTCCTGTTCCTTAGGTGCGACCTTCGGCCCCCATTCCTGCAAGTCCTGGTCAATTTGCTGGAGGTCAAGGCCCGGTTCACCAGCGGGCAGGGGTAAATCCAGGGTATCGCTGGGCTGGTTGTCGAGTTCCGTTGGCGTTTCCTCCGCTGCAGAATCGCTGGGCTGCGCCTCCTTAAGTTCCCCATCCTCCTTGATGGTCTCCTCCACAGGCACATCCACCGCAGGATTGGCCTCAAGGATCAGGGAGTCCTCAGCATTGGGGTTCACGAAGGGACTATTGGGATCCAGAGATTCCGGGGACGGCATAGCCGGAGCCTTCAGATCGAGAACTACCGAGGGCTTGAGGGGAGTTTCAAACTGGGCAGAGGCGTTTTGGATGCGCTGGAGTACCGCCTGTCCGTCATCCCCCGTGAGGGTTTGGGGGAGAGAATCGCGGATGCGCACAGGCACAAACTCCACCTGCATCTGATCCTCCTTCAGAGCCACCTTCAGCACCGCCGAGTCCTGATCCTGCAAGGGCTGGTCGGGGCTAAAAACAAAGTCTCCTAGGGAATAGGCAATGGGGCGACCCTTGTAGATTTCCCCGCCCTGGACAACGGTGGGATGGTAGCCCACTACCACATCGGCCCCCTGGTCAATGGCGAGGCGGGCCAGGTTGGTTTGCACGAAATTTGGGGTTTCCTCCAGGTGATCCACCCAGCGGAAATTCACCACAATCCAGTCCACCTGGTCGCGAATGGCCTGGATATCCTGGACAATTTCCGGCATATTCTGGGCATTAAAGCCTGCCCGTTCCTCAAAAGCCGTAGACCGCTTAAAGTTTTCTAGCTCTTGGGCCACGGTTTCATTGTCGCTGCCCGCCCGCTCCTTTAGGGCGCTGGTGTCGATGGCCGCGTTATTCCCCCCCATGGCATAGCTGAGGTAGGCAATGCGTTTACCCTTCACCTCCAGAATTTCTGGGCGGCGGGCCTCGGTGGCGTTGCGCCCTGCCCCCACCCGATACAGACCATTGCTATCCAGGGCCGTGAGGGTTTCCGTCAGCCCCTCAGCCCCATACTGCATTAGGTTGCTGTGGGTGAGGTTAACAATGTCAATGCCGCTGTTGGCCAACATCCGGGCCGCTTCGGGGCGAGTGCGCTGCTGGAATTCTTCATTGAGGCTGGTAGCAGCGGTGGCCATGGGGGTAGCCAAGTTCACCAAAGACACATCGGCGTTAAAGTAGGCTTCCACATCCGCAAAGAAGCCCCCCTCTGCCTCAATCTGATCAAAATTCAGGTCGTCCAGGGAAATGTCGCCACCAAAGATCATGGTGACCTGATCCGAGGGCACCGGACTGGTCTTGTTGTGGGGAATCACCGCCACGGGCTCTAGGGCCGTATCCACCACTGAAGGCCGTGGGGCTGAACCGGGGGTGCGGGGGGATCTGGGAAAGTCCGCTGGGGCGGCGGCATCCGTACTCGACCGACTCACTGGAATCGCCACCTCAGCCCTCGATCCTGTGTCGCCAAAGGAGGGCAAGCTAGGGGAACGAGACGGGGTATCTGTCGCCGTTCCCATTCCCTCCCCAGCACCTGTCTTCAGGAAAGTACTATCCTCCTCCGCAATCACTCGCGATTCTGGAGCCTGGGCCGAGAAGGACGGCAGGCTAGGCGATGGCCCTGATAGCATCACCTCCAACAAACAGCCAAAGACAAAGGCCGCCACCGCCGACCCCGACAACATCACCGTTCGCAGGGTTTTGAACCGCTGGCTGAACGGCTGGTGGGATTTAGCCCGTCGCCGAGGAGAACGTAGAGATGGGGGCAGGAGCGATCCAGCCTTAGTCGCCGATTGGGTGAGTTGTTCGTTGGCCTGTCGGCGGCGCAGGGCGGGGGTAGAAATTTTAATCCGCTGTTTCCATAGCACCCGCTGCCACCCCACCGGACGAGCCAGAATATAGATACCCTCAATGAACTCCGAGTTGAGCTGCCAAATGCGATGGCACAGGAACCGAGTCAACCGATCCTGCATGGGAGATCGCTCAAATTCGACGGTTAACTTGAGGCATCCCGGTCGATCATCCGCCTGCACCTGCACAAAAATGCCCTGGTTCACTAAGGGTTCATTCAGCCAGAGGGCCAAATCGCGAAAATAGCCCGCCGCTGCCCGATCTCGTACCGAGGTTGGCGCAGCGGAAACCGCCGGGGGGAGTTGAGGCTGAGCGATGGGCCGAGGGGGAACAACCGCACTAATCATGGGAAGACCTGAACAACACAGAGAGGCATGACAGAAAGGCTTTACACAAAGGCATTCAGCGTATCAACGCCGAGGGTAAAACCAGGGGTTAGGCAGTAGGGCCATATCTTAATGGGCCATGATAGCCACTTTTTTCAGAAACGATGAACCTTTTTCCGCCCTCATCCGCCGCTTGCCAAGGGGGCAAAACAGAAGGTCAGACTTCACTGGAGCCAAGACTATACCCAATAGCGGCCAAGACTAAGCACTAAGAAAGGAGATACACATGGGTGATTTTACGGAATCCCCTGAAACCCCGTAGGACAAGCCCCTAAGGGATTCGGTATTTATCTCGAAGCCGTGGCCTAGAATTCCCGAGAAGATAGAACTAATTCTGAAGAGCGCAGGTATGCGATAGCTAAGGTTCACTTGGGGGCATTTGGGCCGTAGCGCACTCCTTCCTAGTCAGCGTTCTTCACGATAAATGTGCCTGATCCCAGGGGGCTTTTAGGGGTCAGGCACTTTTATTTTAAAGGGTCTGATGAAAAACAATCTAAATCCCTGAGGCAGGCGATGGGGCAGGTAGGTCAAGATCAGGGTAAACGGCGGATACTTCTAGAAACAAGGCCAGCATGGCAGACTGGGAGATGGGCTGAATCCAATCCCACTCCATCCAAAATCGCCGTGGGGAATCCCTATGATCTACAGCTTTGGCAGCCTCAATATGGATTTGGTGTGTCAAGCCCCTCGGTTACCACGACCGGGGGAAACCCTGTTGGGCCAGCAATTTACCACGGTGCCGGGGGGGAAAGGGGCCAACCAGGCGGTGGCGGTGGCACGGCTGGGAGTACCCACAACGATGATTGGCCGAGTGGGGAACGACGGCTTTGGCCATAGCCTCATCAACAGCCTGAATGCCGCCGGGGTGGCCGCTGAAGCCGTTGGACTGGACACCAAAGCCCCCACGGGGGTGGCCCTCATTGTGGTAGACAACGGGGGGCAAAACCAGATTGTGGTGGTGCCCGGTGCCAATGGGCTGGTGGGCGACCGTGAGGTGCAGATCCTTAGGGATCGGCTACGGACAGGGGATGGGTTGTTGTTGCAATTGGAAGTACCCCTAGCAGCGGTGCAGCAAGCGATTCAGGTGGCCCAAGACAAAGGAGCCACCGCTATCCTCGACCCCGCCCCTGCCCCCACCGCCCTGCCGGATGACCTACTGGCAAGGGTAGATTGGCTCACCCCAAACCAAACCGAGGCCAGTCAACTGGTAGGATTTGCCGTCACCGATGTGGCCTCGGCCTGGGCAGCGGCCCAAACCCTACGCCAACGCGGCCCCCGCCAGGTCGTCGTCAAGCTAGGGGAACACGGCGTCGTTGTTGCTACCCCCACAGAGGGATTTCACCAGCCCGCCCTAGCCGTCCATGCGGTAGATACCGTAGCCGCTGGAGATGCCTTCAACGGGGGACTAGCCGCTGGTCTGAACGATGGTATGTCCCCCAAACAAGCGGTGCAATGGGCCACCGCCGTCGCCGCCTATGCGGTCACCCAACGGGGTGCCCAGCGATCCATGCCCACCCGTTCCCAGGCCGAAGCCCTCCTCTCCCAAGTGTCCGTTGCTCACCCCCTCTAAACCCCACTATCAGGGTAAGGGCCAAAAAGCATCAGGGGATCGCTAGCTCAATCGGTAGCTCCAATCTCTGGGGTCGGCGATGAGTTGGAGGAATTAGAAGTCTTGTTCGTCATAGAACCGCAGAAACGCAACAGCGATGGTGAGGACGGTCAGCGTGGTACCGGGCAGCAGGGCAAGAAAGTTGAGCCAAACCTGGCGGTTAACCATGCCCATCCTAGTCCAGGGCTAATCCAGGGTTTCTAGGCGTGATTCTACCTGCAATCATCGGTATGCAGTTCGCCGTTATGGAGTTAAATGGGGGATGGCCAAGGCTGGGCGGTTGTCCGTCGATGGATGGTTCAGCTTTGCCTTGTACGCCGATCTGTTTTGTAACTCAACCTAGCGCAACCCCTGTGGCAGATTCCGACCCTAAACCGTCTTCGGCAAACCGTTCCCTGGCCAACATTGCCGGAATTGTGGCGGTGGCGACGCTGATTAGCAAACTGGCGGGGCTGTTTCGGCAGCAGGCGATTGGGGCAGCCTTTGCGGTGGGGCCAGTGGCGGATGCCTACAGCTTCGCCTACATCATTCCTGGCTTTTTGTTGATTTTGTTGGGGGGCATCAACGGCCCCTTCCACAGCGCCATTGTCAGCGTGGTGGCCAAGCAAGATCGCAAGGATACAGCGGCGTTGCTAGAGGCGATCAATACCCTAGTGGGGTTGGTGCTGGTAGGGATTTCCATCGCGCTATTTTTGCTAGCGGGGCCGATCATCGACACCATTGCCCCCGGTTTGGGCCAAACGGAACCTATCGCCCGCGACATTGCCGTGCTGCAACTGCGAATTATGTCGCCCATGGCCCTGTTTGCGGGGCTGATTGGCATTGGTTTTGGGGCGCTCAATGCCGATAGTCAGTTTTGGCTACCGTCGATTAGCCCGATTTTCTCCAGCGTAACGGTGCTGCTGGGGTTGGGCATTCTCTACGGGGCGATTGGGGCCAACATTACCAACGTCGATTATTTCCTCTTGGGCGGTGCAGTGCTGGCGGGCAGCACCCTGGCGGGGGCAGTGTTGCAATGGTTGGCCCAACTTCCGGCATTGTGGAAGTCCGGCTTAGGACGGCCTCAGCTGCGGTTTGACTGGAAGCTACCGGGGGTACAGGATGTCTTTAAGGTGCTGATTCCGGCCACGCTGTCGTCGGGGATGCTGCAAATTAACCTGTTTACGGACTTGTTTTTTGCCTCGTTTATTCCGGGTACAGCGGCGGCGTTGAGCTATGCGAATTTGCTGATCCAAACGCCGCTGGGGATTATTTCCAACGTGATTTTGGTGCCCTTTTTGCCCGTTTTCGCCCGCCTTGCCGCCCCCGAACATTGGCCCGAGCTCAAGGATCGCATCCGCCAAAGTCTACTGTTTACCGCGTTAACAATGCTGCCACTGGGGGCGCTATTTATCGTGCTCGCCTCTCCCATTGTGCGGGTGATCTATGAGCGGGGAGCCTTCGACGCCGACGCCTCGGCCATGGTGACGTCGGTGCTGGCGGTCTACGGCTTTGGGATGTTTATCTACCTGGCGCGGGATGTGCTGGTGCGGGTGTTCTACGCCATGGGGGATGGCCAGACGCCCTTTCGGATCAGCCTGATCAACATTGTGCTAAACGGCGTGCTGGATTTCTTCTTCATCCGCTGGATGGGCGCACCGGGCCTCGTGTTGGCCACTGTGGGCGTAAATCTGTTTTCTACCCTGGCGCTAACAGCGGTTTTGCACCGTCGCCTGCGAGGACTGCCCCTCCTGGAATGGAGCCGAGACATTGGCCTGCTGGCTCTGCTGAGTTTTGGCGCAGGTACAGCAGCCTGGGGAACGCTCCAAAGCCTAGAACGCTGGCTGGGCACCACAGGCATTGGCCCCTTGCTTCTGCAACTGCTCGTTCCCGGCGGCGTGGGTATCCTCGTTTTTATCCTAGGCGCTGCGGTGCTGCCCATCCCCGAAGGGCGACAACTGGGCCAACGCCTCAGCCAACGCTTCCGCCGACGGTAATCCCCATGGGTTAGATCGCCTCACCTGGCCACCAACGGCAGGGACGCGGGTTTGGCTCAGCAGTGGCGCGAGTTGGGCCAAGGTGGCAGTGGCGCATGGTGCGAGGAGGCGATGAAAATGGGAAAAATTAAGTTAAGTGCGGTGGAGAATGCGATTAAACCAAGCTTCAAAGCGATCCCCTAGGGCGGGGAGGGAGTATTCGGCCTCGGCCTGACGGCGACAGGCGGATCGATCCAGGTCATCGATGCGCTGGATGGCGGCGGCGAGGGCGGCAACGTCGTCAGGGGGAACGAGCCAGCCTGTGGATCCTGGCTGCACAATTTCGGCAGGGCCACCCCGGTCGTAGGTGATCACAGGCACCCCGCAGGCTAGCGCCTCAATGGTCACGTTGCCAAAGGCTTCCACCCAGTGGTGAGTCATCACAAGGGCGCGGCACTGGCCCAGGACGGCCTGAAGATCGTGGGTGGGCAAAAAGCCAAGATAGCTGGCTTCGGCCTGGGGAAACCGCTGACATAGATGCTGCCAGTAGGCTTCGTCCTCCAGTTTGCCCAGAATCTTGAGGGGAACCTGGGCGATCTCCGCCGCCGCCAGGGCGTCCTCCAGCCCCTTCTCTGGCGAAATGCGCCCTGACCAAGCTAGCGCCTCGCCAGGGATGGGACAAAACTGGTAGCGATCTAGGTTGATGGCACTGCTAAGCAACGTAAAGGCGTCGCCACAGCCAAAGGTCTCCACCTGGGCGCGGGTGGAGGCTCCTAGGCGACCTGGAAACCGAGCTGCCACCTGCTGTACCGCGCTATCTAGGGCATCACTGAGGGAACCCATGGTGACGAAGTGGGCCACGGGGGTCTTAAAAAAAGAGGCGAGGTAAAAGGGCAGCCAATCGTAGGCAAAGTTGACGATTAAATCAAACTGGCCCTGGTGTTGTCGGCCATAGTCCCACATGTTTCCTAACACGCTGTTCGGGGGAAGAACGATGGGATCACTCCGGTCGCGGGTGTGGGCGGTGGGCTGGGGTTGGCCTGGGATACCGACCACGGGCACATCGGCCAAGACCGACCCCGCTGGGGCCACCACCGTTACCCCATGGCCACGCCGCCGTAGCTCCTGGCTGAGGTTTAAGAGCCTGAGTTCTACCCCACCCCCCAAGCCCGAACCTAATGGCCCCACGGGGGTAGACATCAACAACAAACGTAGCCGAGACCGAGACATCGCCACTTCCTTACCCACGAACACAGCCTGAGAAAACGATACTCGACAAACCGCCCCAAGGGAGGCAGAACAAAGCGATTACCCAAGGGGCTCGCCTAGGAAATCCAGCGATTCAATCTAAGGCTCTCACGGGTGCAGGGAATCTTTTACTGAGGGGCCAAAGGAGGGTGGGGTGACACGGTCCCACTGCCCCAAGGCCCACTGGGCGGTGGCCTGCACCTCTGGGTCAGGATCCTGGGTCGCGTGGATCAACAGGGGGCGAATCTGCCCTAGAGCATCATGGAGTCGGCTGAGATCCCGAATGGCATTTTTCCGCACCTCGGGGCTGCTGTCTTGCAGACCCAGAACCCAGGCTCGCTGGATGGGCTGAAGGCTGCGGTTGCCAATTTCTGCTAGGGCAGCAAAAATGAGGCTCTTTTCCTGGGAATCGGCCACCATGAGGCCGTTAACTAAGGGCTGAATGGCGGTGGAGTTGCCCCGCTGACCGAGTTCCCAGATCGCACGGCGGCGCACGGCGGCATCAGCACTGCTCATCTCGCCCACCAGGGTGCTTACAATGTTAACCGTAGGTAAACGAGCCACTTCGGGCTGGGAGACTGGGAGGTTACCTGCTGCCCGCTGAGGCACCACCAGGGATGCGGATTCGGACGGTTGGGCGACCAAATCCCCTGTATTTGCCCCATAGAAATCCTCTGGGGCAACCTGATTTGAATCGGTCTGGTCTGGGGATGGATAGTCTGAGGCTAAATCTAGGATTGCCTCTAACGCCGAGTCGTGGGCCGCATGGCTATTCTCAGCCCTCCCTTCTCCATAAACATCCCCATCAACAGGGGCGAGAACCGCGCCGGACACCCCTGGATCGGGGGGCTCTTGGCCTGCTGGAGCAGCACGACGTAGACGCTTGATGCCCCACCCGATCCCGACTAGAGCGATCCCCGCCAAGGGCAAGGCCAAGAACCTACGGAAGCGTCGCCTAGGGCTGGCCTCCGTATCGGTGGCGGGAGCATTAGCGTCCGTCGTGGGCGCTTGGGGGGGTGGGGTTTCACCGGATGGAGCACCGGGCGGTGGGGGTTCAGCGAGTGGCTGAGCAGGGGCACTGGAGGTAATCAGCCTGGGTACCTCAGGCTTGGCGGGGGTGGGGGCAGAGGCCGACAATAACTTGGGCGTACTCATGCGCTCCCAGGTGTAGTTATCGAGCCAGCCTGTCACCGTCAGCCCCATGCTGGATTGAAAGGCCTTCACGGCCTCCTGGGTGGCGGTATTGTAATTCCCGTCTATGGGGCCAGCGTAAAACCCGAGCTGTGTAAGCTGCTGTTGTAGAAGGTTTACCCCCGGAGAATTGGCCCCTGGCCCTAGGAGCACCGGATTAGAGGGGGGGATAACGGGGGTGGGGGCTTCCGCTTGGGCGGTTTGGATCGAAACCCCACCCTGAGCCCAGGCCGTATCTATGGCCGTGCCTCCGAACAACACCGCAGACCCCAGCCCAAAGGAAAACAGGCCCTTAGTCCAGCGAATTTTGATGGCCTTTGCCCTGCCCATATTCAACAGCGATTAGGGGAATGTCGTACTAAGGAAGATGCCCCAAGGAACTAGATGACCCTAAGTTAACCCACGACTGGGATAGTTGAGCCATTGTGGCCCCATTGCTGTGCAACTGAGTTGGCTGCTGTGCCGCTTTTTGAACAAGCCCCTAATCCGATCCAGCGGTGCCAGTCGGACTTGCTTCCCAGGCCAAGAGCCACTGCCGAAGACGCTGGGTGAGGGATTCGCGGCGGTTAATCAAATAGATGCTGACCAGGGTAAAGCTTACCCCCAGCCATTGTAACGAAGATAGCGTTTCCCCCAGGAACAGATTGCCAAAACATAGGGCAAACACGGGGGTTAAAAAGGTGAGGGCACTGAGGCTGGTGAGGTTGCCCTTGGAGGCCAGGAAGAAGAAGATCCCGTAGGCAATGGCGCTGCCGAAGAGGGTGGAATAGGCGATAGCGGCCCAGTCCATTCCGGTGAGCCCCTGCCAAGACTGGGTTTCGGTAAAGGCGGAAAGGCCAAAGAGGGGAATGCCCCCCAGCACCATGTGCCAGCCCGTGGCCACTACTGCATCGGCATGGCGACAGACGTAGCGAATCAAAATCGTGCCCGTGGCCATGGAGAGGGCCGCTAGCAGCATCAGCCATTCTCCCCCTTGCAAAAGGGTATCTAGGGCGGTGCCCGCCGTCAGCCAGTCGGTGTTGCCGTGGACGAGGGCGAAGATCCATTCATCGGGCAGACCCAGCAGGCTAATGCCCGCAATCCCCCATAGCAGGCCAATCCAGCCCAGGGCACCGATGTGTTCGCCAAACAGCCCCCGCGCCATTACCGCCACCGCCAGGGGTTGAGAGTCGATCATCACCGACCCCAGCCCCGCCCCAGTGCGCTGCAACCCCGCCGCCAGAAATCCCTGGAACAGGGTGCCATCCACCAGGGCAAATAGGGCAATCCACAGCCAAGCCCTGCCGCTCAGCCGTTGGGGACGCCCCAGCCACAGACTGGCCAACAACACCAGCAGCCCCGCTGGCACCATGCGCATTCCGGCCATAAAGAAGGGCGTGGTATGGGGCATGGCTCCCTTCATCGCCACCATGGCGGTGCCCCACAAAAAGAAGGGGGCAATGAGCAGAATGGGATGGCGGGCAGCGGGCTGAACGGAAGTGGAGGAATCCATCGGCAAATCAAATGGCGGTTAGTAGGATAATTTACGAAGGGCGACGCAAAAATGGTTGCAAAATATGGAGATTTGTATCCAAGTCCCTCAAGCCAAGCTTAACGTAGTTCCGCTGTGGCTGCCGTAACCCGCTTCTAGCCTTTCAGAACGCGCTCCAGGGAATTGTTACGTTAGCTACAATGGATTCTAATATCTTTACAATTCCGGGCTGAGTTTAGTCCCCCATCCATCCCTTCTACATCGCTATGATTTGGCCGCTCCCCCCCCGTTCTCGTAAGTCCATTGCCCGCTTGGAAGTTAACGGCGCGATTGGTACCGCTACCCGTAAGCGAGTGCTCGAAGCCCTCAAAATCGTCGAGGAGCGTAAGTTTCCGGCCCTGCTGTTGCGCATCGATAGTCCGGGCGGCACCGTGGGCGATTCCCAGGAAATTTACACCGCCCTGCGTCGCTTGCAGGAGAAGGTCAAAATCGTGGCCAGCTTTGGCAATATCTCGGCCTCCGGGGGCGTCTACATCGGCATGGGGGCTAACCACATCATGGCCAATCCCGGCACCATCACGGGCAGCATTGGCGTGATTCTGCGGGGCAACAACCTAGAACGCCTGCTGGAACGGGTGGGGGTCTCGTTTAAGGTGATCAAGTCGGGGCCGTATAAGGACATTCTGGCCTTCGACCGAGAACTTACGGACGAGGAAAAGAACATTCTGCAAGCCCTGATCGACGTGAGCTATGGCCAGTTTGTAAAAACCGTGGCCGAAGCCCGCCGCCTCAGCGAAGAGACCGTGCGCAGCTTTGCCGATGGCCGCATCTTCACCGGGGAACAGGCTCTTACCCTGGGGGTGGTAGACCGCCTCGGCAGCGAAGAAGATGCCCGCCGCTGGACAGCCGAACTGGTGGGGCTTGATCCCGAAAAGGCCGAGTGCATTACCCTAGGCGAGAAAAAAGGCGGGCTGCGACGGCTTCTCCCTGGCAATAGCGACAGCCAAGCTGCGAACATCCCTCCAGCCCTCGCCGCCGCCGGAATTTCCCCCAGCACGCTCAAAACCACCCTAGACTGGCTTGCCTTTGAGCAGTCCACCAACGGCCTACCCCTGTGGATCTACCGCCCCTAGGCCATCTCAATGGGGTTCTGAACTGCCCCCTTCCACCCCATTTGGCCCCCTAGGCTAAGTGAGGACGCCCCTTGGTAGGATGGGGAACAGCAAGATTCGCTAATATGAGCGCTGGGCCTTCCCCATTCCCATCCGCTGGCATGGTGGGGCATCGCTCAAGCAGCGACTTGAATAAACGACAGACAATAAACAAACGTTGACCTTACTTTGACATCCTGGAGGATAGGGCGTGGACTGGCGAACCTGGGCAATTCGGGGAGCGGTGACCGTAACAGAGAACACCGAAGCGGCCATGGCAGAGGCGGTAACGGAGCTTCTGGATGTTCTAGAAACCCGCAACCAGCTTGATCCCTCCTGCATCATCAGCGCCACTTTCTCGGTCACGCGGGATCTCGACGCCATCTTCCCCGCCGCCGTGGCCCGTCGCCGTCCGGGCTGGGATAGCGTGGCCCTTCTGGATGTTCAACATATGTATGTAGAAGGCAGCCTACCCTACTGCATTCGGGTGCTGCTCCATGTGCAATTGCCCATCGTGCATCCCGCTATCACCCACGCCTACCTACGCGGAGCCGAAAGCCTCCGCCCCGACCTCAGCCTCACCTCTACCTCGGCCTAGGCCAGCACCCTAAGAGTGCTCCATGAAAATAACTATCTCTCTGTTATTGCTGTTGGATTGCTCTAAAGAATTGGGCCGTTGGCTTTTGGTCGTTCGATTCAGGGGATCAGCCCCCTTCTAGAACACCAGAGCCGAATTGTCTGTCCCATCCGCCCTGTAGGTTGGGCTTGTAAAGTGGAACCCAACACTCACCGAGACTTGAGAACTGGTTGGGTTCTACACGAATTGATTTTGGCCAGAGCCATCGCCAGGATTAGCCTTAGGACAACGGGCATAACGGATGCTTGGCAAGGGTTCTCAGGTTGTATACAAAACGTTGGATGGTCTCAACCTCGTTGATTTTCCGTAATTTCCGTCATCATTGCTTAACACGAGTTGGTAAAGACCCGATCTACGATGGATAAGGGAAAACGGTGTCTTTGGGCACAGTTCTTTTTGAGAGACACACTAGAGGTTGACGGCTAAACATTGAACTTACCAGGCAGAACTCGCCAACTGTGGCGCTGTCGGGGCCAAGCCTTTGGGATATCCCCTATTTTTGGGTCTGGATGCGTTGTTGTCGGTCGCTGCTTGGCAGGGAAAGGCTCAATGCTGGGTTGCCAACTTCACCACGCACTACTTCAGAGGTCGAAGGATGGGAATTGCCAGCATCAATCCAACCACCGGAGCCACAATTCAAGTTTTTGATGAACTCAGCGATACCGACCTAGAAGCCAGATTGGCCCAGGCGGCGGAGACTTTTTTGACCTACCGCCACACGTCCTTTGGCCAACGGGCCGAATGGATGCACGCAGCGGCCACGGTTTTGGCAACGAACCAACAGGCTTACGCTAAGCTGATGACCCTAGAAATGGGCAAGCCCCTGGCTTCGGCGGTAGCTGAGGTGGAAAAAAGCGCCTGGGTGTGTCGGTTCTATGCCGATCACGCGGCAGACTTTTTGGCCGATGTGCCCGCCAGCACCGATGCCAGCCGCAGCCTGGTGCGCTACCAGCCGTTGGGGGCGATCCTGGCGGTGATGCCCTGGAATTTCCCGTTTTGGCAGGTGTTTCGCTTTGCGGCTCCGGCGTTGATGGCGGGGAATGTGGGGCTGCTGAAGCACGCTTCCAATGTGCCCCAGTGCGCCCTGGCGATTGAAGAAGTGTTCCACAAAGCAGGCTTCCCGACCGGGGTGTTCCAAACCCTGCTAATGGGCGCGTCTCGCATCGAAGCCTTGGTGGCTGATGACCGCATCAAAGCGGCGGCGTTGACCGGGAGCGAACCCGCTGGGGCGAGTTTGGCCGCAGCCTGTGGTCGTCAGATCAAAAAGACCGTCCTGGAACTGGGGGGCACCGATCCCTTTGTGGTGATGCCCAGCGCCAACTTGGAGGAAGCCATCGCCGCCGCCGCCACCGCCCGGATGTTGAACAATGGCCAGTCCTGCATTGCCGCCAAGCGGTTCATCGTCCACGAAGCCATTGCCGAAGCCTTTGAAGCGGGCCTGCGGGACAAGTTTGCGGCCCTGACCGTGGGCGACCCCATGGCCGAGGGCATTACCGTGGGGCCATTGGCGACACCCTCGATCTGTAAGGAACTGGAGCAACAGGTGAACGCTTGTCTATCCCAGGGGGCAACGGCCTTGATTGGCGGCGATGTGGTGGCCTTGAAGGCAACTCTGCCCACTGAATTCCAAGGCGGCAACTGGTTCCCGCCCACGATTTTGACCCAACTTCCCCCCGGCACCCCCGCTGACCAGGAGGAATTCTTTGGCCCCGTGGCCTTGGTGTTCCGGGTGTCTAGTTTGGATCAGGCCATCCAAATCGCCAATTCCACCCCCCTGGGGCTGGGGGCCAGCGGCTGGAGCCAAGATCCCGATGAGCAGGAACGCATGATCAACGAACTGGAGGCGGGGGCCGTGTTCATCAACGGCCTGGTGAAGTCTGACCCACGGTTGCCCTTTGGCGGCATCAAACGATCCGGCTATGGGCGCGAACTGGGTCGCGAGGGCATCCTAGAGTTTGTGAACACCAAAACGGTTTGGGTGAAGTGATGCCTGGTGGATCCCCCCTAGCCCCCCTTACAAAGGGGGGAATCGAAATCAAAGTCCCCCTTTATAAGGGGGATTTAGGGGGATCTCCAATGTCCGAGAACAAAACATGAGGGGCTATGAATACTGCGGAATTGTTGGTTCAGTGTTTGGAAAATGAGGGTGTTGAGTACATTTTTGGCCTACCCGGCGAGGAGAACTTGCAGCTTTTGCAAGCCCTGCGGCGGTCGTCGATTCAGTTTATTACCACCCGCCACGAGCAGGGGGCGGCGTTTATGGCCGATGTCTACGGGCGGCTGACGGGCAAGGCGGGGGTGTGCCTATCTACCCTGGGGCCAGGGGCCACGAATTTGATGACCGGGGTGGCCGACGCTTATTTGGATCGGGCTCCGCTGGTGGCGATTACGGGCCAGGTGGGCACCGACCGGATGCACATTGAATCGCACCAGTACCTCGACCTCGTGGCCATGTTTGCCCCGGTGACGAAGTGGAACGCCCAAATTGTGCGGCCTAGCAACACGCCGGAAATTGTCCGCAAAGCCTTTAAGATTGCCCAGACCGAAAAGCCCGGTGCCGTCCACATCGACCTGCCGGAGAACATCGCGGAGATGGAAGTCCAAGGCTTGCCCCTGCGAAAAGACGGCCAGGAAAAAACCTACGCCTCGTTCCAGAGTATTCAGCAGGCGGCGGTGGCCATTTCCCAGGCCAGCAACCCGATGATTTTGGTGGGCAATGGGGCCATTCGTGCCCGTGCCAGTGAGGCTCTGACGGAATTTGCCACCCAGCTCAATATCCCCGTGGCCAACACCTTCATGGGCAAGGGCGTGATTCCCTACACCCATCCCCTGGCCCTGTGGACCTTTGGTCTGCAACAGCGGGACTTCATCACCTGCGCCATGGAAACGGCGGACTTGATCATCGCCGTGGGCTACGACCTGGTGGAATATTCCCCGAAACGCTGGAACCCCGACGGCAAGCTGCCCATCCTCCACATCAACCTCACCCACGCCGAGGTAGACAGCAGCTACATCCCCAAAGTGGAGGTGATTGGCGACATTTCCGACTCTCTGCACGAAATTTTGCAGCGGGTGAAGCGCCAGGGCTGTCCCGAACCCACCGCCCTCAAAATTCGCGACGAAATCCGCGCCGACTATGAGCAGTACGCCGATGATTACGGCTTCCCCGTCAAGCCCCAAAAGCTGATCTACGACCTGCGCCAAGTCCTCGGCCCCGACGACATCGTGATTTCCGATGTGGGGGCGCACAAAATGTGGATGGCCCGCAACTATCACTGTCTGCGGCCCAACACCTGCCTGATTTCCAACGGGTTCGCGGCCATGGGCATTGCCATTCCTGGCGGGCTAGCGGCTAAGCTGGTACACCCCAACCGTAAAGTGGTGGCGGTAACGGGGGACGGCGGCTTCATGATGAACTGCCAGGAACTGGAAACCGCCCTGCGTATCGGCACCGCCTTTGTGACGGTGATCTTCAACGATGGCGGCTATGGCCTGATTGAGTGGAAGCAGATGAACTACTACGGCGAGTCCTCCTACATCCACTTCAACAACCCCGATTTCGTCAAACTAGCCGAAAGCATGGGCCTGAAGGGTTATCGGGTGGAATCCACGGAAGACCTGATCCCCACGCTGAAGATGGCCCTAGAGGACAACGTCCCCGCCGTCATTGACTGCCCCGTGGACTATCGGGAAAACCTGCTGTTTAGCCAAAAAACTAGGGATCTGAGCTGCTTGATTTAACAACACAGCTTCCCAGATCACCTAGCAAGTTTATTGACGCAAACGGCAAGCGCACCCTCATGGGTGAGTATTGCCCACCTTACTGTCCCTGTCGTTCTAGCCAGCCGCGCATTTTGCCGGGGTTGAGTAGGCCATAGGGATCCACCTGGGCCTTAAAGTTTACCTGGGCGTGATCCACCTGCTTCATGCCGCCATCTTCGAGTAAGTAAGTGTGGGGGTTGGCGATGAAGGCTCCATGGTCTTCGTGGTAGCGGATGATCTCGTTGAGGCGGGACTCGGTGGTGTAGCGCACTAGTTGCAGCGCCGCCGGACACACTCGTCCCCCCACGCGCAAAAATTCTAGATGCATCAACACCTCATCGCCAAAGTGGTGATAGAAGTGTTCGACGCCCTTCAAATCAGCATCGTAGGGAAACAGGGTTTGCAGATAGGTGAGGCCGGGATCCACACTACGGGCATGGAGGGTGGTGTGGTTCCAGGTAAATTCCACCAGTAGGGTGCCTTTCCTCGCTTCCTGGGCAGATTTCTGGCAGGTTACGGTGCCGCCAAACTCTTTCACCAGTTCTCCAAAAAGTTCTAGGGACGGTTCCGCAATCATCACAAAGGCCGCTGCCTTGCCCTCCGGTAGATGGGCCTGAAGCGCCCCAAAGTAGCTGGGTACAGGCCAAGCAAATACGGTGATGAGCTTTTTGATCAGCCCGTCCGATTCTCCTAAAACCTGACCAAATCGCGCCGCTACCATAAAGTCGTCAAACACCACAATCGCTTCTGCCCAGGGGTAGGCTGGCCCCAGGGGAATTTCTAGTGCGGTGATGATGCCGTTAGTGCCGTAGGCGTGGTTCACTTGCTGCATCGCATCGCCCCGCAGCTCTATGACGCGAGGCTGATCCTCCATCGTCACCACTCGCACGGCGTTGAGGTTGCCCCGATCCCGTAGCTGGCCGTAGGTAATCGATCCCATGCCGCCGCTTCCACCCGCAATAAAGCCGCCTATGGTGGCCGTTCGGTAGGTAGAAGGGGCCATCCGCAGTTCCCAACCCGTCTCCCGCGCCACTCGGTCAATCGCCGCTAGCCTAGCCCCTGGCTCTACACAAGCCATCCCCGGCTTCACCCACTTCACCTGGTTCATGGTGCCCATGTCCAACACCACTCCACCCGCGAGGGGAATGCACTGGCCATAGTTACCCGTACCTGCCCCTCGCACCGTCAGCGGCACCCGATCCGCCACGCAGCGCTGGGCCACCTGGATCACCTCGGCTTCCGTTTTGGGCCGCACCACTAAATCCGCAACGTAGCCCGTCAACTGACCCTGGAGCACCGGACTGAAGTGATAGTAGTCCTTCGATAACTTCTCCAGTTGGCTAGGATCCCGCACCACCTCAAGGTCGCCCAAGGAGCGTGCGAAGGTGTCCCAGTTGATGGGCGAAGGGGCGCTAGCAATGGTCATAGACGCGGATCGGTTAAAAGCAGTCCTTTCAGTGTAAGTAGCTGGGGGCGAGAAGGCTACCGCTCGGTGGGACGGGGGTAGAAAAGCAAGATTGAATCGCAAGATCCCAGGGTTCTTCAAGAACCCTGGGATCTCGTCATAGCTGGCTTCTAAGAATCCAACTATCGCGTTGATCGGGTGCCCCTACACCGCGATGGTGCCGCCGTCGTTGCGGGTGATGATCACCGTGGCCGAACGGGGGCGGGCGTTGCCGCCATCGGGCCAGTGGCTAGTGAACTGGGTGGGGTCGGTGGCGGAGGTGCTATTTTCGCCGGGATGTTGGATGTTGACGAAAATCGCCTTGCCATCGGGGCTTTCGGTGATTCCGGTGATTTCGCAATCCTTTGGCCCCACCAGGAAGCGCCGCAGCACCGTGGGGCTAGCCTCTTGGCCCACAAAGGTTTGCACCGCTTGGTCGGCGTTGTTGTTGATGGGCACCGACTTGTTCAGCACCGTTTTGGGGCCACCATCGCCCACCCGACCGGGCAGCGCCGCCAGCATCATGCAGTTGCTGGTGTTGGTCATAAAGCCGTCGTCGGTTTGAATCCACAGCAGACCGGGCACCGCGTCGCTAAACCACAGACCGTCGGGGCTGGAGAAGGCGTTTTCTTCGGTGAGGCCGGACAGGTTGATGTTGGCATCCGCCGTGGAACGGGCCCCGAATAGGTACACATCCCAGGTAAAGCGGGTGGCGGTGTGGTTGTCGCCCGCTTCCCGCCAGCGGATGATGTGGCCGTTGACGTTGCCAGAGCTCACCTTGCCGTCCTTGTCGTCGGCGAAGTAGCGGGGGTTTGCAGCATCCAGTTCGGTCTTGACGCCGCGCCCACTGCTGCTGGAGACGTTGTTGGTGAGGGTGAAGTAGACTTCCCCGGTGACTGGGCTAACGCCGCCCCACTCAGGCCGATCCATCTTGGTGGCCCCGGCGGCATCGGCGGCAATGCGGGCGTTAATCAGCACATCGGCTTCGTCGGCAAAATCGTAGTCCGCGTAGTTGGCCAGGTTGGGGTTGCTGAGGGTGAGGAGTAGCCATTCGCCGCTGCCGTCATCGTTGAATTTGGCGGCGTAGAGGGTGCCTTCGTTCAGGTACTTATCCCCAGCGGCGAGGCCTCGGTTGGCATCGCGGGGATCCCACTTGGCGGCGGAGACAAACTTATAGATGTACTCGTTGCGGGAATCGTCGCCGGAGTAGAACACCAGGGATTGGCCTTCCACCGCCGGAGCCGCCCAGCAACCCTCGTGGGCAAAGCGACCGATGGCGGTGCGCTTGTGGGGCATGGCATTGGGGTTGAAGGGGTCAATTTCCACCACCCAGCCAAAGGTGTTGGCCACGTTGCGGAAGTCCTGCTGGGGGCGATCCGCCGTTTTGCTGGCATCCCAGCGACGGTAGATATCCGTGCGGTCGTTGGCCCCCGGACGAGACCAGTTGTAGCGGCCAGAGGTTTCATTGCCGACACCGTAGCGCTTAAAGGAGGCCACTTCCTTCTCGGTGCGAGCGCTGTCCTCTTCGCGGCGGTGGAAGTATCCGGCCCAGTTTTCTTCGCAGGTGAGGTAGGTACCCCAGGGGGTGTAGCCGTTGGCGCAGTTGTTGAGGGTGCCGCGTGTTTGCTCGCCGCTGGGGGAGAAAGCCGTAGCCAGCATGGCGCTGCGGCGGGCGGGGCCAGTGATTTGGCAGCGGGTGGCGGCGGTGATGCGGGTATTGAAGCGGGAGTTGCGGTTGATTTCGTAGGTATTGCCCTGCTTCACCACTTCCACAATCGTGACGCCGTGGGCGGCCACTTCCTTGTCAATTTCCACCGTGGGACGGGCGTTGGTGTTCTCGGGGCCGTAGTCCGTAGGGCCGTTGGGATGCACAAAGCCTAGGTCTTCGCAGACTTCGTGGTTGATGGCCAGCAGCGCCCGATCCGTCCCGTTGGGATCCCAGCCGTTGCCCGCCCGATTCAGGCCAAAGTAGTGCATGGCGTCGTGGTGGTCGCCTGCCCGCACGTCAAAGTCGTTATCGGTGCCATCGTTTTTGTAGGGGGTAACGTTCGCCTTGAGGGGGTCGCCCGTGGCCAGCAGCACCCGCGCCGTGTAGCCCGGAGGCACCGTCAGGGTGTCGGCAACATTTTTGGCAACGGGAGAAAAACTCAGGCTGCGGGTAGAGGCCATCGCCGCCCGTTGACCGCCCTTTTTCAGGCCATCGGTGCCCAGGGCCAAGCCCATGCCCAACATGGAAGCCGCCGCCAGGGAAGAACTGCCCTTCAGAAAGCCACGACGGCTGACCCTAGCCCGTTCCAGGACTTGATCAAAGGAATCGTTATTAGAGGTGTTGTAGACCGCATCTTCGGAGTGGATCGCGTTCTTAAGATTGGAAAGGAAAGAATTGTTTTTCGCCATGGCTCGGCCAGATGGAAACCCGCGTAGTATGACGCGAGTATCTTATAGAGCTTAGGTAAGGATGCCTTTAACCCTGGATTAGCCTGAACTTAAGCCTTGGTAAAGGTGGACTGGAAACCAAAAAGCCAGGGTGCTTCAATCGCCCTCGGTAGATCACAACGTCTCTGCGGCCCACCCTGACGGGAGACAAGCTACACCCTCAGCCCATCTCCCAGGACAGGAGAGGGGAGCGAGAAACTGTTCAAAGTCCCATCCCACTTTGGGGGAGGAATTTAGGGTGTAACTGGCATCCTGTCAGGGTAAGTTAGCTCACGGCAAAAGAGTTGGTTTGTGTTCTACTGACCCTGGCTTTTGGATAGTTCAACCTAGCGTCCGAAGCCCTTGCCTCGGTTGGCGGTGGGCAGACAGAGACAGTGGTTAAGCTGTTCTCGCAGGGTGTCGTGGTCGAGGTTTTGGCCGATCAACACCAGTTGGTTTTTGGGTGAGCCTTTCCACTCGTCATCATCCAAAGAAAACCGCTTGCCGCTGAGGTGGAAAATGTGACGTTTGGGGCTTTCATCAAACCAAAGAATGCCTTTGGCCCGGAAGACCGCTTCGGGCAGTTGGTTATCTAAAAAGTGTTGGAACTTGCGAATGGCGAAGGGACGATCACTGGCGAAAGAAAGGGAGGTAAAGCCATCAATCGCTAGGTGATCGGAATGGTGATGGCCGTGGTCGTGCCCGTGATCATGGTCATGCTCACAGTGGCCATGGTCGTGATCGCAATGGCTGTGGTCGTCGTGGTCGTGGCCGTGGTGATCATGGTGGTCATGTCCGTGGTGGTCGTGATCGTGACCGTCGCTGGGGGCGAAGTATTTGTCGGTTTCAAACAGACCCACACTGA